>JANPIW010000001.1:0-1860 GCA_031425215.1 Verrucomicrobiaceae bacterium
GGCACCACGCCCGACGGCAAGATCATGGTCAGCGGCACATGGGAGGGCGGGCGCACCGGCATCTTTCGCGAGAGCAATGACTCCGACCGCAAAGGCTACGGCGGCAAGGCCGTGGGTGAGAAGGGCGAGGCTGCGGCCGGCGATATCTCTGGCTACGATCCGCTGCTAGTCGCCGCCGTGAAGTTCTTCCGCAGTGGGGTGGCGCCAGTCAGCCCTGCCGAGACGCTGGAGATTTACGCCTTCATGGAGGCCGCAGATGAGAGCAAGAGACGCGGTGGCGCCGAGGTCACTCTCAAAGAGGTGATGGAGAAGGCGCGGAAGTAGAAAAGTGCTCACTCGAGGGACCACTGCGGCGCGCAAACTGGCCACTTTGCACTGAGCACTTTGGATCTTGCACACAGCGCGTGTTTGCATACCATGCGCGCCCTCACCGCATTACCTCGTGGTGTAATGGTAACACAGGAGATTTTGGATCTCTTATTCAAGGTTCGAATCCTTGCGAGGTAGCCACTTTTTGTCCATCCGAGAACTTTGATGCAAAATGCGATGGCGTTCTTTGAGGCACGGCGCGAGAATTGTCACCGCGATGTTCTCCCGACTCATTCTCACGCTTCTTTGCGCCGTCTTGTTGCCGGGCTGTGCGCTGTGCCCCTGGTATAAAAAGGATGGCGGTGATGCGCCTAGCCAGTTCGGTGTCATTTCGGTGCAGCTCAACAAACGGCCGCCCAAGAGCAAGGCCACGCCCACCTATGCCGTGGCGAGTGTGAAGAAACGCAAGGGCGATGACGTGCGCGCCCTGCGTCCCGTGGATGCCGATGGCCGAGCCTCATTTGTTCTGTCATCGAGCGATGTTTATGACATCCGCATTTTCACCGACCTGAACGGCAACCAGACCCACGATACGGGCGAGCCGATGGGCCGCATCGACTCCCTCGCGCCCGCGCCCGCCACGACAGCGGATGCCGCGCCGGTCGGAATGGCATTTGGCGTCTATGGCAGCGTCGCCGCTCCGGTGCAAAAGGCCGCTGATCCGCAACCTGCCCCTGAAACAACTGATCCGCGCATTCCACCGGAGGCGGAGGGCTATCTCCACTTGGTGCCCGGCTGGGTGCGTGAGCGCGCGGGATTGTAGGGCGGTCTTCCGAGTTCGCTCTCAGGAGAAGCGATCTCGGAAGATCATTCCACGTTACTTCTTCCCGCCAAAGAGACGCTTGAGCAGCCCAGGCTTCTTCTCCGGCGCAGCCGCGGTGGTTGGGGATGGAGCGCGTGGTTTCAGCATCGTCTCCATCGGCGGCTCCTGCGAGGCATTGGGTCTGCGAGAGGCCGGGATGCCCGGTGGTACTGGCGGCTTTTCATCTGCGAGGTCATCTGCAGGCGGCTCTGACTTGCTTTGACGCGCGGGCTTTGGCGCTGGTGTCGTCGCGGGCACAGGATCGCGCAGCCAGGCGGGATTCAGCTCGCGCAAGGAACGCCATTCCTCCAGGCCGGGATGCCACAGCAGGCAGTCCGTGGCCACGCGGTTTTGCATCACGAGCAGCGACATCTGCGCCTCGTTGTGCGGCCCCTGGCTCACGCCTTCGTGCTCGTAATACCAATTCATCGCGATCAATTATGGAGATGGTTTTACTCCAGCTCAAAGACCAGCCGCATCGGGATCATGCTGGAATGGTGGAAGCCGTGCTTGCTGAAAAACTCCTGTGATTCCTCGCTGATTTTGTCCGTGAGAAGCGTGATGCGTTTGAAGCCCTTCGCCTTCGCGTACTCGATGGCATGCTCCAGCAGCAGCCCGCCGTAGCCGTGTCTGCGATGTTGCGGATGCACGATAACATCCTCCATCAAGACAACGAAGCCGCCCTCGGC
>JANPIW010000002.1:0-6349 GCA_031425215.1 Verrucomicrobiaceae bacterium
CGGGATGATCGCCAAAGGTGAGGAAGACTGGGCTGCGGCCCATGCTGATCTTTCCAAAAAAATAGCGGCCATCCAGTTCGGTGACAGAAAGAACCAAGTGGAGCTTGATTTCAACGGCTACGAACTCCTCTCTGACCAGGAGCCCATTTCCCCAACCCCTAAAAAGGCAATGATGATCAGTATCGCGCTAGCGCTGGGCCTGGGCCTTGGTGTACCAGTTGGTTTGCAATTCATCAACTCCACAGTGTCAAGAATTCCGCAGCTCGAGAATCGATTTGGAATGAGAGGACTTGGCATGGTGCCAAAGGCTTCTGCAAAAATGCTTGAAGACATTTTCAGGGCACCTGCAATGGGATCCAAGATCCCCAATTTTCTTCTTGAATGCTTTCGTGTCATTCGCAGCAATATCATTTTGCATCCTGGAAATGAGGGCAAGACACAGGTTGTTGTGATCACGAGTTCGCGACCATCTGAGGGCAAGAGCACACTAGCATCAAATTTGTCCTGGGCCTTTTTCTCAATGGGAGAGAGGACCCTTCTGGTTGACACGGATTTGCGTCGTGGGAGGGCGCATCAAATTTTGCGACTCGACAACTCCAAGGGTTTGTCAACCTACTTCAAGGGTGAGGCAACAGAGGCGGAGATCATCCAATCCACCGAAAATCCTAACCTTGATGTCATCACGCGCGGAGAGTTTGTACCAGGAGCGTCTGAGTATCTATGCCGTCAAGCGTTTGCTGATCTCATCCTCAGTCTGAGAGGTCGCTATGATAGAATCGTGCTCGATTCTCCACCTGTGTTAGGTCTGAGCGAAACAATCGCCATTCAGCGGGTGGCGGATGGTGTGGTGGTGCTTGTCCGTGCTGAGCAAACCAAGCTCGTTGATGTGGATAATTGTGTTGATCAGTTGAAGCGGGGTGGAGCGCATCTGCTTGGTTTTGTGTTGAATCGACTGGATCTGTCGAAGCCCTCGAATCATTACTACTACTACTATTCAAGCCCTTATTACTACACGCACTATACAGAGGAAGGCGCTGACCCGAGAGTCCTGCACGCTTAGACTTCCTTCTTTAAATCACCTCAAACCAAACTCACTGCCATGAAATCCAAACTGAAAGACACTGTCCTCAAAACCATACTGGCCTCAGTCGCGCTGTTGGTCTTTTCGTCGTGCAACCAGTTTCACAACGCGAATGACTGGCCCATGAAAAAGGGTGCCTATCCGGGTTATGTGCCTCGGGAAGTTTCCAGCAACGCGCGCTAATTTGCGATTGCTGCCAACTCCTTCGGCTTTCTTTGCACGCGGTTCCCCTTTCAACAAGGTCGGCGAGCGATTTGCTAGAGAAGATTCTAATCTGCACACATCAGTGCGGGGGTTGGTTATCAAAACAGGCTATCATGATTTACCAATCACCCATGAAACGTGGATTCACCATCATTGAGAGCGTCTGCATGCTGGCGGCGATTTTCATGGTTTCGTGGATTAGTCTGGCGGTTTTGAAGAAAAACGGAATGTGGCCTTTCAAACAATTGGAAACTATGGGGGAGAAAGTGGGCAAGAACCGAATCTCCCCGATCAAACCCCAGACCGTTCCTGAGCCGGCCGCCCCCGGGAAGGCAGTTGCTGAGAAGCCTTCCGGTGCTGCGCCCGAGTAAGAGCATGGCGATGGTCTGCCGAGTTATCGCCAGCAAGTCGTGGCAAGGATGAACCGACCTCTTCGCAGCTTAAATTCCAGCGCTACCACACATGCCGACCGATCCCTCCCCGCCTCCGACGGCTCCGGCAGTTTCATTCGTCTTCCCGTGTTTGAATGAGGAGCGCACTTTGGCGACGTGCATCGAGCAGGTGCATCGTTCGCTCCGCACGCTCGGTATTAATTATGAGGTGATTTTGTCTGACAACGGCAGCACGGATGCATCAATCCAAATAGCCGAGTCCCTGGGCTGCCGGGTGGTTCATGCCGCGACTCGAGGGTACGGCGCGGCGTTGCGGGCTGGGATCGAGGGAGCGAGGGCGCCCTATGTGATGTTTGCTGACTCGGACAACACCTATCTCTATGAGAACGCGGCTCCCCTCTACCAAGCAGCGTCCGCCGCCTCTGCGGACATGGCGATCGCCTCACGCATGAATGGACGTATCGAGCCGGGTGCCATGCCGTTTCTTCACCGCTATCTCGGCACGCCTGTGCTTACGGCGATGATCAACCTGCTTTTCAGCGGGCGGCTCTCCGATTGCAATTCGGGCTTCCGTTGCATCAGGAAAGAGGCCTTTGTGCAATGGGAGGTGAGGGCGACGGGGATGGAATTTGCCTCCGAACTCCTGATCAAGGCGCTCAAGCACCGCGCTGTGACGGTGGAGATTCCTTCAGGTTTGCGTCCGGGGCCGCCTGACCGGGTCGCGCATCTGCGCACTTGGCGTGATGGCATGAGGCATTTGCTTTTTATCCTGTCGGAAAAACCGGCGCTCTTTGAATGGCTGGGCCTGCTACTCTTGCTGCCCGCCGCGGTGCTCCAGGCAGCGGCTGCGTTCACCGGCCCGCTTGCTGTGGGCAAGTTCAACATCTTTGATATCCACAGCCAGGCAATCCTGTTGTTGATGGGAATCATTGGAACGCAGTTTTACATCTTCGGATGCAGCCTGTTTCTATCCACGCCTGACCGCCCGCTCGCGATCACGCGGCGGCTCATTGATCTTAATGAAGGCGTGTTGTTTTTCTGTCTCATGACGGTGCTGGCTGTGAGCGGGGCAGTTGTGATGAGGCTGGTGATCGAGTGGGCTGGTTCCGGCTTTGGCGGGCTGCATCATGCGAATCACCTCCTCGTGGCCGTTCACTTCATCGGCACGGCGGTGATGACGGCCATCGGGCTGCTTTCCATTCACACGCTTAAAAAAGCGCGCGGTTCGAGATTGTGATGAATGTTTTTCCGATTAGAGGGCGAGCGCGTGCTTTCTCGTGGCTATTTCGTCGTGCTGCGTCGGTTTTCTTTTGTCATCATGATCCTGTCCGCTTGAATTCCCCCCCCACCCGCGCCACACTCCGCCCTCGCCTGGCGTGAGCAAAGCGCACGAGGCATCGATCCCGGATGAGCATCTACGGAAATCACAGCCGACACTGGCACGGCGTAGGCCAGCGTTTCATCACAGACGTGGTGCTGGTGGCGTTGAGCTTCTATTTTGGCTCCGTGATACGCTTCGACCAGTGGTGGGCGCCGAGCTTCGAGTTCTACCTTCCTTCCATCGCGGTGTGCTCGCTCATGCTGGCCTGCACCATTTACATCTTCGGTCTCTACTCGGAGGAAAGCATGCATTACAGCGCGTTCCGGCGCATCATGCTCCTCGGGGGCGCGCTGTCGCTAATGTTCGTCGTCGCGCTTGCTTATGGCTCGATCAATTTCTCCGCGCGCATCGGTCGTGGTGTGATGGTCGTGGCTGTGCTGCTTTCGTCCGTGAGCGTATGGACGCATCATCTGCTTATCCGCAGGCGTGCTCGAAAGCGACCGCTGCGTCTGGCCTGTCTCGCGATGTCCCCTGATGATCTGGTCGAGGCCGCGAGGCTTGCTGCGTTTGACAAGCCGCAGATCAAATTCGCCGGGCTGCTCACGGGTGTGGGGTTTGAGCCGGCGGACACGCTCGGCGTTCCCGTGCTCGGAAAATTCGAGGACATGAGCGGCGAGTGGGCGCAGGAGCGTTTTGACGGCCTCGTGGTGCGTCCCTCGCATGTGATGGACTCGGAGATCGCCACGCCCTTGCGCGGCCTGCGTTATCAGGGGCTGCACATCATGACGTTGATGGATGCGTTTGAGGATCTCTATCAAATGGTGCCCCTTGAGTTGATCGACGGCGGCTGGCTCCTCCAAGCCAGCTCGATGCCGCAGCTCCTCTACATCCGCAAGCTCAAGCGCGCCTTCGACATCATCGTCTCGCTGCTCCTGCTCATACCCCTCGGCCCCGTGTGCCTCGCCGCCATGCTCTTCGTCCGTTTCACGTCGAAAGGGCCGGTGCTTTTCACGCAGACGCGCAGCGGCCGGCACGGGCGCGATTTCACCATCGTGAAGCTCCGCACCATGCGTGCCGACGCCGAGAGCGACGGCCCTCAGTGGTCGCGCAAGGACGACAACCGCGTCACCTTCGCAGGCGGGCTGTTCCGCAAATACCGCATCGACGAAATCCCCCAGCTCATCAACATTCTGCGCGGCGAGATGTCCTTCGTCGGTCCGCGACCCGAGCGGCCCGAGTTCGTCGCTGATCTGGAAAAACAAATCCCCTACTACCGCGAGCGCCTTCATCTCCAGCCCGGACTCACCGGTTGGGCGCAGGTCTCGTATCCCTACGGCGCCACCGTCGCCGACGCGCGGCGCAAGCTGGAATACGACCTCTACTACCTCAAGCACATGAGCCTCGCGCTTGATGTTTTCGTTCTCCTCGACACCATCCGCATCATCGTTTGCGGCGGCGCGCGCAGCGTGGCGGGCGTGCCCGGCTTTGGCGGGGAAGAGACTTCCGCTCTCGCATCCACCCGGGTTCCGCAGTCTGCGGGATTGCGCCAGGCCGCTGATGATGCCGGGTTTGCTTGATACGCCGCTCACGTTACTCTCAGGGAAATCCCACATGGAATTCACGGCTCTCGTTCTCTTCCTCATCTTCTATTTCGTTCACCCGCAGGACTGGGTGGAGGCCATCGCGGGCCTCAATGTGATCAAGCCCATCATGTTCCTGGGCATCGTCGGGCTGCTCCAGCGGCCCAACCGCACCCCGGTCTGGGGCTGGATGCGCACTCCGCATGAGTGGATCATGGTCGCCTACCTCTTGCATGGCATCTGGGTGGACTTCGACTGGTGGTTCACCTTAACCGCCATGCTCCCCCTCGCCGCCTTCTATTTTCTCACCAGCCAGACGCTCGTCACCGAGGACAGGCTGGACCGCTTCTTCAAATGGTGGGCCGCGTGCGTCGGCTTCATTTGCATCCTGGGCACCGCCACCATCATGGGCATGGACATCACCGGCGCGCGCGAGATCATCGACGGGCAGCTCGGGCGCCTTTGTCTGAACTCCTACATGCTCGACAACCCCAACGCCCTCGGCCACACCGCCGTCACCGCGTTCCCGCTCATTTACTTCACCATGGTCTTCCGCCGCGATGTTGGATCGCGACTTCTCGCCATCCCCATGTTCATCCTCGTGACCCAATGCGTCGTCGCCACTGAGTCCAAGGGCGCCTACATCGCCGGCGCCGTGGCCATCGCCGCCGCCCTCATCGTCGGGCGCTCTTTCATCGTGCAGATCAGCATCGCCGCCCTGCTCTTCATCGCAGGCTCCTTCGCCATCACCATGCTCCCGCGCATGGCCGATCCCGAGGCCATGCGCCATGACGAAGGCGTCATGGGCCGCGCCCTCGCCTTCGAGCAGGCCCGCACAGCCTACGATGGCCCCACCCCCGCAGGCTGGAATCGCTTCTCCGCCAGCATCCTCTGGGACGGCGAGATCGTCGATAAATCCACCCACAGCTCCATCGTCCAGGTCGGCGCCGACCAAGGCCCCGTCGGGCTTTTCCTCTACCTCTCCATCTTCGCCTGCGCCGCCCGCTCCCTCTTCACCCTCAAGACCGGCTCCGACATTCTCGAGCGCACCCGCCTCCTCCTCTTCGCCCTCCTCGCCGGCTTCTTCGCCTCCGGCTGGATGATCAACCGCTCCTATCACACCGAGTTCTTCCTCATGGCCGGAGCCGCCACCGCCTTTCACAAGCTCTCCCAGGAGCGACTCCGCCGCGAAGTTCTCGCCAGGGACCTCGGCGTCGAGGTCGAGGACCTCCCCGAGGAGGAGACACCCGACGAGGAGGCATTCGAGGAAGAAATGGATGCCAAAGAGGCCGTCCCCGTCCTATCCGTCACACCCGCCGGCCCCGACGGCGGCGTGAAGACGGAGCTGCGCGCTGACGCCGGCAGCGGCATCTTGCGCCTCTGGCGCCGCTACGGGCCTATCGACTTCGCCCTCGGCTACGCCCTCCTCGCCTTCTCCACCTGGCTCTGGACGTATCTCATCAACTACTTCATCCCCCCCACTTAAGCCGCCCCGCCGCCGCCGATGCCGATCTGGGAAACACTCTTCTGCGCCGCCGCAGCACTCCTGCTCTGGACCTACGCCGGCTATCCCGCCACCGTCATCCACTTCGCCCGCCGCGTCAAAACAAGCGCCGCCTCCATCCCCGATCCCGCCGCCCCGCCGCCCCGCCACACCGGCCTCATCGTCGCGCGCAAAGAAGAGCAGCGCAACCCCGCCACCCACGAGCACCACATCACCATACACGCCCACCCCCAACACGAGATCATCATCGTCAGCGACCACAGCAAC
>JANPIW010000003.1:0-1515 GCA_031425215.1 Verrucomicrobiaceae bacterium
GTTTGCCGCGCGGATGCTCGCTCAGGAAATTCAGGGCCGCTGGTCCGTTTTGACTACGCTTACCTTATTCCTACAGATCAAAGCGACACAACGCCACAAGGAGGTTTCCCAGTGAGTTCTGGCTTCATGGCTCTACTCGACGACGTGGTGACTCTGACCAAGATTGCGGCGACATCACTCGATGATGCGAGTGCCCAGGTTGCCAAGGCAGGAAGCAAGGCAGCAGGCATTGTCATCGATGATGCCGCTGTGACGCCGCGTTATGTCGTGGGCCTCGCTGCGGATCGCGAACTGCCAATCATCCGCAAAATCGCTATCGGTTCCCTGAAGAATAAACTGCTGTTGTTGCTACCAGGGGCCCTGTTGCTGAGTTTCCTGGCTCCCTGGGTGATCACACCGCTGCTCATGGCGGGTGGAGCTTTTCTTTGCCTAGAAGGCTATCACAAGGTCATGGACCTCATCCGTCCAGGCCACCACCCCGATGATGCGTCAACTCAGCCAGCGAATCAAACCGCGGCAGAACTCGAAGATGAGCGCGTGAAAAGTGCGATCCGCACCGACTTCATTTTATCTGCCGAAATCATGGCCATCACCCTGGCCTCTATCGCTGATTCGCCCTCGTGGTTGCAAGCCGGCGTGTTAGCTGTCGTCGGCGCCGGCATGACGCTCTTGGTCTATGGCGCGGTTGCTATCATTGTCAAGGCGGACGATGTGGGAGTGATGCTCGCCCAATCAAGGCAGGTTGCTGCAAGAGTGATAGGGCGCGGCATCGTCCAAGGCATGCCCTGGTTTCTGAAAGGGCTCAGCTTCATCGGTATGATCGCCATGCTTTGGGTGGGCGGTGGCATTCTCATCCACGGTCTGCATGAACTCGGTGTTCATGGACCCGAAGCCTGGGTACGTCACGCTGCGGATTCCGTCGCAGACGCAGTACCCGCAGGGAAAGGGCAACTCCATTGGCTCGTCAGCGCCGGAATCGCTGCCGTGCTCGGAGTCATCGTCGGTGCCATCGTTGATCCCTTGACGAACTATGTGCTCGTGCCAGCGGCAAAAAAGTTGCAGCGCGCTCGGCGCGAGCGAAGTCTTGGCCTGTGAGGTCGGTCTCTGTCACAATGAACCGTCGAGCGCTTGCCGGTACTCTGCCGCAAGCGGCAGATCGATGATTGTGCAACGCTGGTGGCAGGGGAGCAAGGTTCTTAAGAGATACCGACCTCACTGGACGGGGATGCATCCCACTCGCAACTCGAACCGTTCCTCACCGACAGCCCTCGTGACTGCCCACTGTTGTGAACAAGGCACACAAAAGCAGCGCCGCGCGTCCGCAGCCATTTTCAACCGCCGTTATCACCCGGATCCCAGAACAGCCTTCGCCGCCATTTGAGACCATCACACCATCCCATGAGAACCACCATCCGCTCCATTGCTGTCATGCTCGCCATGGCCTGCCTCACATTACCCGGCATCGCGCAAGAAGCCGCGCCAACGGGCAAACTTAGACTCCACGCCATCTTCGAC
>JANPIW010000004.1:0-2498 GCA_031425215.1 Verrucomicrobiaceae bacterium
TTTACGGAAAAGGGAGAAAGGCAGTGGGTCATCACCGCCAGTTCCGGCGGCACCACGACGACCACGGACCCGTCCACGACGACCACGACCACGACAACAACAACGACCACCGACACGACGGACGCCACCACCGACGCAGCCACGAATGACGGGGATTCTTATCTGGCATTCGGTCCCGCCAACGGCATCGCACGTTTTTCCATCCCTTCGGCGGCGATCAGCGCCACCATTGCCAAGGAGCTAAAAGGGTGCGTGGCTGGCGCGAGCACCGCAGTGGATGCCATTGATCCCTCGCGCATCGGCTCGGCGGAGATTCAGACATGGAGACTGAAGTATGACGAGACGCTCACCGTGCGCGTGAACCGCGTGGAGCGCACCGTGGCGCAGAGCATTGACGAGATCAAAAACGTGCTGGCCGCGCGCGGATTCATTCCTGAGAATGTGGGCAGGCTCACCATCACGACCCTGTCGCCGCTCGACTCCGCGCCGGTGAACGGAACCTACTCGCTGCAGATGGCATCATCGGGCGGCACGGGCGCCGTGACGTGGGAGCTCGCCGGAGGTGCGCTGCCTGCGGGGCTGACGCTTTCCACCGCAGGTCTGCTGTCCGGCACACCCTCGCAGCTCGGCACGTTTAATTTCACCGTCAGCGCGAAGGACAGCGGCACGCGGGCGCAGAAGGCATCAAAGGAGTTCAGCCTCTCCATCGGCATGTTCATCACCACCGCTTCGCCGCTGAGCAATGCGGGTGTGGGAGCGCCTTACTCCGCGCAGCTCGCGCAATCGAGCACCACGGCAATCGGCTATTGGCAGATCGTCCCCCCCGGCGCGCTGCCGGCCAGCATGATCCTTTCCCCCTCGGGTCTGATCTCCGGCACGCCTACCGCAGCGGAGGTGGGCACGTACACTTTCACCGTGCGCGTGACCGACCGGCAGACGCAGACGCAGAGCGCGGTGAAGACCTTCAATCTCACGGTGACAGGGCTGACCATCACTAACAGCTCGCCCCTCGCTGCAGGAAAAGTAGGCACGTTGAAATCGGAGACATTCGTCAGCACGGGCGGTGTGGGGACGCTGACATGGACGATGCCTGCCGGTTCCGTGCCTGGCATGGCACTGGCGGTGAATGGCTCGTTCACAGGCGCACCCACCACGCCGGGCACGTTTAATTTCACCATCAGAGTCACTGATACTTCAGCCCCTTTGCCACAGACTGCTGAAAAGGCATTCAGCCTTGTGGTTGATCCCTGATCTCAGACGGCGCGAGGATTTCTCGCCGCTTCCAAACGCAATCACACCGCGCGCTGAGTCCGTGAGCAGCAGATTTTCGGCATTTAGCAGAATTTAGCTTTGACAACTCATGCCCTTCTCGGTCAGAATCGTGGCCTATTTATGAAATCACTTCTGCCTCTCGCACTCGCATCGCTCCTCGCATCCTGCACCAGCCCCAGAGACTACACGCGCCCTTCGGCTGAGATCCCGAATCAGGGCGCGCCGCGCACGAACAGAGTGCTGGATGTTTATGCCGCAGGAGCCGGACTTCACTCGAAGATCGACCAAGATGTTGCGCACGACACGATCGACTACGGCGGCAGGGTGGCTGACCGTCAGGCCAGAAATTACACCAAGATCGGCCTCAACGCGGTGCGTCGGTCCGACGACCTCGCCCATCGTGAAGCTTCGCGCTACACCAATTACGCTCTCGACACCTACGATGATGTCGCCGACCAGGAAGTACGCACCGCCCGCCGCTGGTTCAAGTTTGGCAGCAAATCCGCCAAACGCGCATTCCAGTCCACCGAGAAGATGTATCAAAACACCATGATCGCCTATGGCGACGCCGTTGAGCGCACGTACTTCTCGGCCTGGAAGATCATCACACCGCCTGAGCCAAAGCCATACATGGTGGGCAGCCTCAACGACAGGGTCAGGGCCACACGCGTTCCTGGCGGAATATGGACGAAGGATTTCTCGCCGCCGGTTCAGTATATTGAAGTGGAGACCTCCACCACCAGCGCCAAAAACCCGGTTTACGTCCAGGCAAACTAAGGCCGCTCCCAGCCGGTTGTTTTAAAAAGAGAGGCGGGCTTCGAGGCCCGCCTTTTTCGTGGCGATCTCGGCAGGGCGCGATTCATGAAGATTAACAATATTCCGATGCCAGGTGAATAGGGGCGCGCAAAGCACGTCGATACGTGCTCAGTTCACCTCCATTCCATGAAATCATATATCACATCCTTGATCATCACCCTCTGTCTGGGCACGTCCTTGGCGTCCTTTGGACAAACCGAGCCGCCAAAGAAACCCAAGCCGCCGCCCGGATCGACCCCGCCGTCTGGCACGGGCACCCCGCCCACTACGCCTCCCACCAAGCCTGCGGACCCATCGTCTCCGCCCACCACGCCCGCCCCGCTGCCGTCAGCGCCAGCGCCCACCGCTCCCGCACCGACTGCTCCGGCACCGACTGCTCCAGCACCGACTGCTCCAGCACCGACTGCTCC
>JANPIW010000005.1:0-2681 GCA_031425215.1 Verrucomicrobiaceae bacterium
AACCTGGGCGGCGGTCCCCTCAAGGTCTATTCCAGCGCCACAGCGGCGGGCATCATCGGCACCCGCACCATCGCCAATTTCAACACGGTCACAGCGGCGGTCGCCGGCGCGATCAGCGGCACGGGCAACGGCGTGCTTTCCATCGATGCCAACCAGTCCCTCGCCATCGATCCGGCGATGGCCACGCGCGATGGCGGTGTGTTCAATCTCTGGAACCTCGGCGGTGGTGAAGGCAATGGAAACCTCACGGCCAACAGCGTCACGCCTTGGGGCACGGGCGGCACACAGTTCCGCCTTGGCGGCGGCTTCAGCACCCTGACCGTCGGTCCCGCCGCGGCGAACAGCGACCAGTTCGCCGGCGCTGGCAACAGCATGGTGATCGGCATGGCTGACACCGTCGGCGGCTACGGCACCGTGACCTTCAACGCCAACGGCAATAACACCTTCGATGGCGGCACGCTTGTCACCCGCGCGCGAAATCTCGATGGGGGCTATCGCGGCACAGTTCTTTCTGTGCAAGGAGGAGCGATCGGCACCGGCACCACCTTCCGCACACCATTGGGCACCGGCCAGATCGATGTGTTTGGCGACATGCGCTACGAAGGTGCCTCCGGCACAGCGGCCAACAGTGCCACCACCAATGCCAATGTGGTGGTGCTTCATGGCGGCTCGCGCCTCCGCTTCGACAACGGCACACCCTTCACCGGCAGCGGCACCACGGGCACGCAAGCCGGCGGCACCATCGGTGGCGGGGGCCGCTGGGCAGACACGGCGGGCATTACCATGCACAGCGCCGTGCTCGACATGGTGGGCGACGGCACCGATCATGCCGCGAACAAGGAGATCATTGGTGACATCACCTTTACTGGCGGCTCCGAGGTTGTGGTGCGCCGGACGACAGGCTTCGGGGCGGAATTGATCGCCAGCGATCTCATCCGCGGCACGGCCACAGCCACCCTGATGCTGCGCCACGATGCCGACTTGCTCGGTGATGCCGGTTCGGTGAACACGGACCGCTTCATCATCAACGCCTGGTCCGGTGGCTCGCCCATCCAGAATAACAACATGATTGATCCGTGGATCGTCAGCCGCTCGCAGAATCAGTTCTTGAAGTATGACACAACGCTCGGGTTTCAGGTCATCACGGAAGGAACCGCACCTGCGAACTACCTCACCTCCGTCGGCGGCACCATTGATGGCACAACGCTACCTTTAAACGACGGAACTGAAATATTGAATCTCATCACCGCGACAGGCACGCTGGGCATCAACGCCGACGTGTACGCACTGCGCACGGATCGCTCCATCAATGTCAGCGCGGATGGCGCTTTTAACCGCATCACCATCCGCAGCGGCGGCATCATCGCGGCCGCCAACACGACCACCACCAACGCCGACCTCTATTTCGGGGCCGCAGGCAATGGCATGGGTGAGGCGCTCATCTGGGCCAATACTGGAATTCTCCAAATCAATGGCAAGATTTTCGCCAGCGATGTCATCAAGTCGGGAACCAATTTCCTCAACATCCAGAGCGACCAGCCGCAGTTCACCGGCGACTGGATCGTCAACGGCGGCGGGCTCCAGTTCCTCACGCCAGGCGCGCAGAGCACGGGCGAGGTCATCCTCAATGGCGCGCACATGACGGACAACGACAACACGCTTCAGGTCAACGAGGTACGATACAACTTCAATAGCGGCAGCCCCGATGTCTTCACCTGGGGCGGCGGCAAGATCACCGTCAATGATCTGGGCATCGTGCGCAGCGTGGCCGCGAGCGACCGTCTCGATCAAATCCCCGCCATCGACCTCAAGTCCACTGGCGGAGGTCAAAACGGCATCGTCTTCCTGCAATCAGACGCCTCCCGCCACACCGTCCGCACCGGCACCGTCACGCTGTATGACAACTATCTCATCAGCACGGACTCGATCACCTTTGGCCCCGGTTCCACCAGCGGATTCCAGCTCGGCTCCGGCAATGGCGCGGGCGGCCTGAACAACCAGGGTCTCTACGACGTGCGCTTCTCGGGCGATGGTATCATCACCCTCGGCGACAACAGCGCCAGCTTCACCGGCGCGCATACCATCGGCATCGGCGATGCCAGCGTGCGCGTGCTTCACAACGGTGCCTTCGGTGCTGCCACCGCCACCGCCACGGTGAACTCCACCGGCGTCATCGAGATCGCGACCGCCAACTTCACCCCCACCGCCACGCTCATCCAAAGCCCCGGCTCCATCGAGCGCTGGGCACGCAGTGATGCACGCGGTACGGGGAATTTCACCTTCGCCAACGGCGTCCACTGGCAGGTCTTCACCGACGTGACCGGCACCCGCACCATCGATCTCTCCGGCGGCTCCATCATGGGCTACCTGCCGCTCGACTTCGATGAAGTGGCCGTCATACAGACCATTCGCAGCGGCGTGACGGTAAACCTGACCGCGGATTCGTATCTCGGCCAGATCTACCCTGCTGGCACATCCAACGGCGCGAACCATTTCATGTACGACATGGGCAAGCTCAACACGAGCACCAACCTCAATCCGAGCGATGTCGGACTGCGCGGTTCGTATCTTGTCATCGATGGCAATATCACCGGCAACTTTGATCTCACGAAAGTCGGCCAGGATGTGATCAAGCTCGCGGGTGCCAACTCATTTGGAAATCTCAACATCGAGGACGGCAT
>JANPIW010000006.1:0-5663 GCA_031425215.1 Verrucomicrobiaceae bacterium
AGCCGTCCATCACCGGCATCATCACATCGCACACGACGACATCGGGCCTGCCGGTGCGGGCCTGGTCGATGCCGTCGCGTCCGTTTCCAGCTTCGAGCACTTCGTATCCTTCCATGCGCAGCGCGGTGGCGATGTTGGCACGCGTGGTGGGTTCGTCTTCGATGAGAAGGATGCGGCTCATGGTCGAGATGGGTTCGAGGGCGGTTATTTGATCAGGTGAAGACTTAAAGGATAACGGAAGAGCTTTCCATCTTTTGCTTTGAGCAAGCCGTTGATCGCGAGAGCAAGCGAGACAAGTGAGAGCACCACGCTGGCGAGCATGAAGACAACTCCCACGACCGGCAGTGCTCCCAGAAAGCCGAGCACAAAGCCGGCGATGAACATGGTGAGCTGGAAGTTCAGCGCCATTTTCCAGTGCGCGTCGAGGGCGGGGCTTTGACCGCGTTTCAGGATGAGGACGATGAGCGCGATGAGATGCGAGGCCATGGACCAGAAACGGTCATCGGCGGCGGAGAGCTTGCCGGCGCCGTAGGCGGGGCAGGATTGCTCCGCGTTGAGAATGCCGCGCACATTGGTGGAGGAAAGGCTGTCAGTGATGTTGGATGTGTTCATGATGGATGTTTGGTTTGAAGTTCTTTGACGCGCCCATCGTGTCTCAGGCGGGCGGTGCGCGCCATACGACTACAGGATGATGAAGGCCGGTCGCGGGCATCCGACTATCGGCGGAGCCTGCGTGCGCGCCGGCTTCGCTGGAAAGAAGTCGGAAACCGGCCAGTTCAAAGATAACTTATGATTTGCCGCTTCATTGCTCTGCTCGCCGTCATTCAGACCACACTCGCCTCCGCGCAGGAAGTTGTGCTGCCGTCGAAGGACAAGTTTCATCTCTTCCTGCTCGTCGGGCAGTCGAACATGGCCGGACGTGGTGCGGTCGAGGAGCAAGACAAGACGCCGCATCCGCGCGTGCTCATGCTGAGCAAGAGCGGCGTGTGGGTGCCGGCGGTTGATCCGATGCACTTCGACAAACCGGCTGCTGGAGTTGGCCTTGGAAAAACCTTTGGTCGGATCATCGCGGATGCGAATCCGGGCGTGACCATCGGCCTCATTCCTTGCGCGGTCGGCGGCTCGCACATTGACGCGTGGAAGCCGGGTGAGTTTTATGCGCCGACGAAAAGTCATCCATGGGACGACATGTCAAAGCGCGCGGCCATCGCGCTGAAAGCGGGCACGCTCAAGGGCATCCTCTGGCATCAGGGCGAGGGTGACTCGCTGCCGCAATACGCGGACACTTACGAGCCAAAGCTGCATGATCTCATCGCGCGCACGCGCAAGGAGCTGAACGCGCCTGATGCGCCGTTCATCGCGGGGCAGATGGGCAAGTTTGATGGCGTGCCGTGGACGCCGGAGAAGGTCATCGTGGACAAGGCGCATCAGGCGCTGGCATCCAAAGTGCCGCACACGGCGTTCGTCAGCGCGGAAGGTTTGACGCACAAGGGCGACAAGGTTCACTTCGACTCGCCGTCGTTTCGCGAGCTGGGGAAGAGATATGCGGAAGCATTTCTCAAAAACACAGCGACAAAATAGAGTCGCGATTACTTCACGACCAGCTTGCTCACCTCATCGGCGCTCAGCGCGCGGTCAAAGATGGCGATCTCGTCGAGGCGGCCTTCCCAATTCGAGTCGTTGTCGCTGCGGCCGCCGAAAAAGCACTCGCCGAGAGGCTCGAAGGGATCGTGGCGGCTGGTGGTTTCGATTTCGAGATTGCCGTTCAGATAGACACGCACCGCATCGTCATCGCGCACGAGCGTCACCTGCTGCCACTGCCAGCGCGGGATTTCGGTTTTGCCGGCGACGGAGGTTTTCTCGTCGGTGCCGTTAAAGAAAATGAGCCGGCCTGTGTTGCCGCTCTTGCCGCCGATGCCGAGGTGGTCGCCGTGCGCGCCCAGGCCGTGATCGTGGGCGCGGGAGAAAAGCCAGCCGCTCGTGTCGCGCGCGTCATTTGGCATGCCGTTCCAAAACCACATCGACACGGTGAAGTGATCTCCGAGACCGGCGAGGCGCGCGCGGATTCTGGCGCCGACGAGATGCGGCGCGCGATTGGTTTCGCCATTGGTGCAGAAGGCCGCTGACTTTGGGCCTTCCAAATAGTAGGCGACATCGCTTTCAAAGACCGCGTCGCGCTCGTGGCCGCTCGCATCGGCGGCGTGCGGGCCGGTGAATTCGTTGAGCCGCCAGTAGGCTGCCGGTTTTGCGGCGAGCACATTCTTCGCAGCCGTGCCGTCGCTGAGTTTCCAGTCGTGGCGTGTCTTGCCGCTGACTTTTTCGAGCAGGCCGATGGCTGCTGCGGTGATCTTCGCCTCCGCCATCACTTCGAGACCGGCGGAGCGCGCGGCCCAGGTATTGTAGCCGCCCCATGCGTGCATCTCGGGCGGCGGGATGTAGCCATCGCCGCCGTTGGCGAGTTCGATGACCATGTTGTGCTGAAGCGGACTGGCGGCTTTGATTTTGAGGCCGGTGATCGCGTAGGTTTCGTTCGGCGTGGTGGCGATGCCGATCTCGCCGATGCGCAGAGCTTGCACGACGATCTCCGTCTTCTGCCGCTCGTGCAGGATGATTTGCTCGCGCGCATAAACTTCAGTCGGTGTCTTCGCGGGGCGGTCGCCCATTTCAGCGACGATGCGCTGCGCCCATTCGAGACGCTGCTTGTCGGGCACGCGGTAGTTCAGCGTCATGCGGCGCTCGGCCATCGCCACTTTCGGCTCGTCGCCGTATTTGATGCCCGCGTAGGCTTTCATCGCGATGTCGAGCAGCCCGTTGGTGTACTCGTCGATGGTGGGTTTAGGCCGGTCTTTCTCGGGCACGGTGTAATCGACGCGGTAAATATCGCCGCTGCATCCGTGGGACATGATGCCGACAAAGTTGCCGCCGGGTGCGATGCGCGTTTTCAGTCCTTCGGCAAAGAGGCCGAAGTAATCGGCGCTGATGTCTTTGTCGCCGAAGTAGTGCATCGAGAAATTCGCGAGCACGGCCAGAGGTTTGCCATCGCGCGTCTGGATCGAGATGAGCGAGAGATCGGGATCCTCCGGGCCGGACTCGCCGGTGACATCGTCCCAGATGCGGCCTGCGTGCATGGATGCGCGCACGGTCATGTTGCCGAAGGGATCCTCGGTGACGCGGTCGGGCCGTCGTATCCACTGGCGCAGCGCGGTGAATTCCGCCGCATTTCCTTTGGCGAAGCCGACGCGTGCGGGGACGAGATTCGCCTGAGCGGCGGCGATGGCCTCGACGAGTTTGTCGCGGAGAAAGGGCACATAAGCCGGATCAGCGTCGGTGCCGAGACAGGCCATCGATGCGGGCGCGCTGTGCGCGTGGGTGGCGGAGATGAGGATGTGGTCGGTGTCGATGCCGGTGCGTTTGGCGGCGAGCGCTTTTGCCTCGTCGAGCAGCGGACGGCCCATCATGCAACTGTCCGCGACGACGATGGCGATCTGCGTTTTGTCATCAGCGACGACGATGGCGCGGGCGTTCACGCGTGTGTTGATCTTGTCCACATAGCGGCTGAGCATTCCACCGTTCACGAGGACGGGGAGCTTCGGCGGCGTGATGTCGATCACGGCGGCGCCCGCGCGGAAGGCGGGCTGCGCGGCAGCCGAGAGGACACAGGTGACGATGCTGGCGAGTGTGATGATGAGAAGCTTCATGGTTGGAGTGAGAATCAACGGGCGGGGCATACGATGTGTTGCGGTGTGCGAGTTCACCGCCCTTTCCGTTCGCGCTGACGTTTGCGATATTCAGCAGGGCCGCAGCCGACTTCGCGGGCGAACATTCGGCTCATGTAGTGGCGGTTCGGGAAGCCGGTCTCGATGGCGACCTGGTCGA
This sequence comes from Verrucomicrobiaceae bacterium, assembly GCA_031425215.1. Lineage (GTDB taxonomy): Bacteria > Verrucomicrobiota > Verrucomicrobiia > Verrucomicrobiales > Verrucomicrobiaceae > JANPIW01. The sequence goes on from JANPIW010000006.1 coordinate 3,877, forward strand.
TGGTTTTGTCCGTGAGCGCCAGCGCCTCGCCCGCTAGGCGGATGCGGGTGGCGAGGACGAAGGCGGCGGGCGTCTGGCCTGTGTGCTCGCGGAAACTACGAATGAAGCGCTCCACGCTCATCCCGGTGCGTTCAGCAAGGAAACGGTTCGTGAGCTTCGTGTGCGGTGAGCGGTTGATGAGGGCCAGCACCTCCAGCAGCCGCTCCGGCAGCTCATGAGCTGGGGAGTCGAGCTTCGCAAAAACGACGTGCAGCAAGGCATTCGCGAGATGGAGCAGGTGGTGTCCGTCAGGCTGCTTTTGATGCGTTTCGATGAGCCGACCGAGCAGGCTGCGCATGAGACCATCAACCGGAAAGAGCATGGGCGCGGCAGGATAGGACACAGCCGGCCGCGTGGTGGTGAAGTGCAGCCAGTAATGGCAGGCACGCACGGGGCCCACGCAGTCGAAAACGGTGTCCGCTGGGATCAAGACGGCGTTCTTCGGCTCCAGCGGGATTTTGCGGCCTCGGAAGACGAGATGGCAGCCGGGCTTGGGATTGTAGTAAAAGCGCCAGAAGGGCGAATCGACGCCCTGATGGTTCCAATCCTCCAGGGCGGGCTGGTAGCCGCTTTCGTGGATCAGAAACGGCGTCCAGCCTGCCGTGGCGACTCGGGCGAGGTCCACGCCCCACGGCGTGGTGTAGTTGAGGTATTTGCGCTTGGCGGCCATGATCGGACACAACAACGCCATGAAACGGCACAGTCGTTCTGCGTATAGTTGAGGTGATGCGACTCCTGTTTCTATTCCTGACGACCTCTGCGCTCGCTTTGCCGCCGGATCATGCCCAGCGCATGGCCCGTGGCCTCACGCTCTTCGACAGCGACGTGGCGGCTCTCTTGAAGCAAAACTGCCTCAAATGCCACGGCGGCGAAAAAGTGAAGAGCGACTTCGACATGGCCACTCGCGAGGATCTGCTGCGCGGTGGCTCGCACGGGAGCGTGGTGGTGCCGTTCGATGCCAAGGAAAGTTTGTTGATGGCGCTGATCCGGCATGAAAAAGAACCGAACATGCCGGACAGCAGCCCCAAATTACCTGCCGAAGTCATTTCAAAGATCGCGGCGTGGATTGATGATGGAGCGCCTTACTCAGCGCCGCTGATCGACGGGAAGAAGCCGAAGAAGGACAGCAGCGTTGTGACGGATGAAGATCGGCAGTGGTGGGCCTTCCAGCCGCTGAAGAAGGTGCAGGCGAAGAGCATTGACGAGCTGCTTTTGAAGAATGCGAAGGGGATGAGCTTTGCGCCACCGGCGGAAAAGGCGGTGCTGGTGCGGCGGCTGTTTCTCGATCTCACCGGGCTGCCGCCTGATCAGTCTGAGCCGAGTGATCTGTCTGCTCTGACGGAACGTCTTCTGTCCTCGCCGCGATATGGAGAACGCTGGGCACGTCATTGGCTGGATGTGGCACGCTACGCGGAGAGCACGGGCTTTGAGCAGGACTATGACCGCCCGTTTGCTTTTCATTATCGTGACTTCGTCATCAAGGCGCTGAACTCGGACATGCCGTATGACCAGTTCGTGAAATGGCAGCTCGCGGGTGATGAGTACGAGCCGCAGAATCCGCTCGCGCTCGCCGCCACGGGTTTTCTGGGCGCGGGTGTTTTCCCTTCGCAGATCACGGCAAACGAGGTGGAGCGCACGCGCTACGACGCGATGGACGACATGCTGAGCACGACGACCAGCGCGATGCTGGGCCTCACCGTGGGCTGCGCGCGCTGTCATGATCACTAGTTCGATCCATTCCCCGCGCG
>JANPIW010000007.1:0-9218 GCA_031425215.1 Verrucomicrobiaceae bacterium
CCTCGATCTCATCGATCAGATCAGCGCCATCGGCATCGACGCGCTCAGCTCGCCGGAGATGACGGGCAACTGGGAGTTCCAGCTCCGGCAGATGGAGCACGCCAAGCTCGACCGCAGCAAGTTCATGAAGGAAATCCGCGCGCTCACCACGCAGATCGTGGACAAGACCAAGGCGTTCACCAAGGCCGCCAAGGAACAGGTGTATCCCGGTCTTGATGATGTCACCTGCGGCGTGTGCGGCGGCAAAGGCTTCAAGCAGACCGACATGTTTTACGGCTGCAACAATCCCGAGTGCAAAGTGCGCGTGCAGAAAATCGTCGCCAGCCGCGCGCTGAGCGAGGAGGAAATCCGCACGCTCATCGAGAAGCGCCTCGTCGGCCCGCTCGACAACTTCCGCAGCCGCAAAGGCCAGGAGTTTAGCGCAGCGCTTGAGATCAAGGATGACATGAAAGTGAGCTTCGTCTTTGCCAGCGGCGATCCCAACTCCATGCAGATCGACTGGGAAACCAGCCCCGCCCTTTGCGAGTGCCCCGTGTGCGCGAAGAAGGGAAAGAAATCCCAAATCCACGACACCGCCGCCGGTTACATCTGCAAAGTGAACGTCGAGGACAAAGCCGCCTGCAACGCGCGCCTGCCCAAGCTGCTGTGCAAAAAAGAGATCACCGCCGAGGACGCGAAGAAGTTTTTCACCGAGGGCAAAACCGGCCTCATCGTGAACATGATCTCCAAGAAGGGCCGCCCCTTCTCCGCCTTCCTCTGCTGCCACCCCGGAGAGAAGCGCCTGCTGAGCTGGGAGTTCCCGCCGCGCGAAAAGAAAGCGCCAGCGGCCAAGGGCGCAAAGAAGGAGGCTTGATCGCGCATCAGGCGGGATCACGAAATCGCCGGCATCGAAAGTCCAAAGTGCGGTTTAGATTTTCGCCTAAAATCTAAAGCGAACTTTAGATTATCGGTGTTAAGGCAGCGCGACTTAGCACTGAGAACTGAGCACTTGTATTCCGAATGCACCCACCCCCCCACGCCCTGGAACAACCCGCGCCGCATTTTGATCTCGCGAAGGTGGAGACACCTGCCTTCGTCGTCGATCTCGGCCTGCTGAAAAACAATCTTGAGAAGCTGGCGATGGTGCAGCGCGAGTCGGGCGCGAAGGTGCTGCTGGCGCTGAAGGGCTTTGCGATGTTCAGCACGTTTCCGCTGGTGCGGCAGTATCTCAGCGGATGTTGCGCAAGCGGTTTGCACGAGGCGCTGCTGGCGCGGGAGGAGTTTGATCGTGAGGTGCATGTGTATGCGCCGGCTTTTAAGCCGGATGAAATGAAACGCATCATTCCCATCGCGGATCACATCAGCTTCAACTCGTTGCGGCAGTGGCGCGCGTTTCGTCCGATGCTCGACGCAGCGCGCGCGAGCGGCCGTGCGCCGAGTCCGGGGCTGCGCGTGAACCCGGAGCACTCGGAGGTGGAGGTCGCTCTTTACGATCCGTGCTCGCCGGGCTGTCGGCTCGGCACGCGCGCGGATGCGCTGGAGGACGAGGATTTGTCGGGGCTGGAAGGCTTGCACTTCCACGCGCTGTGCGAGCAAGGCTCCGGTGTGCTGGAGCGCACGCTGGCCGCGGTGGAGCAGCGGTTTCCGAAATTCCTCGCGCAAGTGAAGTGGGTGAACATGGGCGGCGGCCACCACATCACGCGCAGCGATTACGACGTGGAGCGGCTGGTGCGCGTGGTGCGCGAGTTCAAAGCGCGCTGGGGCAAGGAAGTGTACCTCGAGCCAGGCGAGGCGATTGGTTTGAACACCGGCTACCTCGTGGCGAGCGTGATGGACATTGTTGGCGGGAGATCGCCGGTTGCGCGCCATGACTCAGCCGATACCATCAGCCATGAACAAGACAGCCACGATACTTTCCGATATCGCACTTCAGCGGATGCGTGCCGCGCTGCGCGAGCACTCCATCAGCGCGTCAAAGAAACCCGAGAGCGTTTTGATCGCGCAGATGCGGCGCAATGGCTCCACGCCGAGGCCGAATCCGTTCGCCAATGGGCGGATGAAAACGGCTGGCTGATGAGCGAGGCTCAATTGCACCGGCTCATCAGCTCCAAGGATGAGCTTGAGGGCGGCAATGAGCATGATGTTTATCTCGACGGCCCGTCAGGCCGGGTGCTGAAACTCACCCAGCCGCCGAACTATGGAGCGCGCGGCGAACTCAAGGCTTACCTGGAGAACGTGCTGGCGAGCCATCACCTGCTAGGCATCGACTGGCATCTCGAGGCCGTGGTGGAAACTGGAAACGGACTGCGACTGCTGACCAGCCAAACCTTCGTGGAAGGCGAGGGCGCCGACGTCGGACAAATCCGCGCCTTCATGGACGCGCTTGGTTTCAGTGAGGTGCGCGAGCACACTTACCAGCGCCCGGACGGTGTGATGATCGCCGATGCGAAGCCTGCCAATGTGCTGTGCGATGCCAAAGGCCAGTTGTATCCTTTTGACGTGCATGTGTTTGGCGTTCGTGAGCAAGATTTGCCGACTGATGAAACGGAGCCGTTTGCCATCGATGCACAACCCACCGCCATCCTCGACATCTCCGCCACATGCCACATGCCGGACACGCTGGAGATGCCGTATCGTCCGCACGTCATCGGCAGCGGGATGCCGGGAGAGTTTGCGCATGACTACAAGCTCGGCGGCATGTCGTGTCTCGCGGGTGATGTGATCAACGAGTACTCGTTTCCCGCGCCGCTCGAGATCGGACAAAAGCTCGTCTTCACCGACATGGCGCACTACACTATGGTGAAGACCACGACCTTCAACGGCGTGCCGCATCCTGACATCGACACGTTTGATCCTGCGACGGGTGAGCTGCGCGTGGTGCGGCGGTTTGGGTATGAGGACTTCAAACGGAAGCTTTCCTGAACCGGCTGAAGCCGGGACTACAGAACGATGAATCCTGATTCGTCGAGCGAGTGGCCGGGCAATCGGATGACGGCGGGATTCTCTGGCGCGAGGCCGCTGATCTCGAGCGTGCCATTGTTTTGCGCCACCGCGAGGCCGGGGAGAAGGCGTCCGAGTGTGCCCGCGCGGACGCCGAGCTGCAGCCCTTCATCACCTGGGGCCATCTCGGGATCGGGGATGTTTTGCGCGATGAGCGCGCCGGTGTCGAGGTCGAGAAAACCGAGGAGCGCGGGGCAACCGAGTTTTTGCTCCAGTGATTCTTGAAGATCGCTCGTGAGCTGCGCGCCCCACCAGAGCACGGCGCATCTCACTCGCGGCCAGTCTGGAGATGAAACGAGCGCCTCGATGTCGGCGTCGCTCGTCGCGATGGCGTGGACAGAGTGCGGTGCCGCGAGTCCGATGTCATTGAGATCGAGACACGGTGTGCGCGGCATGGCGAGGCAGGTGCGGCGGATGATGTCGCTCGCGCCTGGCATGATGATGAGTGTGTCGTCGGCGCGCAGCAGCTCGATCTCGTCAAGGCGCATGGCGTTTGCGAGCGCTTGTTGTGAATCAGGCGCGATGTCATCGAATTGTTTGCGGTGCAGGAATGCCTCGGAGCCGAGCTGGAGCATGGCGGCGCGCACGCGGTCGGTGGTGGCTTCGCGCGGCGGGATGGGCTCGCCGAAATAAACGGTCAGCGGATAGCGGACGCGCTTGGGCCATTTCTTGAAGAAGCGTCCGCCTTTGAAGGAGAAGATGGAGCCGTAGAGCTGGTCCATGAACACAGGAAGCACCGGCGCATCGCCCTGCCGCGCCATCAGTTCAAAGCCGCGCTGGAGTCCGTTGATCATGCCTGTGCGGGTGATCTGGCCCTCAGGGAAAATGCACACGGCGCCCTGCTCCTTGAGCGCGGTGGCGACGGTGCGCACCGCGTCCTTCGCACGCGTGGGAGAGATGGGCACGGTGCCGAAGAGGCGGAGGAAGCCGTTCAAGTAACGCACTTTGTAGAGCACGTCCCAGATGACGAAGCGCAGCAGGCGCGGACTGGCGGTGCCGATGATGAGGGCATCGACATAGCTGACGTGATTGGGCAGCATCATGAGGGCGCCGGTGCGTGGCACGCGCTCGGAATGCACGGCGCGCACTTTGTAAGTGGTGCGCACGAACGACATGCAGATCATGCGGACGAAATCGCTGGGCAGCAGCTTGAGCATGAAGATCGCGGCGACTGCGCTGGGCACGGCGAGGCAGATGAACTGCGTGCCGGCGCTGAGGTCCGCGAGCTTCATCGCGCTGACGATGAGAACGGCGAGGATGGCGGCGACGGAGTCGAGCAAATTGATCGCCGCGATCACGCGCGCGCGCTCAGCAGGATGCGCGCGGTCTTGCACGAAGGCGTAAAGTGGTGCCATGAAGCAGCCGCCGGAGAAGCCGGTGAAGATGAGGCCGGCATAAACCATGTTACTTCCCAGAGGTGCAAAGCCTGCCCAGAGCAGACCGATGACGAAGCCGAGGCCGCCTAGCGGTACGAGGCCCAGCTCGATGCGCCGCTTGCAAACGACGGACGCTGTCACGCTGCCGAGGATCACACCCACACCGAGCACTGCGGCGGCGGATGCGAGCGCCTTGGCGTTTCCGCCCGCGCTATCGGACGCATACGTCTCCTTCATCAGCGTGACGATGATGAGGCTGATCGCGTTGGAGAGAAACCAGAAGTAAGTGATGCCCAGCGCGGCGAGTCGGATGTGGCGCATGGCGAAGAGCGATTTCAAATTCGCGAAGTGCTCCCACAACATCGCGCGACGGAAAGGCACCTCGGCGTGAGCGGGCGTGGGCTGGATGGCGAAGGAGATGAAAAACTGCAGCACGGCCACGCCGCCGACGATGATCATGGGCCAGAGCGCGGCGTCCCACGCGTCGTGCGATTGTTCATAATGCACGCCGAACCATGTGCCGCCCGCCCACATGCCGCCGAGCACGCCGGCCATCATCGTCATTTGCAGCCAGCCCGATACCATGCCGAGACGGCGCGAACCGACCAGCTCCTTGCCTACGCCCATTTTTGCCGGGCTGATGAACGCGGCCTGTGTCGCGAGGAGGAGGAAACCTGCGAGCGAGAGCCACAACGATGCCTCCGGCTTGCGCAACATGAGCGCGCCGATCAGCCAGGCAAAGCACACGAGCTGCACGGCCTGCATCCAGACGATGACTTTCTTTTTCGGAAACCGGTCCGACAAAAATCCGGCGACTGGCGCGAAGAGGATGTACGGCAAGGCGAAGATGGCGCCGAGCATCAACTCCATGTTGTCGCCGATCTGTGTGCCGGCGGCGACGACGGGTGCGAGGGCGATGAGGAGGATTTTGACGAAGTTGTCATTGAAGGCATTGAGCGCCTGCACCGCGAGGACGGTGGACATGGAGAGCCAGTTGCGACGCGGGAGGACCTTGAGGTTGTCCCAGGGAGTGGGGTGGTCGTCGGAGGTGGGTTCCATTTTCGCGAGTGTGCCGCGAGGATTGAAAAATGAAAATTGAGAAATGAAAAATGCAAAGTGGTGTGAAGGGCGCTTGCAGCACTACTCCAGAGTGGCTCGAAACGTCTGGATGGCGTCCATCCATTCGGGGATGACGGCGCACTCGGCGAGTGTCGGCAGCGAGAGTCCGGGAAGCAATGTGCTGGCCGGATGCGGGCCGGTATAACGATCTCCATCGAGCGTCCACACTTCGAGCTGGCCTTTGCGCCAGAACCAGACCTCGGGCACACCAAAGCGCTGGTAGATGTCGAGCTTTGGCAGGCCGCCGCTTGTGAGTGCGATCTCCAGCACGAGATCGGGCACGTCTTTGCGCTCGTTGAACGTCCACGATTCATCAGGCTCGGCTCCTGCTTCACGGAATTTTTGCAGCGTGGCTTGTCCGCGCGGGAGGGCACGGATGCGTTTGGCGATGAAGAATTGCGCGAGCAAGTCGGCGATCCATTTTTTCAACTCCTCGTGTTTTTGTGATGTGCTCATGATTTCAACCATCCCATCCAGGAAATAGAGCCGCGGACTGGCGCGATCGTGGCCGAGCGCGTCGTCGAGCGCGAGGTAGCCATCCCAGGTGAAGCCAGAAAACATGAGGCGATCCTCGTCCAGCTCTTCATCCGGTGGAGCACCATCGCGGCGGTGTTTGAGCGACTGGATCAGCGGCTCGCGCAGAGCTGGCTCGGTGAGGTAATCAAGAACGGCGGGCATGGCAGGAAGAATAGCGCCGGAGCTTTGCTACGCAACACGATGGTCAGATTGAGTTCCGCATCGTCTGCAAATCCTGGAGCAGGCGCACGACTTGGAAATTATGCCCGGGCACATGCTGCGCTAGCGCGGCGCGGACGCGGTCGGCGGGGAGATCGCTTTTTTCTGCGAGCAGCGTGATCGCGGCGTCTTCGGAGGTGCCGGAGAGTTGCGGAAATTTTGCGGCGAGTCTCGCGCGCACGGACTCGGCGGCGGCTTTGAGGAGCACATCGGTGCGGCGGAGGCGGAAGAAAAACTGGCCGAGCGCACCGACATGATCAGCGAAGTGCTTGGTCTCGCTCAACTCCACGGGCATGATGGGGCCGAAGCGCCGGCTGCTGCGCCAGAGCCAGATGGCGACGGCGAGGGCGAGGGCGACCAGGGGCATCCACGCGCGCTTCCAGAGCAGCGCCCAGAAGCTGGCCTGCATGTCGATTACGAAGCGCACGTCAGCGCCGTTGGCATGCTCGCTGTCGATGATCGCGGCTAGGAGCGCGGCGTGATCGTGATCGCCGAGGTAGCGGTTGCGGAAGGGACGCGCGTGATTGACGAACGTGACGCGGCCCTGGCCGTGACGCAGGCTGAGGATGGGTGTTTTCTCAGCGTTGGATGACGACCATTCACTCCGACGGAGATCCCGATCCAGGACGAAATCGAGATAAGAAGGCACTTCGACCATGAAGGACCGACCGTCGAAATCGAAACGTTCGATGCGGACGCGCTCGACCCATTTGGCGAGTCGTTCCTTCCGTTGTTCGTCCGTTTCGTCTTTGGGAATCAACGGCTGCTCCTCCTCCTCATTCTCAACTGAGGGCGGACTGCCGCCTTCCTTTTTCACCTTTTCCAGCCGGGGGCGTTTATCATCCACGCTCACGCCCATTGTGCGCAGGATCGGGTCGGGCCGCTCGTCATTGCCGAGGAAGTGAATGATGCTGCTGAATGACTCCGACCAGTCGCTGTAAGACGAGGTGCCGGAGATGGTGTAGATGAGATGGCCGCCGTCATTCACCCAGCGCAGCACCTGGCGTGCGCGGCCCTCGGGCATGCCGGCCTCGGCGGAGGTGAAGACCACGCCGTATTCCGCGTCGGGAAGGTCGGCGAGCGATGGCGAGCGCTTGGCGACGTAGCCGAGGTGATCGAGCAATTTTGCAGCGGCGAGGAATGGATCGGTGCGCGCCTTGCCTTTGAAGCCGACGGGTTTGTCGGTTGTCTCCCAATGGCCTGAACAACCGGTGAGCAATGATGCGGCGATGAAAAGCAGCGCGATGTTCTTCCGCGGTTGGCGAGAGGTTGCACTGGCGAAAGGCCAGTCGCGGCAAAGTTCTTCAAAATGCTGCTCTGGCGCGGAGACTCCTGCATACGCCTGCCTGATCCACGCGGCGGTGAGCGTGGTGAAGTATCCGCTCATGGGCGGCGGCGCGGCGCTGGTGACGTGATCGAGGCAGTCGTCCTCGGTGTCGCTCTCGCGGATGGGCAGGCGCTGATGCTCAATGAGACGCGAGAGCGTGCCTCTATATAAGAGACTGAGCGCCTCGCGCGGACCGCGCGTGCGCCAGAGCTCGCGCGCCGCAGTGATGATGTCATCAGGCAGGCTCTCGCGTGTGATGTTCATGCCCATGATGACGCGTGGCGTGGCGCGTGCTACGGCGCCCCGTGCGGCGAGGGTAGGGCCGGTGAAGAGGTGGCGGTTGTTTGCGATCCAGACGATGAGTGCGATGACGAGGGCGATGACGAGCGCCCAGAACAGGATGTAACCGATGATGACGATGCCGCTGAAATCTGGCATATCGAACATGGACTCCGAAATCCACTTTTTCTCTGGCTGCGTGTGAATGGTGAACTCGCTTTGCGTGAGAATTTGATCGGCGGCGGTGTTGGGGTCGTCGGAGGTGATGGCGACTGGTTCCGCTGGAGGAGCTTCGGCTGCATCTGCTGTGGCGGAGGATTCGACAGCAACGGCGCAAAGGAATCCTCGTGAAGACAGGCGTTGGCTCAGTCCGTGGAACGGGTGTGGCGACAGCCCGCCCGTTGCAGCTTGGCGGGGGAGATTGAGCTGCGTGCGGATGCACAATGAGCCCGGCGGTTCCGCGAGGAGATTTGATTTTGCAATGGGATCATGGGGTGCGGAACACACCCAGCCCACGGCCTGAGAGCTGGCCACGGCCTGAGAGCTGGCGAGGAATAGCAGCACTGCTGTGACCGGCGCAGCGGCGGCCCGCAGGCGGGTGGCGAGTCTGCGGAATGCCAGCTCCACGTCCCAGCCTTCGAGCTTGGTGCGGCAGTTCAAATAGAGTCCGAAACCCGCGCCGACGTAGAATGGCTCGATGATGGTGATGGCGGCGAGGTAACAAATGTTTGTCCACCAGATGTAGGCGGGATGGATGTTCTCCAAAATGGACTCATCAGCGCTGTCGAACAAATCCGACCACGCGGGCGAGATGGTCTCCGGCACGAAATTGGAGGTGAGCACGAGGAGTCCGAAGAAAACGGCCACCTCCAGTTTCAAAAACACCCAGCTAACCGATGTGCCGGAGCCGCCGCCATCGGATGCGAGCGCGGTGATGCGCGCGCGTGTGGCGGAGCCGCGCTGGCCTTCGAGCATGATGACAGGGAGGGCGAAGCTGCGAATCATCGAGAAACGGCGCAATAGAAGCGCGGAGAAAAGATCGCGGCTCCACAGGCGCGGCCACTCGCGCCAGGTCTCGCGAAAGCCCGGCTCCTCACCAAATACAGAGCGGCTGAGGAAAAAGAGCGGCAGACGGTCGTAGAGCGGCTTGAGCCACCAGACGACGAGTGAAAACGCATACGGCCACTGCCACATGAGCGCGCCGATGAGCACCCACACGGGCAGCACGGTGGTGGACCAGAGAGCCATGAGTTTTCCGAAATCACGCCGCACCATCGTGCAGCCGAGATCGACGGCTTCCCATGGGCGGCGTGGACGGAGGGCCACTGTTACGTCTTCGAGTTTCATGCGGCGCGCTCCTCTCGTGAGAATAACGAATGAAGGCGCGCAGCGCTTTGTCGGGC
>JANPIW010000008.1:0-6072 GCA_031425215.1 Verrucomicrobiaceae bacterium
GGACTGGCTAGTGCTGCTGGGGAATGACTTCGACTTCACTCCGCCGACACCGGTCGAGGGCAAGCGCAAGCGGGAGGCGAGTTATCCGTTCAAAGCGGGTGTGCTGGAGGCGCATTACGGGAAGGACGCGGCGGCGCTCTGGCTCACGGGCGGGAACACGACTCGTGGCTTTGAGGTCGAGGATGAAAACGGCTCGCTCAATGCGGTCTGCGAGTTCCTGCGCGGCCTGGGTGCACGTTGGTTTATGCCCGGCAAGCTGGGCGAAGTCGTGCCAGAACGAAAATCAATCAGTCTGGCCGCAGTGAACAAAACGGTGGTGCCTGACACGCACTTCCGCTCGTGGATGTGGAACAATTATTCGAGCTTCTCCTTCGACGATGTCATCTGGTCCCGGCAGATCGGGATGAACTCGCCCTACCAAAAGATCGGCTCTGCTGGTGGCGCTCACGGGCTGACGAATGTCCACAGCGGCGAGGCGATGAAGCAGGCGCATCCCGAGTATTACGCGCTCCTCCGCGGCAAGCGTGACACTGAGCATCGCGGGCACGGCACGCCCTGCTTTACCTCGGAAGGACTCATCCAAGAGACCATCAAGTATTGCCGGCACATGTTCGACGTGGAAGGGGTGCCTGCCGTGGAACTTTGGCCCGGTGATGGCCTCTCGCTGTGCGGCTGCGAGGGCTGCAAGGGAAAGACGGCTCCGGATCTGGTGTGGGGCTTCACCGAGCGCGTCGGGCGCGAGCTTTACAAAACACATCCCGACAAACTCATCACCAGCGGAGCCTACACTTCTTACAACGACACTTCGGACAAAGTCGGGAAGTTCACGCCGAACGTGGTGATCAAAGTCTCCAATTCAGGCCGTCCGAAGATGAACGATCCCGAACACTGGGCCGACTACACGAGCCGCATGGAGCGCTGGAAAGCGAAGGTCGCGCCGGGCAACATTCTCCGCTACGAGAACAACCTCTATCACCTCTGGGGCATGGAGAATGGGGTCCGTGGCGCGGCGATTTCGTATCCGCTCATTCATCCGCGAGCGATGGCTAAAGACCTCCGCTATCTCAAAGGCGTCGCGCTCGGCGGCAGCGGTGAAGTCAGCCAATACCGCGGCAAATGGCAGGCGATGGGTTTGGAGCACATCACGCTCTATGTGCAGGCCCGTTTTTTCTGGGATGCAGACCAGGATGTGGAGCAGGTGCTGAATGACTACTGCACGCTCTTTTACGGCCCTGCCGCAAAGGCGATGAAGGAGGCGATCGACTTCGCCGAGGCCAATCTGGCCTACAAGGATGAAAGCCGCGGCCGAGGCAGAGGGAATCCGATGAACGTCTCGCTGAATACCGCGCTCAAGTTCCGGGACATGCTCGATCGCGCCAAAGCAGCGGCGGGTGACGGCATCTACGCGCAACGTGTCGAAGCCGTCATCTCCGAGCTTCAGCCAAGAGCGGATATGATCGCGAAATACAAAGCCAAGGATCAGGAACTCGCCGAAGCGCGCGCCAAAGCCCCGCTGGCAATCGGAAGCGACGGCGCTGATCTCTCCAAGGCGACAACTTACAAACTGAAAGCAAATCGTGGTGGGAAAGAAGGCGTTCCCGCAACCACCTTCAAAGTGGGCTGGGACAAGAACGCCCTGCTGCTCGACATTCACTGTCAGGAACCGGACATGAAAAAACTCATGCTCGCCACCGATGTGGTCGGCGGTGACTATGTGGCGGTTTCCTTGGAAACCCCGAACCACAGTTACTACCATCTGGAGATCAATCCGGACGGAGTCATCGTGGACGGCGATCCATCGGGAAACTGGAAATCCCTCGCCGAGATCAAGACGGAAAAAGGTGCCGACTTCTGGCGCGTGCGCGTGCGCATCCCCGTCGTCGGCGAGGCTGAAGCGCAATCCGATCCGAACCATCGCGTCGCAGGAGCCAAGCCCACCGCAGCAGCCCCGTGGTTCTTCAACGTCGGACGACTGCGCATGGCGGGCCTTGAGAAACCGGAACAACACGCCTTCTCCCCCACCGGCGGCTCCTGGCACATCACGACGAAGTTCGGGAAGTTGGTGATGGAGTGAATCAAATTCCCGTTCACGCAATCAATCTAATCATGAAAAGTCTCACCGCCCTCCTCCTCGGTGGCCTCACAGCTTCCACCAGTGCCGTTGATCTCGTCCTCATCGCCAAAGACACGCCGCCCGCACCCATCATCGTTTTCAAAGACGCGCCGCCGCGCACGCGCGATGCGGCGGTGACGCTTGCGGCATACATCGAGAAGATCAGCGGCCAGAAGCCGGCGGTGATGGATGGTGAGCCTTCACCTGTGCCGGAGCGTGCGATCTGGATCGGCGTGCAACCTGTGGTGAAGACGTTGTTCCCGAAGACCGACTTCGATTTCAAACACGCGGAAGAAACGCTCATCACAGCTAACGAGAAGCATGTCGTCATCGCAGGACGAGATCGCTGGGACCCGAAGCACATGACCGCGAAGGGGCGGCTGAGCACGAAGACCGGCATGCAGCAGGAGTATGGCACGGCGAACGCGGTTTATACTTTCCTCCGTGACCAACTCGGCGTGCGGTGGCTGTGGCCGGGCGAGGAGGATGTCATCAAGCGGGAGAGCATCGCCATCGCGTCGTGCGAGGTGCGCTATCATCCACAGATCCAGGCGCGGGCGGGTGTGTTCACCAAGCTCGAACTCGGCGATCACAAAGAAGGCCCTGACATGGAATGGGCACGCTTGCAGCGCTTGCAGCTCGACTCCATGGAGCTCGATGGCGGCCACGGATTCGGCCACTGGTGGGACAAGTATTCGAAGACGAATCCCGAATTCTCCGCGCTGCATCCCGACGGCACGCGCAGTCCGCATCCGACGCCGCACAACACGAAGCTGTGCGAATCGAACCCGCAGGTCTGGCAGCAATGGCTTGCCGAAGTGGACGAGCAGCTTCGCGCGAATCCCACGCAGCGCGTCTTCAACGTGAGCGAGAACGACGGCTACGACTTCGGCCACTGCGTCTGCAAAGATTGCGTCGCGAAGGATCACCCCGACGGCGAGAAGTTCACCTTCCGCTGGTATAAAAAGCAGGAGGAACGTCCCGCACTGACCGATCGCCAGGTCACCTTCGCCAACACGCTCGGGCGAATGTTGAAGAAGCGTCACCCTGAGAAAGAGATCTATGTGCAACTGCTCGCTTACGGCTACTCACGCCCCGCGCCCATCGCCGCCGTGCCGGATGAAAACGTCATCATCGCCAATGTCGGCAACTTTGCCCTGAGCGGCCCGAAGGAACGCGAGGTGCCGATGAAACAGCACGCCGAGTGGGCCGCAAAAGCGAAGCACATCATGTGGCGGCCCAATCTCGGCAATCCCGCCGGTTTGAGCTGGGGCATGCCTGACGTGGCGATCACGCAGATGGCCGAAGACTTCCGCTTTGCTGCCGACACGCGCTGCCTCGGCCTCTACTTCGACATGTTCTGGTATCACTGGTCCACCCAAGGCCCGCTGTATTACACGCTGGCCCACCTCGCATGGAATCCGCACACCGATGTGAAGGCGCTCGTGGATGACTACCACGAGCGCACCTACGGCCCTGCTGCGGCGGACATGAAAGCTTACTGGGAGCTGCTGGAGCGCACGCGCATGGAGTTCGTCGCCGAAAAACCGAGTCGCTATCGCGCCTTCGATCTTCCACAGAAATACACACCCGAGCTTTTCGCCAAAGCGCAGGCGCATCTGGACTCCGCCGCTGCAAAACTCGTCACTGCCGATGAAAAATACCGTCGCCGACTGCACTTCACCCGCTGCGGATTGGAGTTCGCCAAAATCGTCGTCGATACCCGCGCCGGGATGCAGGAGTTCGAGGCCAGTAAGGGCAAAGACGAGGCCGCCAAGGCTCGTGTCCTCGCGCAATGGGATCGCACCGAGGTCATGCGCAAGGAATTCCCGCCCTTCGCCATCAACTGGTATGCCGCATTCCAAAGACCTGCCCCCAACGCTCCCGCCAATAAACGCATCGAAGGACTCCACCCCGATTCGCCCATCACGCCCTACACGCTCAAGCGAATGCAGGCAGTGGGTCTGGAGTGAGTCTGGCACCCCGGCTCCACGGACGCCTTCATTTCTTCGATGGAGCGCATTCATTGAAACTCACTTCTTTCGTGGTTTGGATTTTGTGGGGTTGGGGAGCTTTTTAATTTCTGTCACCGCCTTCGCAAAATCCAAATCCACCGCGCGCGGTTGGGAATCCAGGAGCAACCTGTAGCGTTCGTATTCCAACTCCGCTTTCATCTTCGCCTGTTCGGCGGAGATTTTGCCCGCATGGTCTAGCACCGATCTCCATGCGCCCCCGTTCACTAGGGCCTGATGAAGACCATCCTGATCTATGTCTCCTTTCCGCCACGCGAGTTTCTGCATCAGATCGAACCTTCCTCAATGCAGCCACCGTCCTAGCACGGCCTGATCCCGGCACTTTTTATCTGCGCTACGGCTTCAGATTGACGAGGAGCACGCGAAAAGTCGAAGTGAGATTTACCGCAGGTAGATAAACTCCTTCATGTTAAACATCGCCTGTGCGAGCGATGACCAGCCGATCTCGCGGCCGTCGCCGTCATTGAGCAGCGCGCGGGAATCGGCGAGGTGTTTCTCTTTAGCACGCAGTGTGTCCTTCATTTCGAGGACTTCGGTCCTGAGCTTTTCGTTTAGAGAGGCGATGATCACAGACTCGGGGATGGTGCCCTGTTCGATCTGCGCAGAGCGCGCGATCTCGTCGGCGGTCAGCGCGCGATCATGCAGGCGGGCGCGGAAGATTTTACCGCGCAGCACACGATTGCCGCCTGGCTGGCCGTGGCGCACTCCGAAGATGATCTGGCTTTTGCTGTCGATGAATCTGTAGGGCCCGTCGCTTTTGTACGGCTCTCCATAAGCCGTGCCGTTGCGCCAGCCTTCGATGGTGCCATCAGGCTTGTAAGTGATCGCGAGATGCACGGCGCGTTGTGTCGCCTCGGCATCCGCAGCGCCGCCGAAATCATGCGTGCGGCTGAAGTTGTTGCTGCCGGCGAGCCACTCGCCCGGGGCTTTCTCGGCGAAGACGATGGAGTCGAAGAATAAGCCGTCCTGCGTTTGCACGGTGAGCACGCCCGCGCCGCGCTGGTCGTCATCATCAAGGCGCACCCAGGCTTCGAGTGTTTTTTCATCGAGCGTGACAGGCAGCGCGCCGGTGGAGGCGAAGGACTTGCCGCCATCGAGCACGAGCGCGCCATCGGCGATGCGCGCGTTTCCATGGAGCGTGAGAGGGAGATTGCCGCGCAGGTCGGCGCCGCCGTCTTCAAAATCCCACTCAGCCAGGGGCTGCGGGATGTCTTTCAAAACAGCGCCGGGTTTGGTGCCGCGTTTCTTCTCCAGTAAACGGAGCGCTTCGCTCATGATGCCGTCCAGTTGGGCGCGCAAGGCGATGGTCTCCGTCTCGTGCGTCACAAGCTGCGAGCGCAACTGATCGCCGGTGGTGAGAGAGTCGCGGATGAAGGCGAGACTCTGTGCGGTGTCTCCGGTGGATGGCGGGCGGCCAAAGGCTTGCTGAAACATGCGTGCGACGCGTTGCTCGTCAGTGGTGAGACTGGTTTCGGCGAGCACGTCGCGCGCCCAGTTGCGCGCCCAGTTGATGACGTTGGTGTCATTGAGGAGTGCGAGGGATTGCGCGGGGACATTGGTGGCATCGCGCCGCCCGCGTGTGCCGGAAGGAACGGGCGCGTCGAAGATGGTGAGGAGCGGATCGAGCTGGTTGCGGATGATTTTCATGTACACGCTGCGGCGCGGGGTGTCGTCATTCACGGGATCGCCGAACATGGTGAGGTCGAGCCTGCCGGAGAGGGCGAGCATGGAATCACGGATGGCCTCTGCTTCGAGCCGGCGGATGGGGAACGATGGGAGGAGTTCAGGTTTTTGATTTTGGGTTTCAGATGCCTGAGAGGATTGCTGGAAGGTTTTTGAGGTGACGATGAGACAGATGATGTCTTTGATGGAGCCGCCGGTCGCGGTAAAGCGGGCGGCGAGGTAATCGAGCAGTTCGGGGTGGCT
>JANPIW010000009.1:0-1952 GCA_031425215.1 Verrucomicrobiaceae bacterium
ACGCCACCGCGACAGTGATCGCGCTCATCGATCCAAAGACCCAGCCTGCCAGCACCGACTTCATCGGCGGCCGGATTCTTTTCTCCTGCGGCAAAGAGCCACAGAGCTTTCTCTTCGACGACGTGCTGGTCGAGGAGATGAAGTAGCGGTTGCTGTAGCGGCTGGCGTGAGCCTGCGGTTAGTGGGAGCCGCGTAAGTTCGCGTCACTGACTGAACGCTGTTCAGCTACACGCTTCAAGGCAGCACTGCAGCCTTGCTGCCGATGCAGTAGAGGGAGCTTCCGGTGCGGACGTAGAGGCGCTTGTCGCCGATGGCGGGCACGGAGTTCACGGGCGCGTCGAGCTTGCTGGCGGCGAGGCGCTCAAACTTCGGGCCGGCCTTGATCACGATGAGATCGCCCTGCTGGCTGGCGCAAAAGATTTTGCCATCGGCGGCGACGGGGCTGCTGAAAAACTTGCTGCTGCCTTGCACTCCCTCGACGCGCTCCTCGTAAATGACCTTGCCGGTCTTGAACTCGACGCAGCGCATGATGCCGCCGTCACCGAGCAGATACATGTGCTCGCCGATGACGAGAGGCGAGGGGACGTAGGGCAGGCCCTTGGGCACTTCGAAGTTCACGGGCTTGGGCTTCGCGCCTTTGAGGTCGAGCGCGGCCACTTCCTTCACGCCGCCGCCGGTGCCGAAGGTGCAAAAGTAGAAGTTATCGCTGAGCACGCCGGAGCCGAGGCTGCGCTGCGTGTAGCCGGGGTTGTGCTGCCAGTTGATCTTGCCGGTCTTGATGTCGATGCCCATCACGCCGCTGCCGGTGTCGGCGCAGATGATTTCTTTTTTCCCGCCAGGCAGGTCGCGTACGATGGGCGTGGAGAAAGTGTTGATGCAGTTGGGGACTTCGAGCTTCCAGGCTTCCTTGCCCGTCGCGGCATCGAGGCCGACGATGCAGCTCTTCCACTTGAGCTGCTCGGGTGTGTCGGTCAGAGGCTTGCCGTTTTTCTCCGTGTCGAACTCGCTGCGCACGATCATGATGCCCTCGGCCACCATGGCGGAGACGCCGGTGCCGTGCTCGTGGATGTAGTTGGCGACGTGATCGTTCTTCCACACTGGCTTGCCTGCGTGATCGAGCGCGAGGGCCTGGATGTTCGTGCCCGTGCTCCAGTTGACGTAGATGCGCTGCGCGTCAATGAAGGCGGAGCTGCTGGCGAAGGTGTTGTAGGTCTTGTGGATGAGGTGCGGGACGAATTCCATCTCGTGCCGCCACAGCTCCTTGCCCGTGGTGGCGGACAGGGCGATCACGGCGCGCTTGTTCGGCGCGGTTTCGGCGGTGACGACGACCATGTCACCCCAGAGCACGGGCGATGACCAGCCTTTTCCCATGGGCACCTTCCAGAGCGTGGTGCTTTCATCCACGCTTGCGGGCAGCCCGGTGGTGTCCGCGAGGCCGGAGCCGTTGGGGCCGCGAAAGCGTGACCAGTCGGTTTTCGCATGAGCTGATGCGGCGGCGGCGATGAGTGCGGGCAGGGCGAGGACGCGGAGGATTTTCATGAGTGGCGGCGAGGTTGAATCGTGTGGTGGAAAAAGCAAACCGGTAAACGCAGGGCGGGCAGTCGATCTTCCGAAAGGGTGGTCCTGATCGGTCTGAGCCGAGACGGGAATGCTCTGGGTGTTGTCCATTTTTGTGAGCGACTCGCTGGAACGAACCACTAGGGAAACACTGATTTACACCGCAGAGCCAGGAACGCCGCAGAGAAAAGTATTGTCATTCAATGCTCTGCGCCGCTCCAATTTTTGCGGTGTGGCTTTGATCAGCGTTTCCCTAGGGAACCGCTGATTTAATCGGCGCGGCAATCAGGAGTAAAAAGAAGTTGCGCGGTGGGGTAAGTTCACAGGCATGGAACGACAACTGAGCTTTGCCCAACAGGAGTACGCGCGGAAGAAAAAGACCACGCGGCGCGACA
>JANPIW010000010.1:0-14907 GCA_031425215.1 Verrucomicrobiaceae bacterium
CTGGCTGCGCGCGGCGTGGTGTCCGAGGCTGCGGCGGCTGAATCTGAAACGGGTGTGATGGCGGATGGTTCATTCGTCATCAACACATGAGGAGAGGGTTTGCTGGACGCGGAGTCACCTGAGGATGGCTTGGAGGACATGGGTTAGAATGCGTGGCGGAGGAAGGCCAGCTCTTCTTCGAGGAGGATGGAGGAGGGGACGGTTTCAGCGAGCTTGAAAGCGGAGGTGGCGTCTCCTCCGGTGATGCGCGTGAGGCCGGCGAAGACGGCGCGATGTCCCGGCTCCATTTTCTGCGGTTCGCTGACCTGGCGCAGTGCGGCGGCGGTGCGCGTGAGATCGCCGATGCGGTAAGCTGCGAGGGCGCGGACGAGGGCGCGGGAGGTTTCATTTGCTGACGATGTCTGGGCGGCGGAGAGCATGGACTCACACGCCTGCTCGAACCCCCGCCCCAGAAGAAGGTGGAGATAATCGACGCGCAGACGGTAAACATCGCTGTCGGGCCGCTCTGCGGTGATGCGGGTGGCGATGTCCAGCATGACATCGCCGGCTTTGCGAGTGGCCGCGATGTCATAGACTTTGTTGAGCACGATGACGCGGGCGCGGGCATTTTTCTCGGCGACAAGCAGGTAGCCCTGCTCCGCAAGCTCCAGGAGGCCGAGTGACTCGGCGATCTGGGCAGATTTGAGCAGGATGGCAAGCTCACCTGATTTGGTGGCGGCGCGGTAGGCGTTTTCGATGAAGTGCCTGGTCTGGATGTAGTCCGGCTCGAGTTGGGAGTAGCACTGGGCGAGGTAGGCGTTGGCGGCCGCCTCGGTCACGGGCGGCGCTGGGCGGGCGTGAATGATGTCGCGCAACTCGGCGAATTTTTTTGTGGCGATGAGCGCGTCAGCGTAGGAGGGAAAAGCGTCGGGTGATTTGAGCACGACGTCGCGGGAGACGATGGAGAGGATTTTGTCGTGCTGGTTTTCAGCGCTGAGCCACCTGAGCAGGCGCACGACTTCATCAATGCCCTTGCCGCGAAAGCGCTCGCACTCGCGCGTGAGGATGGCGTCGCGCTCGGTGGGAAAGAGACGCATGTAAGCGGAGAGAATGGTGAATTTCTGGCTGTCGCTGATCTTGGGATGAGCGGCGGAGACTTCGACCAGCTCCTGCGCCTCGCCGGGTGAGAGTTCCTTGCTGGAGGCCAGGTAGCTCATGGCCTGGAGGGCGGTTGCGTCGTGCTGTCTGGCTAGACTCCAGATGGCGGCCCGCGCTTTGCGGCGCGTCTCGTCGAAGGGCTGGTCGATGTCGAGAATGGCGAGCCGGAGTTTGCACTCGGGATTTTCAGGCTCGAGCAACAAGCCCCGGCGAAGTGTTTCGAGCGCCTCGGTCTTGCGACCTTCCTCGTCGAGGAGTTTGGAGAGCAGCTCCAGCCCGCGGCGCTCGTTGCGCACACTGTCAGGGAGATTGTCGTAGATCGTGCGCGCCTGGGTCACCTCACCGACGAGCATGAGTGTCTCGGCGTAGCGGATGTTGTCGTCGGTGGTGGCGACATCAAGGACGTTGAGCCGTTTGAGAAAGTAGAGGACGGTGCCGGGATCGCCGCCGGTGTCGCGCAGAAATTTCGCCGTGGTGCGCATGACATCGGGTTCATCGGGTGCGTGTGCACACGCGTCGTTGAGGATTTTGGAGGCGGACTCCCAGCGCTCCTCCTGCATGAGCGCGGCGGCTTTGCCAGCCAGATACCTGCCATACGCGTTTTTGGTGCCTGTGAGCGCCGCCTTGCCGCCGAAGAAAGCGAGGAGGATCAAGACGACCATGACCACGAAAACGGGCGCAACCCAACGTGGACGTTTTTCCTGCTCGCGGCGGACCTGGTTTATCGCGCTGGCGTGTGATGGTGGGTCATCTGGCATGGCAATGAGGTGGAGAAATACAGGACGTAATGCGTCGATGGCAAAAGATGCGGCTTAGAACGCGATCACACAGCGGAAGCCCAGGTCAGGCCGCGCTCCGCCGGCCTGCAAATGGCCTCGTGCCGAGGAGAGCAGGCTCTCTTTCGTGGAGGACAGCCATGAGCCGCCCCGGAAGACGCGCTCGACTGGCGAGCCGGGCCATTCGTCCTGGCACCACTCGGCTGCGTTGCCACCGAGATCATGGATGCCCAGGGCATTGGCAGAGAAGGAGCCCACGGGCGAGGTGTACGAGAAGCTGTCGCGGTAGGGAGGTGTCTTTTCACTGTCGATGTTGACGCTAGAGGCAGGAGGCGTCCACAGGTCATTCCCCCAGGGGAAATGCAGTTTGTTGCCTCCATTTCGCGCGGCTGGGTCAGCGCCCGTCTCGGGTGGCATGCCAGTGAGAATGCTCCACTCGGCATCCATGGGAAGCCGGTAGGACGCGCCCTGCGGCAAGAGGCCGGCGTCACGATCCTTCTTCGTCATCCACGCGCAGAACGCCGTGGCGTCGTCCCATGTAAGCCCGACGGCGGGATGATCCTGGACATCGCCGATGAGGAAAGGCGGCTTGCGTCCCCAGGCTCTGCCTTCGGCGCTGACAAACTTCTCGTAATCCGAGACGCGCACTTCAAATTTGCCGACGAGAACACCCACCCCTTCGACGGGAACGAACTCCTGACCCAGGGTGTTGACGAACGGGCTGCCTTTCACCGCCGGCTTGAGCAAGGTGGCATCGGGCGTGGGGGTTTTTGAGGATGTTTCGAGAAGTCTCTTCTGCATCGCAGCTACTTCTTTGGGATCGACACCGGGCTTCATCTCCTGCTGCCGTTTCTGGCTGGCCTCCTGCCTGAGCGTTTCCGCGTCAGCGAGAATGGTGGCGGTGCGCTGCCGGTCATCAAACACACACCGGAAGCCGATGGTGGGCGCGCGAAGCTCGGCCGGAACTTCGTATCGATAAGCGGAGGCGAGGCACTCCGGGCGAAAGTAGGCCCACGAACCTCCGCGCAGACTCCCGACAGGGAGAGCGCGCACTTCGCGATCCCACACCCATTCCCACACATTTCCCGCGAGATCGAAGAGGCCCTCTTGCGTTGGCACAAAATTTCCGACGGGCGCGGTGAACTGGAACCCGTCCTGGTACCCGGGGATTTCATGCTCCGCGTAGTTCGCCACCTTGGGCGGCGGGGGCCACTGCAAGCCCCAGGGAAAGGTCCGTTCATCCTGGACCTTCTCCTCCATCGCGGCTTGTGACTTGCGTCCGCGAAAGAGATTCACCGCAGCATCCCACTCTTCATTAGTCGGCAGCCTGTAGCTCTGGGAGCTATTGATCAAACCAGCAGTCCGCTCATTGTTGGTGAGCCAATTGCAGAAAGCGATGGCGTCCTGAAGGTTGACGCCAACCACCGGCTCGTCCGGCTTTTGGGCAAAGTGCGGTTTGTATGTCCACGCGTACGATGAGTCGCGAACAAATGCCTCGTAATCCGAAAGCCGGGTCTCCCAGACGGAGAAGAGCACGGTCGTTCCCGGCACGCTGACAAATGAAACCCCAAGGCTGCTCTCCCGTTTGACCACATCAGGCTGCTTTTGGGCCGTGGCATCAGGAACGATGGCGCATAGCACTCCCAGCATGAGCATGGCTCTGGCATTCAACCATTCCAAACCCGGCCTCCACCTTGAACAACACTCCATGATCGCGTGCGAAAGGGCTGGCCTGGGCTGACGTGAATGACTGGATTTGTGCATTAAACGCATAAAAAAAAATGACTCATCATGTTGCAGCCACGGCCTGCCAAATGCAAGCCACGGCTTCGTGTCGGATTGTATTACGATCCCTGCGGAGAACTGGTGAGGCTTGGTGCGGATGGAACCCGATAACCCGACGGCTGATCCGCCAAGTCCCGCGAGAGGTGAAAAATGATGGTGGAAAGCAGCGGTACAGGCGGCACTTTCGCGACAAGCGAATGTCCCAATCCCGATTCCCACGGCTCAAGAGCATCACACGGCAACTGGCCGCCATCGATCTGCGTTCGCTCGCGGCTTTTCGCATTGGGCTGGGCTTGGTCCTACTGTGGGATCTGACGACATCGCTTTCGAGCGTCCATGCCTTTTTCACGGATGAGGGATTCATGCCGGTCGGTGTGATCGACAAGTTCCGTGACAGCACCTGGATGTGGTCAGCGCACACCTGGAGCGGGTCGGGAGAATGGCAGATCGCGCTCCTGCTTCTTCACATCGCTGGCGCAGTCTGCCTCCTTGCTGGCTGTTGGACCCAGATTGCCATTGTTCTCTGCTGGGCATTGCTGTGCTCCCTCCAGACGCGCAACTTGACCATCCTGCACAGCGGTGATGTCGCGCTGCGGTTGCTGTGTTTCTGGGGGATGTTTCTACCACTTGGCGCGCGATGGTCCGTGGATGTGTGGCGTAGCAAGATCAGTGCTTTCACGGGCGCCGGACGGATAACGAATTTCTCCAGCCTCGGCATTCTGGTGCAGGTTTGCATGATTTACTGGATGAGCGCGCTGCTGAAGAATGGAATCGAGTGGCGGCGCGACGGCAGCGCCATCTATTACGCGCTGTCGTTGGACCAGTTCGTGACGAGCACGGGACGGAGTCTGCTGCAGTTACCGGAGCTATGCCGGGCGCTCACCTTTGGCACATGGTGGCTTGAGGTCGTGGGGCCATTGCTAGCCATCGTCACCTTCCGCTCATGTTTGTCGCGCGTTCTCGTCGTGCTCGCATTCTTCAGTCTTCACATGGCGCTGTGGGTTTGCTTCCGGCTTGGTCCCTTTGCTCCCACCATGCTGACGGCGTGGCTGCTCTTTCTTCCTTCAGGGTTCTGGGATGTCGTGGCGCGGAGATTTCGACGCGCTCGCCTTCCAACAGGCACTCCGGCTGTCGGGCCGGGAAGTCATCCATGGATGCGCAACCCCCTTACGCAGGGCTTCGCCCTGATCTGCCTCGTTTATGTGATCCTGTGGAATCTTCGCGGAGCAAAATTCAAGCACAGCGACAAGTGGTTCCCGCAATGGGTGAATCCATTTGGACACATGCTGTATCTTCACCAGTACTGGACCATGTTTGCGCCCAGGCCCACGACGGACGACGGCTGGGTGATCATGGAGGCGGCGCTCGCCGACGGCAGCCGGGTGGACCTGCTTCGCGAGGGGCGTGCTGTCAGTTTTGCAAAGCCATCCGTCATCTCCTCGGAGTTTCGGGATTCAAAATGGCAGAAAGCCATTCTCAACCTGTGGTCGGGGCCATACACACACATGCGTTCGTTGTTTGGAAATCACATGGCGTTTGAATGGAATGGATCTCATTCCTCAACCGAGCAAATCCGGGGCTGGACGTTGTGGTACATGAGGGAAGACACGCTGCCGGATCGCGCCACCTCCAACCCGATGAAGATCAAAATGTTGAAAGCGGGAAGCATGTGAAGTTTGGCCCCTATCCGCAGCCCTTCTTCTCAATAGCGCTGATCTTCGCCAATCGCTCCTGGGCCTTTGCACGAGCGGCCGCTATCTCCTCCTGATTCAGCGACAAGCCCGTGACTCCCGTGTGCATGAGAAGCGAGGTGTCCTCTTGATGCTGCAACCCGAGCACGTGACCCATCTCATGGGCCGTCACGCGCGACACTTGCTCGGTATTTCCGTCCGGCAATTTATTTAGCTTCGCGGTGTCCTTCACCACGACTGGCTCATCATAGTAAAAGCCGTTGGGCGTCATTCTCTTCACATAGCAGATGTCGATGGCCTTTTGACTCAGCCGCTGTTTTGGGATCAACGATTTCACCCGTTCCACCTCTGATTTAAATCTCATCTCACGAGCCATCTCAGTGGCGGTGGTCCGGACGATGGATTCTATCTCAAACCGGATGGCCGCCTGTTCCCATATCTTGTTCACCCTCGCAAAAGTACGTCCGATGTCTGCCTCGGTGAGGGTGGTGTGCATATCTGGCATGGTGTTGGATTGCATGAGATGAATACGAACGGGCAGCGTTAGCGTGTCCAGAGTCGTCCGTGGTTCTCCGGCATGAATCACCGACATCGAAATGAGCACCAGCAGGAAGGTGAGGAGCAGGTTCACTTGGAAATCAAAGCCACAAAAAAGCCGCGCCTCTTATTTAGAAGCGCGGCTCCAAAACGAAAATGTGGAAACAAACTTACGGGCTCTGAGGGTTGCCATTGGCGTTGCCATTGGCGTTGCCGTTCGCATTGCCTGTAGCGTTGCCGGTCGCATTGCCTGTTGCATTGCCTGTGGCATTGCCTGTTGCATTTCCAGTGGAGTTGCTGCTGGGCAAGCTGCCGCCGCCACCGGCATATCCGCTGGTGCCGTAACCAAATGGACTGCCACCTGGGGAATAGTTGCCGTCCCCTTTGGTGCCGCCCTCTTCCTGCACACCTGACGTACCACCGCCACCCTCGCTGGCACCTCCGCCGCCGGCACCATCTTGCTCGTCAACCTCACATCCACTACCAGAAACCATGATGCCACTGACTGAAAACGGCCCACCTCCTGCGTTCGCAAAGTCAGGTTCCCAGCGGAGGGCCACATAGCGCGCTCTGACTGGTGTTTGTGTCTTCACTTTGATGTAACCCAACCCTGTGGCGTCCTCCTTGGATGCCACGGGTGTGCTGGAATCGAAGGTCTTTGGATCGAACGACATTCTGCCTCTCCAGTCTTGCTTTTCCGGAAGTTCTTCAAAGGCGAAAACCTCAAAGCGCACCGGCCGAGGAGAATGCACGGAGCCGAACTCTGAGACCATACGAGGGGTGCCAAGATCATAGATGACCGTGCGGTACTTCTCCTCTGTTTGAGGGAAGGAGAACTTGCCGTGCTTGACACCATGCTCACCATCACCTGAAGGCGAAGGGTGCGCATATACCACGCGCGAGCCGCCGATGCCGCCGCCGGCAAGATTCACTTTCTTGCCTCCCGTGCCAGTCGAGTTTTGTGACAGGGAAAAATCCTTGTCCGTGCTCACACCATAGATTTGGAAATTCCGGATCGAGCCGCCCCTGGCCGAGTCGAACTGAACTCTCAAATACTTCGCCTGCGCGCCAGCGAAGGAAATAACGATCTTGCGATCCGCTGGAGTGAATACCGACTGACCCAGCGCGGACCATGATTTCATATCGTTGCTGCCAGATGCCGTGACTTTGCCTTCCACGGTGTCATTCACAAAAAGCACGCTGCTCACGACCCGAGGCTTCCCAAGAGAAATGGTGATCTCGCTGCTCCCCGAGGACAAAGTGGAGGACAGCGACGGATCAGCAGCGAGGGTAGAATCTGCCTGACCCACGCCTTTTGAAGACACTACTTTAGTGCCGTCAATGACATTTTGGGCAAGCTGGACCGGACGATTCTGATCAGCGGATGAGGGAACTCTTTGCCACGCGGCATAGATGGGTGCGGCGGCGATGAAGGCCGGAACGATGATGAGGGCGGAGGCAAGCTTCATGTTTTTGGTGTGGGGCTGTTGTTGAATGGGGCGTTTGACACTCTTTCACGCCAAAGCGCAAAAATTAATCAGATTAATTGCAGAACTAAATTTCAACCACAAACGCGGAGCGAAGTAAACACTTTTTTTGCCACAAGCTTGAAACAAAGTCGGCCTTGAATTATTATTAATAACCATATATTTTACAATAATGAATTGCCCGCGCTGTTTTGTCCCTCTCGCTTCTGCTGCCACAGCTTGCTCGCGGTGTGGCTTCTCTTCCCTCTCGGTCTGTCAGCGGCTGGGCGATCATTTGGTCCGCCTCGATCACCTCAACGACGCGGCGCACTGCCTGAAGCAAAGCGAGCGTCGCCGCATCGAAGGACAGCTTGATGATTTTGACCGACGGTTCCCTCAAGTGTTCCTCGCAGTTTACTGCGGAGTGCTCCCACATGGCCTCAATGTCAGTGAAGCGGGCTTCTGGCTGTTGAACCATGCCGCTCTCGCAACCAGCGATCTGGCAAAGCGCAGCGACTTTGGCATCGTGCTCATTATTGATCCGGCCGCAGGTCGCGCGGCATTTTCCGTTGGATATGCTTTGGAAAACACGCTGACGCAGAAGCATCTGCAGCAGATTCTCCTGGGCATGAAGCCGCATCTCGCACACAGCAACTACTCCGAGGCAGCCAGCATCGCCATTCGGGGCATCGACAGAACTCTCCGTTCTCTCGGTCGCTCCCAGCCGCGCGCATGCGCTGCGGCACATGCATCCCCTGTGGATACCGATCTGGGCCTGCCCGTCCTGCGCGCACGCACGTCTCCTCCTCAAACCAGGCCAGTCACCGAATCTCAACACCATCCCTGAGCAGAATGCCTCTCTCACGCGATCTACCATGAGAAGCCTCGTCATCACAACGTGTTTGTCGCTCTCACTCCTTGCTATCGCCGGCCATGGCTGGTGCGAGGAGGGAATCGACGGTGTTCTTCCACTCCCCGCTTGGCCCGACGATGGGCCAGAAAACCGCCCTCCGCTCGGCGGCTTCCTACTTCCAGGAGGACTTCTGCCTCCCACCTTCGGCAGTGACAACCCAGCGTTCCCTCCGGGTGGGTCGAGCGGCCTCAACAACGCCAGTGTCACCGACTTGTCACTTTTCCTCCCTGAATCTCTGCTCAGCAGGCTTCAGCAAAACACCAGCACCCAAGCCGCGCCCACCCCGGACGCAGCACTCATCGACGTCGGCTCCGAATTCCTGGCCGAGGCCACCGCCGCCCCGCAGGACGCCCATCTCATCGACCCCGATCACCTCATCACCGAGACACAGGCTGAGGACATCGGCCGCCTCCTCGAGTCCCATGCCGAGGACGCGCGTATCAAAGCCTACGTCATGGTCCTTGATCGCAATCAAAAACTGCCGCGCGGCATCAACCTCTCCTCCACCGCCTCCGGCGCCCTCACGCGGAGCGATTCCTGCCTCGCCGTCTTCCCTCTCGGCGAGCCTTGGCGCGCACGTCTCTTCCTCAGCAAAACCGTCCACGACGCCGCCACCGCCTCCTACCTCGCCTCGCTCACCGAGGACTGCGCCAACGACGCCATGCTCGTCTCGGATCCTATCGAGCAGCTTCATCGCTTCTCCGTCCGTCTTTCCATCCGCCTCTTTTGGATCGAAAAAATGATGGCCGATGAGAAGCCCGGCACGCAGCCCACCGCCGCATCCCGGATGCTCCATCCCGTCGATGAAAGCATATTCGACACCAAAACACCCGGCCTCCTCACCGTCCGCCAGCACTCGCTCCTCACTGCCACCCTTCATGCCTGGCCCATCTTCCTCATCATCGCCCTCATCATCGCAGGCACCATCCTCGGTCTCCGCCTCCGCCGCATCCATCTTGCCAGGCTCAAGACACACATCTGGATCCTCCCCGATCCCCCCTTCACCGAGCGCCTCGGCGGAGCCTTTGGCGGCGGCGGCGGTGCCTCCATCCAGTTCCGCTAATTTTTCACCTGCGTTACCCGCCCTGACCGCTCAGGTAGCGTTCGACCTTGTAGCCGCGCGCACGCAGCAGCTCGATCAGCCCCAGCTTCCCCGCGAAGTGCCCTGTCCCCACCAGCACCATCACCCGCTCACCCTTCTTCAGAAAACCCTCCAGCTCCCCCAGCCACCGCAGGTTCCGGTCGTGCAAAAACAAATCCATCAGCTCCGGATACTGCTCCGCCTCACGGTAGAGCATCACTCGCAGCGACTCCAGATCCCCGTCCTTCCATGCCGCGATCAGTTTCTTAAACTCCTCCGGCACCGACTTCACCTCCACCAACGTCTGCCGCAGCAGGTCCACCTGCTGCTCCGCGCCCAGCTTTGAAAAAAGCCCAAGCTGGAAATCCACCGTCTCCAACCCCGCACCCGGTTTTCCGTCCTTCTTCGCCCGTGCCTCAAAGTAATTATCCACACCCTTCTCTGGCTCCGCCCCCAGTGCCCCGTACTCCACCGCTGCGATGATCAGCGCCGCAAACCAGGGCCTGTAGCGCTCCACCTGCTCCAGCCCCACTCCGCGCATCTTTGCCCAGCTCACCACGCCCTTCCACATCTCCGCGTCGATGTGCTTTTCCAGCGTCTCACCCGCAGGCAACAACCCCACCTCCTGGACCTTCGCAAAAAAAGCCCCCCCGCTGCTCGCGCCCGGCGGCAGCTCAAATACCAGCCGCTGCGATTCCGCATAGGCCGCCTCGTACGCCGGGGCCAGCGGGTAATCCTCCTCTCGCAGAATATGGATCGTCCCGCACAAAAACAGCCGTCCTCCCTCAGCCGACTCCACCACCCACACACTCCCGGACGGCCGCACCTCCTTCACCGGCCCCGTCTTCGTTTCAGCCGCCCATGGAGTCACCTGCGTGAGCAGGGCGATGGCGGCGACAGCGATAAAAGAGAAACGCACGCCCGATTAAAACACCGCCTCGCGAAATGCTCAAGCCCCATATTCCATCACCCTGCCCGCAACATTGGAATGTGGCCCAGGTCATCACGGTTGACGCTCCGGCGGCGCTGAGCATTGCTTTGGCGTGCGCGCTTTTTTGTACATGATCACGATTATCGTGCTGTGCCTCGTGATGGGGGAATGGTATCCGTTCTCTCATTTCCCCATGTACAGCAAGCTGGCCTCCACCACCCAGTGTCTCTATATCGCGCGGCTCGACGACACGCCAGTCTTCATCGGGCGCGATCACGGAGTGCAGCCCTTTCTTCTGCGCAAGATTTACAACACCGAGATCGACGTGCTGAAGAATGCGACGCCGAACGGGAAGCGCAGCGAGATCAGCCAGGAGCAGATGGATGGCGCGGCCCGCAAGGTGCTGGACTGGTTTCGGGATAAGCACGCCAAACCAGGCAGCGCGCTGCATGCGGCCCCTCTGAAGCTGATGACCGAGGACTACACGATCGAGAGCGGCAAGGTCGTGCGGACGATCAAGACCCTGGCCGGCCCATGATGAAGTTTTTTCAAACGACCTTCTCCCGATTGCGCGCTCTGCTCGGACCGTTCGGCGCGGTGCGCTTCGGGCTTTGGGAGCTGGTGCTGATGCGCGCGCTCTTCGCGCTCGTTCTGTGGATGAATCTTACGCCGAAAGTGCCGCCGGGAACGCTGCCGCATCCGTACGGCTTCGCGAAGCACTTCGACTTCACCTTTCTCGCGCAGCCTGAGACGTATGCGCTGTGCTATCACGGCGCGCTGGTGCTGGTGGTATTGTTCGCGCTGGGGGCGCGCGGATTCTGGACGCTGGGGCCGGTGTTTGCTTTCATGATCGCGCGGGCGTCGCTGAACAACTCGCAAGGTTTCATCGGTCACGCGGGGCTGGTGCTGGCGCTGGTGGTAATGGCACAAGTGGTGGCGTCCGGCGCAGAATGGATCGGACGCAGGCCCCGCTGGTGGGAAATCCTCGTGAGCACGAAAAAGGAAATGCAGCTCGCAGCAGACTGGTCGCGCCAGGCGATGATCGCGAGCTATGTTGTGGCGGGGATCACGAAGCTGGTGGCTACGGAGGGAGAGTGGCTCGCTCGCGCGCCGTATTTTCTGCTCCAAGTGTGCAAGGTGCAGGGAGAGAGCTGGTGGGGCTATGGACGATCACTCGGCGCGGGAAGCGAGGCGTTTTTGCGCGCGCTGGGAGATCATCCGTGGCTGGCGTTTTTGTTTCTGGGCGCGGGATTGTTGCTGGAGCTGTTCGCCTTCATCGCGCTGATGGGACGGCGGCTCGGACTAGTAATGGGCCTGAGCCTGCTGGCGTTTCACCTGTCGCTAGGCTGGCTCATGGATCTGTCCTTCACGACAAACCAGCATCTGCTCATGATTTTTTTCATCAACCCGGTGTGGTGGTGCGCGCAGCTCGGTGTGTTGGTGGTCGCGCTGTCTCGTGGGCGGCGGAGTGTGAATGGAGATCACTCGTAGCACTCGATCACAGGGGTGCATCGCCCCTCCCCTGCCGTCTGCCATTCAGGCAGCCGCTTTCCAACGGAAGCCAACCGGAATTTTCACAGCCCTCCGCCAAGGGGTCACAAGTTCACATCCTCATCGCTGCTCAGCGCGCCTTCGGTTTGCTTCTCGGCGGTTGGGCAGGCTTTGCCTTCGAGACGGTGGAGTTCGACGCTCTGCGCCACGGTGGCGATGAGATCGGGGATGGGAAACTTGAGTGTGTCTTTATCGATGAGGCCGGCTTTGCTGGTTCCGGAAAAGAGCACGTCTGGCTCGTAGTCATCCTGGGAAAGCTGGTCATGGGCACCAATCCATTTCACACACTGTTTGAGCGGTGTTATCGGTCCGCCATGAACTCGTCCCGTCTTCGCATTGAGGTTTCCATTGGCACGCAGCGTCTTCGTTTGTGGGAGGGGCATCGTGTCGTCAAGGAGTGGGCGGTGAGCACCTCAAAGTTCGGGATTGGCTTCACGGAGGGCAGCAACAAGACGCCGCCGGGGGCGTTTGTGGTGGAGGAGAAATATGGGGCGGGCGCTGAGCCGGGGACGATTTTCAAGGCGCGCACCCCGGTGGGTGTTTGGCACGAGGGTGAGGTGACGCGGGATGATCTGGTGCTGACGCGCATCCTGCGGCTGGGTGGCGCGGAGGCGCGGAATGCGAACACATTTGAGCGCTATATTTACATCCACGGCACAAATGATGAGAGGCTAATCGGGCGGCGCGGGAGCCACGGCTGTGTGCGGATGCGCAACTCGGAGGTAGTGGAGCTTTTCGATCTGGTCCCGGAGGGGACTGCCGTATGGGTCGGGGAGTGACGAATGTCAAAGCGCCCGGCGCCGACTCGTCCTCGAGCATTTACTTGGAGCGGGGGAACTAAGCGTCGCCCCAGGCGCTTCATGGTGAGCACCCTCCGCCCGGCGTCACACCGGGCGGAGGGGTTTCCTCAACCATGAAGCAACGACAGCTCCGTCACGAGCCGCCATTTGATGTCGAGAAAATATTTCCGGCGCCGGCGCATCAGGCAGCCGGTCACCGAGAGCACAAGACGTAGTTCACGCCTGGTTCCGCCACGTCATTGTCGAGCTTGGTCCAGCTCACGCGCCGATCATTTGCGGCGACGATGAGCGCGGTCTGCTGCGGAGCGGGCAGCGCGCCATTGGTCGGCGCGGGCTGCGCCGGAGCGAGAGTGTGCGGCAGGATGGTTGTGCGGTTGCCAGAGAGGAGAAACGCCGCGAAAACTTTGTCGCCCGCCGCATTCACGCAGAGCGCGCGCGGATACGAGCCGTTCAGCGCGATGGTGCCCTGCGCGGCGCGCGTCGTCGCGTCAAAGACGCGGATCAGATTGCTGGGTGAAACTCAGATGCGCCTGCACAAGCGAAGCCGCCGCGCACCCGAGCGCTACCACGCCGCGCAGGTTGGCGCGTGAGGCTGGCTGCAGAGTGTGCGACGGCTTTGTCATGGGGATGTTGCTGCTCAACTCGGCTTGTGATCGCCGTGGCAGGCTTTGCAGTTGCCGGCCTTTTGCAGCGCTGGCAGCGCTGCCTTGTCACCGCCGATCACGTCGTTCGCGGCTTTCACCAGCGCGGAGACTTTTGCCTCGAAGGCGGCCTGATCTCCTTTCGGTGCCTTCGTTCCTTCGAGACCGTTGAGGCTCTCGGCGAGCTTCTTCGCGTCCTCGGGCGTGCCTTTGCCAGTCGCCACGGTCTTGTGCAGACTCGTGTCGCCTTTCATCGAGGCTTTCATGATGTCTTTGATCTTCGAGTCTTCGGCGTGAAGCACACCGGCGGTGAGCGCGATGGCGAGCATGGTTTTGAGTTTGGTTTTCATGATGTTGAGTTCTTGGTTTGTGTTTGCGGGGGAATCAGAAGCGCCAGACAAAGCCGGTGCGCAGGGTGAAGTCTGGCGTCTCCTCGGTCAGCCCGAAGCCCGCGCCGATCTTCAACGTGAGGTTGTGAGCAGGCTCGAAGTACGCGCCCGCCACCAGTTCGTGCCAGCCATCGGCTTCAAAGTCACCCAGTGCCTCGACTCCGAGCGCAAGCTGCTCGATGAACTTGTGCCGCACGCCCGCCGCGTAGCCCCAGCTCGCTTCACCGCCTTCACGCACGACGCTGATGAGGTTGAAGAGAGCCTTCGTGTTTCCGAAGTCTCCCTCGATGATGAGGCGGCTCATGAGCGCGTCCGTGTCGTGATTGTGGACGGAACTTTCAGTGTGCGCGTGCTCGGGAGCCTCCTCCTCTTCCTCATGATGCCCTTCCTCGCCGTGCTCGTGCTCCTCCGCATGATGATCAGGGGCTTCATCGTGTGCTGCGAGCGCGCTGTCCGCCCATTGATAGCCGACGCTGAGCGCCACTTTGAACGGTGACTTCCAGTCCGGCGGTGTGAGTTGGAAATGCACGGCGGGCATCACGCTGTTGTAGTCAAAGCCGTCCGATTCATCGCGGAAGTTCACATCCACACTCAGCGCCACGCGCGGCAGCACGCCGAACATGAGGCTGGGGCCGATGCCAAACTCGTCGCGGTCGGAGTACTTCTCCCACTCGAAGTTTCCCATCAGATGACCGCCACCGGGCGCGGGCAGATGATAGTCTTCGAGCAAAAGAAAATCCTGGCCGTGATGGGCGCGGGACGTGGCTGGGAGGAGTGCGAGGGCGAGAGTGAATGCGAAGATGAGATTGGTTTTCATGAAATGATGGAATGAAGAAAGGGTGGAATGATGTGTCTTGGGATGGCGGCATCAGCGGCCGATGCCGGACGGGGGCTTGATCTGGATCGTCAGACGCGGCGGACGAGTCTGACCTGTAAGTCACACAGGCGCGCAAACGCGATGATGTGCGCTGTGAGGACTGGCGTGCCGTAATGCCGGCGGCGCTGCTGGATCAGGCCGCGATTGGCGGCGGCAGCGGCGGTGTGTCCGCGCGCGAGACCAGCGCCACCAGCGGTGACGGTGGCCGGATCACTGGCATGGGCGGCGCGATGAATCGCGCAGGCACCATCGCCATGAGTTCGATCTTCTTGATTGTGTCGTTCGACTTCTTGTCCTCGTCCTGCTTCTTCGCTTCGACCTGCTCCTTCGCC
>JANPIW010000011.1:0-29467 GCA_031425215.1 Verrucomicrobiaceae bacterium
AAGCCGCGCGCGTGCTCGGCACCCGACTGCGTCCCGTGCGCGGCCCGCTCGTGTGCAGAGCAAAGAAATTTCCGCTCCCGCTCGACCCGCTGCCTCCACGCACGCAATGGGAAGCACAGGCGAAGAACACCAGCAAATTTCTCGCACACCAAGGCCGCGACGCCATCGCTCGCCTCGACCGCGGAGAGCAACTGCCGACGAGCGTGCCGTATCACGCGCAGGTCTGGAGCTTCGGTGAAGACATCCTCATGGTAAACCTCGCCGGCGAAGTCGTCGTCGATTACAGTCTGCGCCTGAAAAAAGAAAACGATCCCGCGCGCACCTGGGTGAACGGCTACACCAACGACGTGCCCTGCTACATCCCCTCACAACGCGTCTGGGAAGAAGGCGGCTACGAAGCCGCCGGCGCTATGCTCTACTACGGCTGGCCCGCCCGCTTCGCCTCCGGCATCGAGGAGACGATCATGAGCGCGGTGAAGGAGATGACACCCGTGTCTTTTGCAGGACCAGCGGCAAAGTGAGACTCATTGCTTGTGCTTCTTTACCTTCAGACATCGTCCGGTTAGTTTGAGAAGTCTGCGTCTTTGCGTGAGCCAGACAGCCCCTCGTCGGTCTTGCTCGCCAGCGGGTGTTTATAAACATAGACCTCGGTGGATGTGAAGCTGCAAAGCAGATAATCCTCACGCCCGGTCTTGCCATTACGCCTTCCAAAGAGACGCCAGTCTTTCCAAGACGAGTGGTCCGGCCAGCGCGGAAGCGAGGGTATAAGGCTGTCGTATGCGAGCCTTTCATCCGGCGAATGCACGACCTTGGTCATGCCCAGGTTGTTGATCAAAGCTGTGGTGTCTGACGCGACGCAGGAAAAATAATACAGGACAGAGTGCGTGCCTCGGGAACTGCCTTGCACGCGAATGGCTTCTGCACTTTCCGGCAGTTTCGCGCCGAAGACCCATTCAAAGTAGCGCGCTGCCAAGTTTGTCGCACGGATGATGAAGGCCGTAATGCTGTATCATCCGATGAAGTCACGGTTTGGTGATTCTCGTTCCGGGATCATTAACAGTTGGGTTCAGGCAAGTCGCCGCACCGCGCGCAATCGCTCTCTTCCTTCGCGTCCGTCAAAGGCCACGTCGGGCACATAGTCGTCCACGATCTCGTAACCTTCCGCGAAGAGCGTGGTCAGGTCGGTGACGCTAAAGGGAAACGGCGGCCCCTCTTTACCAAGCTCGCGCGGCGGATCAATGTACCACACGCCAATGAGCAAACCGCCGGGCCTCAGCGTGAGATCAATGCCGCGCCGGTAGTCGGGGCGCAGAGCGGGAGGAAGCGCGCTCATGCATGTGTGCTCGATCACGACATCGAATGCACCGCGCATTTCCGCAGGCGGATCAAACAAGCTCCCGACCACAAAGCGCTCCGCCAAATTCGGGTAAAGTGCCCGTGCTTCGGCGACAGCCGTCGGTGAAATGTCGAGGCCCGTGACATCCAGTCCAAGCTCAACCGCCAGCGCCACCTCATGTCCGCGACCGCAGCCCGGCACAAGTGCACGGCCTTTGGGCGCGATGCGCTCCAGGTACTGCCGCATCGGCGGCGATGGTCCGCCGCGATCCCAAAACACCTCGCCAGCGCGGTACATCTGATCCCAGTCGATGCCGTTCACTGGTCGTTCCCCTTTTTCAACATGAGCACAAAGACGAGCTGGCCACCGCGCCATTTCGGGCCTCCGATGAAGAGCGGGCTGCCGGCGCGGAGCACCGCATCGGTCTTCAAGAGCACCTGCTGCTCCTGCCAGAATTGCAGATGCAGATTCATCCCGCCGCCCTCGGCCGGGCCTTTGGAGTCCACTTTCAAAAACAAATCCTTCGAGGGCACGACCCACGACTCGTACTCACGGAAGATTTGCTGCGTGTGCTGGCCCATCAGCTCAAAGCTTTTGAAATCGAAGACCTTGCCGAGCCGCTTCGGCAAATCTTCCAGCTCCTTCGGCAGATCGCCTGTCTTCACCGCCTTCGCTTCCGCTGCCGAGGACGCGAAGATCAGCGCGCCCCACACCTGGCCGTCCGTCGCCGCCTTCACGATCTCGGCCGTCGCGGAGAATCCTTTGTCAGTAGCAGGCTGTTGCGCGGCGCATACCGGCGCGAGCGCGAGCAGCGTGGCTGTCAGGAAATGGAGACGTGTGCGCTTCATCCGCGTGGAGAATGAGAAAGCACGCGAGGCTGGTTGCGCGCGTCTTTGGCGAGCACGAGCAGCACGCCGCCGTCCTCGGAGAAAAGCGTCGTCGTGGCCACTGCCGTGTCCGTCTCGCTGTGATGCACGCGATGACCCGCGATGCTTTTGTCTGCCGGATATTCCGCCAGCCCGTCGAGGATGATCACGGTCGCGTTCGCCTCATCGTCGTGAAACGTGCGCGCCTGCACACCGGGGTTCGGCACATACGAGCTGAGGATCACGCTGCCGCTGCCGGAGCCGCGCTGCATCCACAGCAGGCCAGCGATGGCGATCAAAGCGGCTGCCGTCGCAAACATCGGTATCCGAAGCCAGCTAAAGACGCCGGCTTTGCTTCGCGGCCTGCTTCTCTCCGCGTCCATCTCCTCCTGCGCGATGCGCACCTGGATTTGGGAGTTGAAGAAATCCGCGTGCGGCACCTCGCGCGACGCAGGCACGCTCGCGCGCAAGGTTGCGCCGAGCTTTTTCATCGACTCCATCTCGGCCCGCCGCTCCGGGTGCGCGGCGACTTCTTTCTCAAATGCCGCGCTCTCGGCGGCATCCATTTCTCCGTCCAGCCAGCGGACGATCTGGGTTTCATCAGGTGACGTTTTCATAAGTGTCTTTGAGCAGCTCTTGCAGTTTCTTTCGCGCGTAAAAGAGGCGGGACATCACGGTGCCGATGCTCGTCTGCATCACCTCCGCGATCTCATGATAACGCAGCCCCTCGATCTCCTTTAACAAAATGGCCTGCCGATGATCCGGCGAGAGGCGCGCGATGGCCTCGTCAATGCGAGCCTTCAGCTCCGCCCCACCGATCTGCTCCGAAGGGCTGCGCACCGCGCGCGGCACCGCCTCCGCGCCAGCGGCGGCGACATGCTCGGTGCGCGAGTCATCAAACTCGCCATCGCCCTGGATTTTCTTTTTGCGCAGCCAGTCGTAGCAGACGTTGTGCGTGATGCGGTAGAGCCAGGTGAAAAAGGTCGCGTCGGATTTGAACGAGCCGATGCCGCGCCAAGCCTTGATGAAAGCCTCCTGCGCGAGGTCCCAGGCTTCGGTCTCATTCTGGATCAGATGGTAGGTCATGCAGTACACGCGACCCCGGTACTTCGTCACCAGAGCGTCAAACGCACGGGTGTCGCCGGCCTGGCACCGTTTTACGAGTTCCAGATCCGGCACTTCCCCGTCCGAAGGCGCAGTAGATGGCGGCATGTCCGATTGTTGCATGAGTTCAGACGCGCAGGCGTCGGATCGTATTCAAACCCGAGACTGATGGCGCTGTCAAAGGCCGTCCTCTGCCCTCGATCAGTCCTCAAGGGGCTTCCGTTCAACACAAAGACAGTGCCAGCCCGAAGTAAATGCGGGCCGTTACGATCCCCAAGAGGGTCACCTGGCTTTCGCTGCCTTTCGTGTTGGGGTTATCGCGTCGATGAGCATTGAGATCACAGGTCTCCTCGCAACTGCTGCCGGATGCCATGCGATCACCATCTCGCGGCCCAGAGTTGACGTGCCCGCAAAATCCAGCGGCTGTATCTGCGGACGGTTGGGCGTGAAAAGGAACTCCGGCAGGAAGCCGATCACGGGTGATGAACCGAGAACATCCATGATCTGTCCGTATGACGTGCATTGCATGGCGATGTCGGGCGTCACGCCCGCTTCGGCTGCCATGCTGAGCAGGGAACCGCGCAGTTCCCCGTCACCTTCGAGAATCGCCCACGGATGCCCGGCAAGGTCTTTCCATTCGAGGGACGACTTCTTTGCCAGCCTGGCAGCCAGACGGTTGGAGGCAGCGGGCTTGATGCCCAGCCTGCCAAGGCTGCGGGAGGCCAGGGAGCCGCGCAGCGCCGACTTCCGCACCACACCGAGATCGAGGCGCTCGGCGACAAGCTGGTCAACGATGCCACGCGAGGTGAGGTTCCGAAACGTGAGGCAGAGACTCCGGTCCTTGAGCGCCAAATCCTTGAGCCGGGGCATCAGCAGACCTTGGATCACGCTCTCCCCCGCACCGATGGTGATTTCCATCCGTTGCTCCGCCGCAGACGAGCTGAGGTCGCGAAGCTGCCGCAGAAACGCGCGGGCCGCGCGCTCCGCCTGCTCGCCCTGCGCCGTCAGGCAACGGGGCGTCTGACCACGATTCAGCAACGTCACGCCGAGCGCGGTTTCCAGTTCCTTGATCTGCCGGCTGAAAAGGCTCTGCCGGTTGGGATTGCCCTTCGCCGCCTTGGTGATCCCGCCCTTCTCCGCCACGAGGCAAAGCGTTTGCAGTCGCTCGATTGAGAGGCCTTTGAGAGTGTCGAGGTTGAAGGACATGACTGTTGAGTCATGCTACATGCGTTCGTCTCGCTGGCAATCGAGCCAGTTTCCCGGATAGGGTGCGCCACACAAAACAGAAGCCCACCCAACATGAACACCGATTACTTGCTCAAAGCCACTTCCTCACGCATCGACTTCTATTCCGCAGACCGCCTTTCCCTTCAGCCGTTGGGAGCCATGCATCGGGGACGAGAAGAGCTTCGTCTCGCATTGAAGGAGCTTAAACCGAAACCGGGGTACGGTCTTGATGCCTCGCTCACCACTCTGCTCCACGGCTGCTTCGATGTGGAAAACATCCTGTTTTACAATGTCGGCGCTGCCCGCTTCAGGGCTGGGTCCAACCAGGGATTTTCATTTCGTCTTCATCCGGCCAAGCCGGATTGTCCATCGCCCTTCGCCTATCATCATCGTTACGAGCTTCTTCCTTTGGACGCACACTCTATCAACCCTCAATTGATCTTTCATCTGGACCGCTTGAATACCAAAACCAAGCCGCACGACATTTGGTGGAGCGCACGCAGGGGCACCCGCCAAGATCTTCCGCTGTCCGTCGAACACTTTAAGCTTTTTGTGGAGATTGAAGGACCGATCTCATTACCGGGACTCTCAGCAATCGCAAAGCCTTTGGTGGACGGGATCGTTGCGTCTCTTCACCATGACTCCGGCCTCACAGATGCTCTTGCCGTCTCAAGACTGGCAAAGGCGCTCGCAGTAACCACTGAACAAGCATGCCATGCACTCGCCGACACCACCGCGACACCACTTGGGCCAAGAAAGACTCTGAGCGCCTATCGAGACTTTGTGAAATGGAACCCCGCAGACGAGTTGTGTGTGGACTGTTCCATTCGTTGGCACCCCTCCCGAAACAGCAAAGTTCGGGTTGCGGCCCGCATTGAACCCGCCCTTTGGTGATCACACTCCGCCCAATCATTTCATGATCCGTCATATCGCCCTCTCGAACTTCAAAGCCTTCGGCCCGGAGCAGCAAATCCCGCTGCGCCCGATCACCCTCATCTTTGGCAAAAACAGTGGAGGGAAGTCCAGCGTCATCCACTCGCTGCTTCTTGCGCATCATGCACAGCAGAAAGACACTTGGCATGTGGGCTCTCCGGTTCTGGCAGGTGACTCGATTGATCTGGGTGGCTTCCATAATTACATCCATCGCCACGAAGCAGAACGCTCCATGCATTTGGCGATCACCTGCGATGTGCCTCCCTATTGCAAAAAGCACCCCATTCTTGTGGCGGCGGACAAAGTAAAACTTGCTCTGGAGGTTGCCGCTCTTGGAAATGAATGGCGTGATGGCGATGTCGAGCGCCGCCTGCCTTCACTGCGAAGCTGCGAGGTCACACTCGATGACTCGCCGTTGCTAACATTATCCCGCGACGATGAGAACAAGATGTACGCCTCATTGCACACCGACCATCCTGCTGTCGCAGCGTTGATAAACCGTTTTGCAGCCCAACTTGCTAAAACGCAGATCAATCAAGGCATTCATGAGGCCCTCTGCCAGGAGGCGAGAGCCATCTGTGCCGACGCAGATCTTGGCGAGCCTTTCTTTTTTCCAGGACGTGTGTCTTTCGCTCACGATCTGTATGATGAGGTTTTAGACTTCAACAACACTCAACCTGCGGAGCTGGAACCAGGAGAGAAGGTGCGTTCTTTTGCTCGCACGCATTTTACGCCAGTGCTGGCCGGATTATTCGCCACCTTGCACCTCTGCTTTACAGACAACCTCTGCCAGTTGGAGTACCTCGGTCCGCTACGCATGTTGCCAGATCGTTTCATTCCCGAAACTGACGGAACAGAGCCAAATTGGAAATCTGGCGGTGCCTTTGCTTGGCAGCGCATCAAGGACAGCGACTCATTGCTTCAAGACCTCAACGGTGTGCTAGAGACGATGAAAATTCAGTATGAACTGAAGGTGCGTCGTATTGCCGATGAAGACTCCATTCAAAATGCGGTTATCGAATATCTGCGAGACCGCGCTGAACCCAGGCTCTTGCAAGCCATCGCTGAGCGCGAAGAAAAGCGTGGTGAGCGTCTGGCCGAAGAACTCAAGCTCAGTGACGCAGACTACCGGGATTACCTCTTGTCGAATCCGAAGCTTCACGAAGAGTTGGCTGAATGCTGGCAGGAGCATCATTCCAATCTGATTGCGGAAGATTATAGCATGGATAATGCGCGTCGAGACGTGCTGGGCCAACGCATGGACCGCGAGCTTCCAATGGATTGGAACGAGCTTCGTCTTGAGCATCCCGAGGGAAACCCCAAGATTCAAGCTGTGCAGGAACAACTCGCGGAACCTGAGGCGCAAGCCGAAGGCATCCGCAGTGAAATCATTGCCCGGCTGACTGACCCCCGCACGGATTTGAAGCTGGTGGACAAGCGGAACGGCACTCCTGTCACTGCGCGGGATGTCGGCATCGGCATCAGCCAGATGATGCCCGTGCTAGTTCACTCCCTCGGATTTAGAAACAGGCTCATCGCCATCGAGCAGCCAGAGATTCACCTCCACCCCGCTCTTCAGGCTGAACTCGGTGACGTGTTCATTGAGTCCGCGCTTGGCGGCAGCAAGAATCAATTTCTCATTGAAACCCACAGCGAGCACCTGATCCTGCGCATCCTTCGCCGCATTCGTGAGACTTCGCGGGGCAAACTGCCTCCCGGTAAGCATTCCATTCAGACGTCTGAGGTCGCCGTGTTGTACGTCTCTCCTTCATCCGAAGGATCGACGGTCCAGGAACTCAGGATTGATGACCAAGGAAACTTCCTGGACAACTGGCCGCAGGGCTTCTTCGAGGATCGTCTTGATGAGATGTTTTGAGCCATGATTTTCTGTGCCTTTCTCGATCCTGAATCGGTGCGCAAGCTCAGTGGCATGGGCGTGCTCGGCATGGACGCTCTTGTCGGAATTCTCCGGGCGCTTCTGGAGAACTGCCTCCTGGCAGAAACGACGGATTGGCAAACAAGCCCCGAACTAAAATCTGCGGTGCAGGCCATTCCTGAGCAAAATGCCCGCGTGCGGGCTGCCGCGCTACTGGAGAGCTTTGGGAAGCGGGGCCGTTTTGCGCCAATTCTCCATCCGCTAGAAACGGCAGAAGCCGCAACTCCTGCGCAGGTCGCACTCGCTAATCGCAATCACCCTGACCTGGACGTGATCGTAACAGAGGTGCCAGCACCCTACCCGGCAGGCAGCGTTGAGGTAACTTCGATTGAGTCATTTCACGGCACTAACTTCGCAGCCAATCGCCAGCGGATGTCTCGCGGAGTCATTCTGAGTGAAGGGGCGATGGATGCGGCAGCCTTTTTCAAACAGTACCTGTCCCGCCTTCATCTTGTGACCACGAAGTTTGAAGTGTGGGATCGCATAATCGGTCAGCAGTTCGGCCAGAACTACTACCACTGCCTCAAATGGTGGGTCGGCTTCCTTTCCCAAGCGGAAGAGAAGATCGAATTTGTCATTCACACCACGGGGAATCAAACCCGGTCAGTTCAACAACGGCTGGACGATCTTTGCAACGGAACATGCATTGTTTCTTCCGTGCAGCCACACTCTGATCTGCCCCATGAGCGCTATCTCGTCACCCGGGCATTTACCTTTGACTTTGGCCGTGGCATTGACCTTTTTGCCGAAGATACAGGCAAGATTCATGACATTCGAGTGTCCATTTCACCACAGACGAATACCCAGTAATTCGTCCCCACCGGACTGAGCATACCATGAATAGTGTCTGTTCCTTAACCCTTGAGTCATTTGTCCGCGTATTCCACTTGGCACCCTTTCAGGTGTTAGGATTCAACCCTTCTCAGGCAGGCAAAACCACCGCTCTTAGCCCTCAATTGAGGAATGGTTTTTCGGGCAAGGAGACTCGGTAGGGTCAATTGAAGAATGGTCTTTCCGGCAGGGAGCCTCCCTTGGGCCGATTGAGGAATGGTCCTTCCGGGTACCAGTCTCCCCCATGTCGATTGAAGAACGGTCTTTCCGTCCACCACTCTCCCCTCCTACGATTGGAGAACGGTCCTTCCGGCAGGCAGTCTCCCTCACCTAGATTGGAGAATGGTTCTTCCGGCAAGGAGTCTCCGGGAGGCCAGTTGAAGAATGGTTCTTCCAGTCACCACCCTCCCTCCTGCCGATTGAAGAATGGTCCTTCCGGTCCCGAGTCTCCTCTGGCACGATTCAAGAATGGTCTTTCCCGCTGGGAGCCTGTTTCGGGGCAAAATGGCTTCGTTTTTGGCATTTTGGAGCCTGCGGAGGCAAGAAATTGAAATCCAAGCTTGTTTGTCGAATCGGCGGCTGGCAGAATCGGCTGCATGTCCGAGGTGCCCCAATCGACTTTGCCAGTGGTCCAAAAACCCGCGCTGGATGCGGACGCGGTGTTCTTTGCGCTGGCACATCCGGGGCGGCGGAGGTTGCTGGAGTCGCTTGCGCAGCAGCGCAGTTGCACGGCGGCGCAGGCGGGATCGGGCGGGCGACTGAAGCGTGACTCGATGTCGAAGCAACTTCAGGAACTGGTAAAGGCCGGGCTGGCGACGATGGCTCGGGACAAGACCGATGAACGTCGCCGTCTTTACACGCTGCATCCCGGACTGACGGCGTCGAAGAACGCGGCGGGGCAATGGGAGATGGACCTGGGCTGCTGTGTGATGCGGTGGGGCTGAGGAAACCCGGCCTCACATAAGCTGCGGTTGCCGCTGGGAGAACGCGATAGTATCATGCAACCATGACCATCACCCTGCCAGACCACCTGCCCGGAGTCCGGGACATGAGCGAAAGCGAGATCATGGCCGAGCTGGCTGTGTCGCTGTATGCGGGGAAAAAGCTGACGCTGGTCCAGGCGGCTGATCTCGCGGGCATGGGATTGATTACCTTCCAGAAGCAGCTTCAAGAGCATGGCGTGCCTCAACACTACGACGAGGCTGCCTTTGAGGAGGACATGGCGAACCTTGAGGTGAGGTGATCGTCGTGGCCGACACGTCCGTGGTTCTGAATCTGGCCTGCATCGGCCGGGCCGAGTTGCTGCGCGAGGTGCATGGAACCGTGATCGTGCCGGATGCCGTGGTGGTGGAGTGCAATCGACTCAGCCGCAGCGAGCCGAGGTTTGGCGGCCTCGCTTTTCCATCCTGGATTCAAATCTTTGCCGATCCGCTGACCACGCGAGACGAACTCACAAACGCTGGTCTGGATGCAGGGGAGACGGCGGCCATCGGGCTGTGTATCGAAAGACAAGCTGACGCGGTCTTGATCGACGAGACACTCGGCAGGGCTGTGGCGGCAAGGTTGGGATTGCGGGTGATCGGCATCGTTGGCACACTGATTCAGGCGAAGCGGCTTGGTCATATCGTTTCTGTGCGGGCGCTGCTGGACCGGCTCGAAGATGAGGCAGGCTTCTGGCTGGTACCCAAGCTGAGGGCGCTGGCTCTGAAAACGGCGGGCGAGTGAGCGCGCGTGTCGCGGCAGCAGCGTGGAATTTTCGCGTCGCTAGTCAGGGCACGAACGAACCTGGGAGCCGGGAACAAATGTCGTGATCAGCCTCTCCTTTTCCAAACAAGCACCCAAGGCAGCACCAGGAGTATGCAGGCTTGCGATCCGGCGAACGATAGCGCGGAGACGATGGCGAAGCCGCTCACGGGTGGGAAGGCGCTGAAGCTGAGCGGGATGAAGACGGCGAGCAGGACGAGGGTGGTGAGGAGGGTGGGGCCGCGTTTTTCATGAAGCGTGGCGGCGACGGCCTGGGCGGGTGTCAGGCCGGTAGCGCTCAACTCCTGCCACCGCGTGATGATGTGAACGGCGGCGTCCACGGCGACGCCGAGCACGATGGTGGCGGCCATGACGGTGATGCTGTTGAGCGTGACGCCGAAGATGGCGGCGAGGCCGAGCGCGGAGGCCATGGGGAGGCAGATGCAGAAGAGGGTGGCGAGGGTGAGTTTCACGGAGCGCCAGAGAAAAACGAGGCACAGGCCGATGGCGATGAGGGAGACGATGGCGCTGATGATCTGGCCGCGCACGAGGGCGCGGTCGGCTTCGAGAAAGTCGCGCAGGCCGGGCGCGGGCTGCGCGGTGATGCCGGGTGGAGCGAGGCGGCGTGCCTCGGCGAGGATGGTGTCGTGCAGCGCGATGTAGTCGGCGGATGGGAGAATGCGGGTGCGAATGTAGAGCCGGGCGGTGCGCCATTCGGGATCGGCGAGGGACTGGGTCATGGGCAGCCCGGCGGTGACGAGGGT
Source organism: Verrucomicrobiaceae bacterium (assembly GCA_031425215.1). Taxonomy (GTDB): domain Bacteria; phylum Verrucomicrobiota; class Verrucomicrobiia; order Verrucomicrobiales; family Verrucomicrobiaceae; genus JANPIW01. Next base: position 10,741 of record JANPIW010000011.1, read on the forward strand.
GGTGTGGAAAAGGGCGAGCTGCAGCGCGCTTTCCGGCAGGGAGAATGATCCGGGTGCCCAGCCGGACCAGACTTGATTGATCATGGCGATGACGGAGGCGTGGGAATAGACGGCGGTGACGGCGGGCTGCGCGTTAGCGACGGCCTCGACCTGCTGCACATAGCGGAGGAATGAACCTTCGGGCACGCCATTGACGCGACCGGAATCGAGATCGAGCCGGAGGAAGTACATGCCGGCGAATTCGCGATCAAAGAAATGCGCGATAGATCGCGTGGGGCTGTCGGCGGGGAGGAAATCGACGAGATTCAGATTCGGCCGGAGCTTCGGCAGCGCGACGAGGCCGAGGAGGAGGACGATGGCGGTGAGGATGGTTGCGATGCGCGACGGAGAAAAGTGCGCAGTGCCAAGTGCCAAGTGCTCAGACGAAGCTCCACTGAGCACTGAGGACTGAGCACTGAGCACTTCTGCCTTTCGATGCAACACGATGAGCGTGATCGGGCCGAGAGTGAAGAGCAGCACGAATCCGAGCATGGTGCAGATGGCGCCGAGCAATCCGAACGAGTGGTTCGACGCGCCGGGCATTGCGAGGAGGCCGAGGAATCCCGCCGCTGTGGTGAGGGCCGCATAGTGCGAGGAGCGGAAGAGGGCCGTGACAGAAACGCGGATCGCCGCGGCTGCATCGCCGCATTCTCGGAAGCGATCTCGGAAATCGCTGGCCAGAAGAATGAGCAGCATGAGCTGGAACGCGGCAAGGAGCGGGAGCAGGGCGACGAGATACACGCCGGAGTCCAGCGGGATCAGCGCGCACACTCCTGCGGAGAGCAGGGAGTGGGCGGCGAGATTCACGATGAGAAAGACGATGAGCCGGACGGAGCGGAAGTACAGGGCGAGAGAAAGAAGCACACACAGCGAAACGGCGGGAATGAGGATGCGAAGATCGCTGACGGCGCGCTCACTCACCTCAGCCTCGACGAGAGGCCGCGACACGATTTGGTAGGTGTGCTGTGCGTCGGTGAATCTTTTCAGCATGACCTCGATGTCCGCACGCAGCGGATGCGCGGCTGCATCATGGAAGGTGACGAGCAGCACCGTGTGGCGCGCGTCGGGTGAGACGAGGAGATTGCGCACGAGCGGATGATCAAGCGAGAGAGCGCGGACTTTGGCGAGGTTTTCATCCGTCCACTCGGCTGGCAGGTAGGGCTGCATCTCCATGCTGAGGCCGTTGCGCACCGGGATGGACGAGTGCGTGAAGCTCTTCACATCGCGCACACCCGGCAGCGCGGAAAAGGCGTCGGACACATCACGCAGCTTCCCCAAAGACTCGCGCGTGAAGGTGTCGGGACTCGTTTGCACGACGACAAGCACGGCGGTGTCCGACAAGCTCTGACCCACGAGCTGGTAAGTGAAGCGCGAGCGCGGATCGCCTTCCAGCAAACTCTCCGCGCCGGAGCGCAAAGAGAGCCGCGTGGCCGCCCAGAGCAGAGGAGCGCAGATCAGGAGCAGGATCGCGAAGGCGCGTCCGGGTCGGAGAATGATGATGTCGATCACGCGGTTCACGGTGCTGTCAGTGCCTTTCCATTGTCTTTCGGTCCCAGCTTCATGAGAAAGGGCGCGGCGGTGCGTGCCCATTGTGCAGGCTTCGGATAAGCGCCCGCGCCGCCGCCGAAGCAACTGCGCAGCATCTCCGTGTCGATGATGCCCGGATTGAGCGCCACGACGGCCACCTTGCCGCCAGCCTCCTGCGCGACGGCCTGCGACAATCCCTCGATGGCAAACTTCGTCGCGCAATACGGCGCGACCTCGGGCGAGGTCGATCTGCCCCAGCCCGAGGAAAAATTCACCACCACGCCGCTGCCGCGTTTCATCATCGCCGGAAGAAAATGTCGCATCATCGCGGCGGGGCCTTTGATGTTCACGTCAACTACGCGGGAGAATTCCTCGGCGGACACTTCCCATATCGGCGCGTTAGGATTGATCGTGGCCGCGTTGTTCAGCAACAGGTCGGGCGCGCGCAAAGCTTCGAGCACTGCGGCGGCAAACTGCGCCACATCATTTTCCACCGCGACATCGCAGCGCCGAAAAAAATGCGGCGCTGCAAAATCTTTCCTCAACTTTTCAATGGCGCGCTCATCCCGCCCGCAACCCGCGACGGTCCAACCAGCCCCAGCAAACTCAGTGACCAGCGCCCGCCCCAGCCCGCGGCTACAGCCTGTTATACACACGATGCGATCTTGTTTCATCCGCTCATAATGCGCGCCCAGCGGCTGGTTTCCATCGTATTGACGACTTTACCTCTCCATCCCTCCCGCCATGAATACCGCCCTCATGTCCCCAACCGTCCAGACCGCCGCCATCGAGCGTCCGTTCCCTGAATTCAGCCTCACGCGTTTGCTCTCATCCGTCTTCGAACCCACGCAAGGCAAGCGCGTCTGCATTCTCATCGACCTGCCCGATCTCGCAGAGGCGAAGGGTTATGCGTTTCTCCAGAATCCGAAGCGCGCGGTGCAGCAGAAGGCGCATGAGCATTTTTATCTGGGTCTCAAAGATGGCGGGCTCCTTTCGCTGGGTGCAACGGGTGGGGAGATGTTTGCGTATGAGCAGACGGGCGGGAGCAATCTCGACATGCCTGACCGCTGCGTGGACATGAGCGGCAACGAACTGAGCCTGGAGCGCGATGTGTACTCCAAGTACGATCTCATCCTTTGCATCTCCACGTTCTCCGCCACCGCGCCACTGACGGAGTTTGCGAAGCGCTTTGGTTTCCGCGGCGCGACGCTGCACGGGCTGAATGATGTGATCCTCAATACGGGTCTGGCGGTTGATTACAACGTGGTGAGCCGCGACGCGGAGAAGCTGCGCCTCGCAATGACGCGCGCGGACTGGGTGGAGATCGACTTCACGATCGAGGACGGTGAGGTGCTCACGATCCATCTCGATCTGGGCAATCAGGAGGCACAGAAGAGCCACGGACTTTGTCGCGGCGAGACCCCCGACATTGCGAACCTCCCGGCGGGCGAGGTGTACTTTGTGCCGGTGAGCGCGGAGGGGCAGTTCCCTTTGAAATACGAGGACGGCACGCTCGGCAGGCTCACGGTCACCGGCGGGCGCATCATCAAGGCGGAGCTGATCGAGGGAAAACAAAGCACCATCGACGAGCACAACCGCAAGCTGGCTGATGATCCGATGACCGGCGTGCTCGGCGAGTTGGGCTTTGGCACACAGGTGCTGCCGGTGAGCGGCGCGGACATTCAGGATGAGAAAGTGCTGGGCACCTGCCATCTCGCCACGGGCCGCGACGACCATCTGGGCGGTCACATCACGCCGGACAAATTCAAGCGCCGCGCGAATGCCACGCACGACGACATTTTGTTTGCGCCGCATAAGACGCCAAACTTTGACATCAAGCAGGCGCGCATGAGACGCGACGGAAAGGTGACGGTGCTCATCGAGCATTTTCAGCCCGCAAAATATTTGCGCGACGCGCTTGAAGCGTGAGTCTTGCCGTCATGCGTTTCCTCCTTGCATCCATCTGCGCGCTCCTAGCGAGCTGCGCGGGCTCCCCGCAAAACAGTCATCCGACAAAGGCTGTGCTGCACCCTCAGTCACGGGGCGGCTTCAGCTCCCAGGGCTACGGCGCGCGGGTGTTCATCAAGGCGGTCGATGGCAATTTCTACACCGAGGAGCAGGCGAAATCGGGCATCGTCCTTGATCCCGGGGCGCGTCTTGTGACGATCACCGTGAAGCGCAACGTGGGCGGCCGCGTGGGGAACATGATGATGGGGCCGACCGGGATGGCCCTCGGCAATGCGCTGGATGAGATGCACGCCACGCAGTTCGAGCGCGACGTGCTTCTCAATGCCCAGGCCGGCCACAGCTACGTCGCGCGCTTTGGAGAGACCCGGAGCGGCGACTACCGCATGTGGATCGACGACGTCACGCGCTGATGAACATCTACGAGACGCGGCGGCTGCTCGATGAGTACCTGCTCTTTCATTACGGCGAGCCGCACGAGGTGCTGCCGTGGGAGTTCGGACCGCGCGAGGCGCTCAGCTTTGCCAGGCGCACGGTGACGGAGCTGCTCGATCTGCCGCAGACTCCGTGCGAGAGCGCGGCTCTCGATCTCGGCTGCGCCGTGGGCAGATCGAGTTTTGAGCTGGCAAATTTTGGCGTGCGCGTGGTCGGCATCGATTTCTCGCAAAGCTTTGTCGATGCCGCTTCCGCGCTGGCGCGTGATGGGCGGCTCGAATATGAGCGCGCGGACGAGGGCGAGGCGAGAACAAGGTTGGTCGCGACAGTGCCGCCAAATCTGCGCCGCGACCGTGTGAGCTTCGAGCAAGGCGATGCGATGAACCTGCGCGCTGATCTCGGAGCGTTCGACATCGTCCATGCCACGAATCTTTTGTGCCGTCTTTCCGATCCGGCCGCGCTCATCGCCCGTCTGCCCTCGCTGGTTAAGCCCGGCGGCCAACTCCTGCTCACCACACCCTGCACCTGGCTGGAGGAGTTCACGCCACGCGGCAACTGGCCGCGCGGCTCCACGCGCGACTGGCTGCACGCGGTGCTCCACACTCACTTCCATCTCGCGCACGAGCGCGACATGCCCTTCCTCATCCGCGAGCACGCGCGCAAATTTCAATGGAGCGTCGCACTCGGCTCACGCTGGATCAGAAAAACGTAGCCGGGATCAGAGAAGTGGCGCTATTCATTCCGCCTCATTGAGCCGGGCCACAAAAATCAGGCTACAACGGAGCCAGGCGCGCGGCCACATCTGTCGCGATGCGCATGAGGCGCGCTTTTTCCTCGTCGGTGAAATCATACGGCACAACTTTTCCGATGCCAAGCGTGCCGCAGAGCCGGTCACCATCCATGACGGGCACGGCCAGGGAGCCTTGGACCATCGTTTGCTTTGCGCCGGGCTTGGCCACGCCGGAGGTGTCGGTTTGCAGGTTGCACATCTCCACGGCCTCGCGCCGTTGTGCAGCCACGCCGGCAATGCCTTTGCCCAGGGGGATGGACTGGATCACGGGAATGAGCGCCTCCGGGATGCGCTGTGCGGCCACGAGCTCGAGTAGATTATCCGCCGCGTCGAAACGGTGCAGCGTGCCGGTGACACAGCCGAAGGAGTTGACGACGCTTTCGAGGAACGGACTCCAATCGGAATCAGAGGGTGGGGTATGTTGCATGAGAGTCGGGAAGAGTTGGATGAATCAACGTGCGTCACGCGCGGAGTTTGTCGTTGTCCGATTCACGGACGACCACTAACATGACGGCCACTGCCGCATTTCCATGAAGCTCATCCCTGCGATTCTTGCCGTCTGTCTGCCCGCGATTGTTGTCTCCGCCCAGGGGGCCAATCCCGCCGGCAGCATGATCAACGCGCGCACTGTTTACCACGATGACGGCACGCGCTCGGAGTCCATCAAGGATCCGCTCACGCGCATGTTTGAGGAGAAGACGTTCAACGCGAACGGGGTGCTCATCTCGCGCACGGTCTATCAGATGAACGAGCAGGGCCAGGTCACGATGGGCATGATGTACGACGGACGTGGCACCTTGCAGGCGCGCTCAATGACGTATTTCGACGAGTATGGGCGCATCAAGGAAAGCCGCATGAGCAACATGCAAGGCGAGGTGTTCCAGCAGACGATCCATGAGTACGAGCCGGGCGGCAAAGCCAAGCGGCCGAAGGTGATCAATTACAACGTGAAATCCCCCACGATGCGCCCGCAGATGATCGACTTCACCCAATCGATGCCGCCACCAGACACGCGCCAGCCCGCAGGAGCACAAGCGCAAGGCACGCGCCCCGCCCAGCCGCAGGAGCCGGAGAAACCCAAGAAATCCATTTGGAAGAGGATGTTTGGCGGGAAGGACAAGAAGTGATGGAATCTTTTCACAAAATCGGGTTGCCCATCGTCTGCGCGCCCGGATAATCGCGCGCTTCCCCCCCAATGCCAGCCACAGCCACAGCCTCCGCCCCTCCTGCCGTCGATACCGTGAATGTGCAGATCGATGGTGTGTGGCACAAGTTTCCGAAGGGCACGCGCATGATCGAGGCGTGCCGGCAGGTGGGCAAGCTGGTGCCGCATTATTGCTACCATCCGAAGCTCACCTCGCCGGGTAATTGCCGCATGTGTCTGGTGGAAATGGGCATGCCGCCGCGTCCCGCGCCGGGCCAGGAGCCGGAGAAAGATGAGCATGGAATGCCCAAGATCGGCTGGATGCCGCGCCCGGTCATCGCCTGTGCAAACACGGTGAGCGAGGGCCTCGGCATCCGCACGGACTCGCTCGTCACCTCCGAGGCGCGCAAGGGCGTGATGGAGTTCCTGCTCATCAATCACCCGCTCGACTGCCCCATCTGCGACCAGGCGGGCGAGTGTCGTCTCCAGGAATTCAGCGTCGAGCACGGCAAGGGCGAGAGCCGCTTCCGCGAGGACAAAGTCAAGAAGCCCAAGAACGTCGATATCGGCCCGCGCGTCCGGCTCGATGACGAGCGCTGCATCATGTGCAGCCGCTGCATCCGCTTCACAGCCGAGATCGCGGATGATCCCGTGCTGGGTTTCACCGAGCGCGGCAGCCACACCACCCTGGCCGTGCATCCGGGCAAGCGCCTCGAAAACGACTACTCGCTCAACACCGTCGATATTTGCCCCGTCGGCGCGCTCACCTCGAATGACTTCCGTTTCCAGATGCGCGTCTGGTTTCTCAATGAGACCAAAAGCATCTGCACCCAGTGCGGGCGTGGCTGCAACACCGACATCGGCAGCCGCGAAAACTCGGTCCATCGCCAGACACCACGCGACAACAACGACGTGAACTCATCCTGGATGTGCGACCAGGGCCGCCTCGATTTCCATTTCGTGAACAGCGAGTACCGTCTCACCGATCCGATGGTGAAGTGCGACGGCAGGCACACGCTCACCTCGTGGAAGAAGGCCATTGCTTCGACTGCCGAGGCATTGCGCGCAGTGAAGCCGGAGGAGATCGCCATCATCGCCTCCGCTCGCATGACGAACGAGGAACTCTTCATGGTCTCCCAGCTCGCCAAATCCCTCGGCACCACCAACCTCGACGTGATACCGCGCAATGGCGGCGCTGATGAATATCTCCGCGCCGACGACCGCAATCCCAACAGCAACGGCGTGCGCAAAATCCTCGGCATCGAGCCGGGCGCAAAACTCGAAGCCATCCAAAACGGCATCCGCACCGGCGCGATCAAAGCCGTGCTCGCCCTCGGTGAGAACCTGCTCAAGGCCGGCTTTGACAAAGCCGATCTGCAGAAGCTCACCTTCCTCGCCTCCACGCACATCCTCGCCAATGCGACCGCCGAGATTTCCCACATCGTGTTGCCCGGCGCGAGCTACGCCGAGAAACGCGGCAGCATGATCAACGTCACCGGCCGCCTCCAGCGCCTCGGCAAGGCCGTCAACAGCCCGGGCAATGCGCGTGACGACTGGGAGATCATCCGCGATTTCATCGTCGCCCTCGGCGGATCAAACGGCGTTTACACCATCGACGATGTCTTCAAGCGCATGGCCGCCGAGATCAGCATCTTCGAGGGCCTCACCTTCTCCCGCATCGGCGACCTCGGTGTGCCGGTGATGGAGACCGGAGAGAAAATCCCCGTGCTCGAGCGCGAAAAAGATCGCCGCGCGAAGGGCCTGATCGTCGGATGACTCGTCAGCGGCGGTTGCGGTAGAGCGCGGCGTCGATCGCGCCCTTCATTCCGGCGGCAGTGACGGCCCCTCCGAGAAAATCCTCCACGGCACGCACACCATCGTCGTTGCCCGCCATGATGGCGTTGTAGTCCACTTCGAGCACTTTGAAATGGGGCCGGGCCGCGAGCCATTCGCCGATTTTTACCAGGTGATTCTCAAAATGCTTCCGCATCGCCGCGTCAGCAGCCGTGCTCTCATCAAGGGTGCCGCGGCGTTTCAGCATCTCTTTTTGCGAGGCCAGTATCTCGTCCATGTGGCGGCGCATGAAGATGACGCGGTACTCAAACTCGGGCGGCAGATCGTAGAGAAGCATCGAGATGACCTTCACCACCTTGCCTCGCGCGCCGGGCACCCAGGAGGCATCTTGTTTCAGTTTCTTCGCCGCCTCGAATTCGAGATAGCCTTTCGGATTGTCCGCGTCCGGGGTGCGCTCCCCATCGGACACGACCGCCATGCCCGCTGATTGCAGCATCTGCATCATCAACGACGTGCCCGATCGAGGCAGGCCGGAGACAACGGTGATAAAGTCGGTGCTCATGTTGGGGTTCTATTCGAGGTAGCCGAGACCTTGCAGGCGTTTGCGCACCTCGTCCTCCGAGTCGGCGGATGCTTCCGCAGGCGCGGTTTTCTCCAAAATATGGATGATGAACTCGTCGGCTGACGAGTAACCCGCGACTTGCGCAGCTTTCTCCAGGCGCTCAAAGAGATCACTCTCGATGCTGATTTTGTGACTGCGGCTTCCAAACATAAGCGGGCGATTCTGGCGTTAAAACTCCACTTTGAAAGGCTTCTTCAACGCGAAGCCAAACAAAATCGAGGCTATGAGCAGGTAGATCAACCAGTGCATCTCAAACCCCAAAACCTTGAGGGTCCGCGTCGGATACGTTACCCGCACCTCAGTCACCGCGCCGTCGGAAGCGAGCGATGATTCAAAAGGAAAATAAAGCTTCGTCCAGAACCCGTCCCGCGCCCGCTGCGGCGACGTCTGCGCCAGCGATCTCGACACCGCGATCTCTTTCTCAACCGTCTCCCCGGCCACAGTGATTTTCATCGCGCCGCCGCCATCCTTCTCGGCCAGCACTCGCCAGGCCACCTCGTTTTCCTTGGGCGAGCGAAACGCTTGTGTCTCCACCTTCAGGCCCTCGGGCACGACGAGCTTCGCCTCGGATGCGCTCACGTCCCTGCCCTTCTCAGCCCTGGCCACTACCACCGCTGTCTCGCCGATTTTTAGCGGCCTCCATTCAAAATAACCCGCGAGCTGCGTGATCCACAGCACCACGATCGGCAACATGACGAGCATCGGTTTGAGTGAGTCCTTCATATAAACGCACGTCCCTCCCAGCACGCGAAAAAACGAGCCAAGCACCGCGAGCGGATCATCCTGAAACAACCGGATCTCCAACAGCCGCGCGATGAGGCGGCCCTTCACCCGCTTGATCGCCGCCTGGTTGGAAACCAGCGCATAAGCCACGAGCGCCAGCAAACCGATGAGCAACGAGTGGACCGTGAGCACGCCGACCGGCCCGAGCCAGGCGAACATGCGCGTGATGCCCGAGACGAAAAACTCCGCGATGCCGTTGATGAGATCAATCATGCGCTGTGATGTGCAAAGGAGGTTTATGGACAAGCCAGTCCGACACCAGCAAAATCTTGCGGTCAAAAACTACCCGGAAACAGAAGGCTCGCGCCTGCTGCCTCCTCGCCCTCAGTCCACTATCTGAAACTCCGCGCTTTGAAACAGAACGTGACAAAGCTGCGGCCATCCGGCTTGCATGGCGAACTCCACCATCGTCCCAGCCTCGTTCGCGTTCGCGTCGCGGCCAAATGCCATGCGCACAATCGCGCGCGCCCGCTGCTTCGCATCCGCGATGCCCGCCGTTCGTCCCGCAAAACCTTCCGCCTGCCGCATCACAAAGTTGCTGTTCATCAGCAGAAGTGATTGCGCCGGGACGATTCCGCCGCCGCGCTGGCCCACGATGGATGCCGGATCAGCCGCGTTGAAGCACTGCATCGTGGGCGTGAGCGAGCCGCGCACCACCGGCAGATAAATGCTGCGCTGCGAAATGTCCTCGTCCAGCACGTTGAGAAATCCACCGCGCCCGACTTCGCGCCCTTGCGGCTTCACCGGCTTGGCCAGCTCGGCGATCTGCGATCCCTCGACAGCGCTCAAATCCATCCCGCCGCCCAGAGCCAGCATGGCATCGCGCAACGGCTCTGCTTCAAGCCGCTTCGGCGTGGCACCTGCGTAAAGCGTGGCGGCGTGGGGATTTGAGATCTGGGATTTGAGATTTGAAATCTGCTGACAAGCCGCGCTCCCTACGATCTCACGCACCAGCCACTTTACGCTCCAGCCGTTGTCGATGAAGCGCAGCGCGAGATCGTCGAGCAGTTCGGGATGCGTGGGCTTGCTGCCGAGCTTTCCAAAATCATCCGGTGTATCGACAAGGCCGCGCCCCATGAGTTTGAGCCACACGCGGTTCACGATCACGCGGGCAGTCAGGGGATTGTCCCGGCTCGCGATCCAGTCGGAAAGTTGCCTGCGGCCGCTGTCCCTGGCGCTGATCGGCGCGAGCTTCACTGGCAGCACGCTCAAGACTCCACGCGGCACGGTTGCGAGCGGTTTCTTCACATCGCCTTTGTCGTAGAGCGGACAATCAGCCGGCTTCTCAGCTTCGAGACAAGCCATGCCGCCGGGCGGAGGGGCGGGCGTGTTTTGCTGCATCGCCTTGAGCCGCGCCTGCCAGCCGTCGATCTCCTTCTCGCGCGCCTTGAGCGCCTCAATCTTCGGCTTCATCGCATCGGGTATTTCCTCTGGCTTGCGGCCTTTGCTTGGATCAAAACCCGCTTTCACCAGCGCCTCGCGCTCATCGTTGCGCAGCTTCACGACCTTGAGATAGCCGGCCTGCATCTCATCCTGTTTCTTCACATGATCCCGCACCGCTTGCGCTCTTTTTTCGGCATCCGGTCCTAGCGGCATGATGTCCGCAGTTTCCATGCGGTTGTTCGTCTGCGTGCCGGCGAGATAGCGCGTGCTTCTGAAAATGCCGGCAAGCGCGTAGTAGTCGCGCGCCGGGATGGGATCGAACTTGTGATCGTGGCAGCGCGCGCAGTTCGCGCTCAGCGCCAGGAACGCGTGACACGTCGCATCGATCAGGTCGTCCGCCTGGTTCAGCTCATAAAGCGCCAGATCCTGCTCGCCCAGCGTGCGCACGCCGACATTGAGAAAACCGGTGCCGAGGAGCTGCTGGTCGCGCTGGTCCTGCGTCGTCCATGGCAGCAGATCACCCGCGATCTGTTCGCGAATGAACTGATCAAAAGCACGATCGTCATTGAACGCCCGGATCACATAGTTCCGATAACGCCACGCCTCCGTGTAAGCCATGTTGCGCGTGTTCCCCGACGATTCCGCATACCGCGCCACGTCGAGCCAGTGCCGCGCCCAGCGGACGCCGAAATGAGGGGAGGAGAGAAGCTTCTCGATGAGAGAAAAATCTTCTCTCTCCGCGTCTTCATCGGAAGGTGGCAGCCCGACGAGATCAAACCATAACCTTCGTCGCAACACATCCTCGCTCGCACGTGGCGCCGGCCGCAATCCGGCGGCATCAAGTTTTGCGAGAATGAACTGGTCGATACGATTGCGTGGCCAGGACTTGTCCTTCACCTCCGGCAACTGCTGCATCCGCATCGGCTGGAACGACCAATGTTTGTAGTCCCAAGGCTCCGCGGCATGGCTGATCGCGACACACTGGGCGAGTGCCACTGCCAAAGCGACTGTGCTGGAGATGCGGAGCATGATCAGCGACTTCATACGCCCGCACGCCCTGGCATTTAGCAAAAGCGCCTTCGCGCCCATGCTCAAACGACGTTGATCGGACTGCCCGCGAGGAACGCCTCCACATTGCGCGCTGCCGCCGCGATCAATCGCGCGCGTGACTCGCGGCTGGCCCAGGCGAGGTGTGGGGTGATGATGCAGTTCTTCGCGGTGAGCAGCGGATTGTCCGCAGGCGGTGGCTCGGAGGAGAGCACATCGAGCGCCGCACCGGCGATGCGGCCCGCGTTCAGCGCGGCGGCGAGCGCGGGTTCATCGACGAGCGGGCCGCGCGCGGTGTTGATGAGCAACGCCGTTGCTTTCATCAGCGCAATGGTGCGCTCGCAGATGAGCTGTTTGGTCTCTCCGTTCAACGGGCAGTGCAGGCTGATCACGTCGGCGCGCCGGAAAACGTCGTCACTCTGCACCGGCTCGACGCCTTCCGGCGGAGCCAGCGCCCAGGTGCGGCGTGCGGCGATGACTTTCATGTCGAAAGCCAGCGCAACGCGTGCCACCGCAGAACCGATGTCGCCAAAACCGATGAGGCCGAGTGTGCGACCTTGCAGCTCGATGATGGGGTGGTCCCAGAAACAAAAATCGGGACACGCACTCCAGCGCCCCGCACGCGTCGCATCCGAATGTGCTGCAACGTGGTTGGTGAGATCGAGCATCATTGCGATCACCGCCTGCGCGACGGAAGCGGTACCGTAGCCAGGCACATTTGTCACCACGATGCCGCGCTCCTTCGCCGCCTCGACATCCACGACGTTGTAGCCCGTGGCGATCACGCCGATGTAACGCAACCTCGGCAGCGCCGCGATGGTCTCGCGCGTCAGCGGCGCCTTGTTGGTGATCACGATCTCGGCGTCCTTCGCGCGCTCGATGATCCCGGCGGCAGGAGTGCGATCATGCACACGGCACTCGCCAAGTTTTTCAAAGGCCGACCAGGAAAGGTCGCCGGGGTTTGCGGTGTGGGCGTCGAGGAAGGTGAGCGTCATGGAGGCAATCAGTATTCAGTGCTCCGTTTGGAGCGCAAGAAATGGATCACCACCACAACGCGTCGATGAAGAAGACGGCGACCATCGCGAGGCTGACACCGAGACGCAGCACAAGGCCGACGCCGGTGCCGACCACGGTTCCCCAGGTGGACTTCATCGCCGGGCGCATTTCCTTTTTCGCAAAGAGCACCTCAAAGACGAGGCCGCCGATGATCGGGCCGAGAATAAGTCCTGGAAGCGAGAAGAACAATCCGATGACTCCGCCGATGATCACGCCCGCGATGCCCCAGCGACTCGCGCCAAACCACTTCGCACCCATCGCGCCGCTGGCGAAATCGAGCACGTAAGCCGCGGCGACAAGCGCGCCGAGAATGACTAGGCCGGTGATGCTCATCGCCGACTCCGGCCTCAGCCAGGTGTGGAGAAGACCGGCGAGGAAAATCAAAAAAGGACCCGGCAGCACAGGAAGCACCGAGCCGATCACACCGACGACGAGCAGCGAGATGGTGAGCGACCACACGCCGATGAGCGACCAGTCGATGCCGTGGAACCACTCAAGCATCGGCCCAGGAGATTTTATCCGCCACAGCCTGGCGTGTGCTCTTCGGCTGTGCGGCGCCGTTTTTTGGCCAGCCCAGATAGATGAGGCCAAGGCAGCGGTCATCTGCACCGATGCCGAGCCAGTCGCGGAACTCGCGTGTGTAAATGAGCGGGGGCGATGACCAGGATGAGCCAAGCCCCGCGGCGGTCGCCCCGAGGAGCAGATTCTGGATGGCGCACGCGACCGCGAGCGTCTCCTCGATCTCAGGAATCTTCTCGCCGCCTCGCCGCTCCATCCACACCGTGATGACCACAGGCGCGAGTAACGGATTGCGTCCGAGCTTCTCAAACTTGTCATCGCGCCATGCGGCCGGTGGAGTGATCTGACGATAAGTGATCTGCATTGCGGCACCGAGACGCTCTCGCGCCGCGCCGGTGAAGACACGAAAGCGCCACGGCTCGGTCAGGCCATGCGTGGGTGCCCAGTTCGCATTCTCCAGCAGCTCCTCGATCAACGCGCGCTCCACAGGCCGCGTCGCGTCCATGGCCGCAGGCTTGAGGGTGCGACGCGCACGGATCAATGCGCTCGCTGTCGGTAGCGAAGGTGCGCTGGCGGTTTCACTCATGGTGCGATCACTGGGACAAGCGCGGGGGGATGTCAACCAACCTGGCGTTTTCGCTCAGATCCAAACTCGTGCTCGCACCAGAGCGAACGACGTGCAGCATGTCGCATGCCCAAGCTCTCCGCATTCCCCAAGGCCTACATGCAGGCGCTCTGCAAAGATGGAACGATGACCGTGCTCGAATGGCTCGACCTCGCCGCGAAGCTCGACATCGAGGGTGTGGAATGGTACGCCGGTTTTCTCGAAGCAACCGATGCGTCGCGCTGCCCGTTCTATCGCGCGGAGGCAAAGACACGGGGGCTGGAGATTCCGATGATGTGCTGCTCGCCGGACTTCACGCATCCCGACGCGGCCTTCCGCGACAACGAGATCGCAAAGCAGAAAAACTGGATCGACATGACGGCAGCGCTCGGCGGTGGATTTTGTCGGGTGCTCTCAGGCCAGCGCAGGCCGGAGCTGACGCGCGAGCAAGGTGTGGCGCTCGCCGCGCAGAGCATAGAGGCCTGCCTGCCTTACGCGGCGGAGCGCGATGTCACGCTCATCATCGAGAACCATTACAAGGACGACTTCTGGGCCTACCCCGAGTTCGCGCAGAAGATGGATGTCTTCTGCGATCTGGTGGACCGCATTCGTCATCCGCGCTTCGGCGTGAATTACGATCCCTCGAATGCCTACCTCGCCGGCGATGATCCGCTGGAGCTGCTGCGGCGCGTATCGCATCGCGTCGTGACCATGCATGCGAGCGACCGCTTTCTCATCGAGGGCACGCTGGATGGTTTGCGGAACGAGGAGGGCGGCGCGCTCGGCTATGCGAAGCGACTGCGGCACGGCGAGATCGGCAAGGGCCTCAATGACTACGACGCGATCTTCACCGAGCTGAAAAGCAAAGGCTTCGACGGCTGGATCAGCATCGAGGACGGCGTGGACGGCTTTGACCAGCTCGAGCGCAGTGTTGTGTTTTTGCGAAAAAAAATCGCCCAGCACTGGAGCTGATCGTCGTCCGGCTCAGAACTTCACGGTTGTCATCACATAAACGAAATCGGCATCACTGCCGGCCCCGGTGTCGCGAAGGTAGTCGCCAGCGAAGAAGTGCGAGTAACCGCAGGTGATGTTGAAGTTCGCGCACGCAGCGTAGGTGGCGAGTGCGTCGAGTTCGGTGCCGGCGTAATTGCCGGCGGCTGCGTTGGCATCGCGCACAGTCGTCCTGGCGTTCGCGCGTCTCCAAGTGTCGGCGGTGTTGGCCAGCCAGAAGGCGTGACAGTCGATGCCTACAGTGAGTTTGGCTGTGGGCTTGGCGCTGAGATGCAGCACGGCGTCGTGCATGTTGCTCCAGGAGAAGATGTCCATATATCCGTAGTGCGGGTGGTTGGTCGGATAGAGATTTTGAAAGCTGCCGATGTCGCCGTCGGTCGCATCGCTGTCGCCGCTGCCGTAGCTGTATTCGAGGCCGATGCGCGGCTTCCACGCATGGGCGAAGGTGTAGCCGCCTTCGATGTAGCTGGCGAAGGCGGTGAGGTCTTTGCCCTGCGCGGTGCCGGTCTGCACGGCGAACTCGGCTTCATAATCCCACGCGCCGAGTTTGCCGGGTTGGGCTTTGATGTGCGTGCCGATGGTGACGAAGTGGTCGTCACGATCCGTGTCATCGAGATGCAACACATACAGTTCCGTGTCCTGGATGCCCCACGTCGGGATGTGCGCGTAGATGCCGGAGAAGATGGAATCCCAATCGCTCTCATCGAGGCCGCCGCGATCTGGAACGACGACCGACGAGACAAACGCGTCGATCCAGAATCCGTCGGCGCCCGCCCAGCGCAGCTTCGCGGCATCGAAGGTGCGCGAGAGATTGCTCCACTCGAGCGGTCCGATGAGGCGCTGGTCGCCGTACTGCAGCACCTGACGGCCAGCCTTGAATGAGAGGCCCGCACCGCTGCCGATCTCGATGTAGGCCTGACGGATGTCGAATGGATTGTCACCCTCCGCACCGAGCAGACCGGGGATGTTGGCACGGTTGCTGTCGATCTCACGCGCGTCCTGGCCCTGCACATAAAACGTGAGACACTCCGCAGGCTTGAGCTGCATGGAGAGGCGAAAGCGGTTCAGCAGCCAGGCATCGTCATTCACGGTGTCGAGGCCGCTGTTGAAATCGAAATTGTCTTCGCGGAACTCGAAACGCGTCTGGTTTTCGATGCCAAACACGATTTTACCGTCGGCGAATGAAAGCGGGTTCGGCGGCGCGGCGGGCTGGACGGGCGCGGCGTTCTTATCGCCGGCGGGAGTGCCTGCTCGCGCGATGGTGGCGATGGCGAGGATGAGCAGCAGTGTGATTTTCATGCGGGAGGTGATCAGGGTTTGGCGAGGCGGGCGCGCACGGCTTTGATGGCTGGCTCGATGTCAGCGCCGAGCACTTCCTCGCGGTGGATGACGTTGCCGCTTTCATCGAGCACGGCGATGAGGTTCGAGTGGGTGAGGAAGCCTTCGATGGTGGCAAATTTGAAATTCAGCGCGACGGCGAGCTGGCGCACGACTTCATCATTCGCGACGGCGAATGTCCAGCGGTCGGTGCTGAGTTTGTTCTCGGACACAGTGGCTTTCATCTTCGCAGGATTATCAGCGGCGGTGTCGAAGGAGAAAAACACGAAGCCGACTTTATCGGCATCGGAACCGAGCGCCTGTTCGATGCGGTGCATGTCGCCGATGATGCGCGGGCATGCGAATTTGCACGAGGTGAAGCCCATCGTGATAATGCGCACCTTGCCGCGCAGTTGATCGAGCGCGAGAGGCCGGTCATCCTGCGTGCGCCACTCACCGGGCAGATCGTAGATGGTGGTGAAAGCGGTCGTCACCAGCGCGGGGGCCGTTTCATTCACGGACTTCGCCGCGCGGAAGCCGAGGCTGCCGACGCAGTAATCGCCCTTCAAGCTGCTGCGCAGCGCGTAACGCATGAAGGCGGCGTAATTGCTCACATCGGCGGCGAGGAGCGAGCCGGCGCCACAGAAGAGCTTGCGCTCCAGCGAGCCGTCGCCGCGCGAGTCGCCCACGATCATGGTGGAGTTGAAATCATGAACCCACTCCCAGACGAGGCCATGCAGTCCGCGCAGTCCGTGAATGTTTTTGATGCCTGACTGCACATCCTCCAGCGCCGAGGTCGCGGGCTTGGAATACCATTCGAGAAGCTGCCGGAGAAACGCCTGGTCAGTGCTCGCATCAATGCGCGTCGCGTCAGCGCGCGCGACGAACTCCCACTCGTCCTGCGTGGGCAGCCGCTTGTTATGCGATTCGCAGAATGCTTTCGCGGCAAACCATGAGGCATGCGTGACCGGCGCGCTGGCGGGCGCATTGCCGCCGAGATCGAGATCGTCGGCCCAATGCGCGAGATAGTTTTTGTCTGCGAGCGAGCGCCCCACTTTGGAGCGCTGCCACTGCGGATGTGTCTTCACAAACTCGAGGAACTGCGCGTTCGTCACTTGCAGCACGTCCATGAAGAACGGCTCCGCTTTGCGCCGCTTCGCTTCCTTTGCGTAGAGCGGCGTGTACTCGCCGCCGGGGATGAGCATCATGCCGGGCGGCACAGCGTCCGCCGTGCATGGCATCGCGAGCAGGAGGCCGGCGAGCAGACTTGGAAGGATCGTTCTACGGAGCGCGCGTTGCATGATCGTCATTCGCCCGCGCCTGTTCCGGCAGCGGTGGGTGGCGGTGGGGTGGCGCGCACTTCCTTCACCATCGCGGGCAGCACCTCGGTGCCGTTGTTGCCCCACTGGTTGTAAACATAGGTGAGCGTATTCGCTACCTGCTCATCGTTCAGCCCGAGTTGCGGCATGATGCTGTTGTACACTTCGCCGTTCACCGTCACGTTGCCTTGCAATCCATGCAGCACATTGCTGATCGCGCGTTTCGGATCGGCGTTGAGGTAATCAGACTTCGCCAGCGGCGGGAAGGCTTTCGGGATGCCCTGGCCCTCCGGCTGATGGCAGGCAAAGCACACGGTGTTATAGACGATCTTGCCGCGCGCGATGCGCTCCTCCTTGTTCGCCGCAGGCGGCTGCTGCGTGGCGAGCTGCGGAATGGTCTGGATCGCGCCGCCTTCGAGCTGGTAGATGCGGTCGTCCTGCTTGCCGGAGTACACGAGCTTGTTCTCCTCGCCGCTGACCTTGATCATGCCCACCGCGCCTTTGTTGAACGCGCGGAAGATCGAATGATCGACGAGGATGTAAGTGCCCGGCACCTCGAGTCCGAAATCCACGATGCACGATCCGCCCGCAGGGATCATCGTCGTCTGCACCTGATGCTGCGCCGCCTTCACGCCGCCCTCGAGATACACGTTGTCGAAAATCTCGCCGATGACGTGGAACGACGAGGTGAGGTTCGGGCCGCCATTGCCGACGAACAGGCGCACCTTCTCGCCCACCTTCGCGGGCACCGCCTTGTCGCCCGCCATCGCGCCGACGCTGCCGTTGAACACGACGTAATCCGGCGTCTCGCTCAGTGCCTTCTCCATATTGAAAGGCTGCGTGCCCGCCTCGCCATACGGCCCCTTTGTGTAGAACTCGGACTGCATGACATAGTACTCTTTGTCCACCTTCGGCAGCCCGCCGATCGGCTCGACGAAGATGAGGCCATACATGCCATTGGCGACGTGCATGCCCACGGGCGCGGTGGCGCAGTGATAGACATAAAGACCAGGGTTGAGCGCCTTGAACGAGAACACCGACTCGTGTCCAGGCGCTGTCATCGACGCTGCGGCGCCACCGCCCGGGCCGGTGACGGCGTGCAGATCAATGTTGTGCGGCATTTTGCTGTCGGGGCGGTTCATCAGATGAAACTCCACCTCATCATTCTGCCGGATGCGCATGAACTTGCCGGGCACGCTGCCGCCGAAGGTCCAGAAAGTGTAGTCCACGCCGTCGGCCATGCGCTTCACCAGCTCCTGCACCTCGAGCTTGATCGTGACTCTTGTCGGATGATCGCGCGTGATCGGTGGCGGCACATGGGGCGCGTCGGTGAGCACGGCTTCCTCGCTGCCCAACAATGGCTTGTCCTGCT
>JANPIW010000012.1:0-19478 GCA_031425215.1 Verrucomicrobiaceae bacterium
GCATTGACCCCCAACCCCATCAGCCCTTAGAGGCGTTCTTCACCTTTGACCGCATGACTTCGGAAAACCCCCTCATTACCGATCCATCACCCAAGATTCCGCAAGAGGCGCGCGTTAGAGGTGCCCGCATGATTTTGAAAACTGCCTGCATCATCAATCACTCAACGTCGCCTCAGGTCGCGCTCGTGATCGCCGCGTCCATCGCGGTGACATCGTGCAAAAAACTCGACGAGCGGATGGAGATCACAGAGACGCGAGCCATCTCGAAGTTCGCTGGAAAACCGAACATCGACATCCCCAGCTCCACGCGGTTCTTTGACGATGCACGCGAGGAAGAGCGGCCCAATCTTCGCAATCTGCTGACGTGGACGATTCCCGAGGGCTGGAGTGAAACCGCCACGCCTGACCCTAGCGGGATGCGCACGCTCGATCTGCGCTTTGGTCCAAATCAGGAGGGCGAGTGCTACATCTCGCTCATGCCGGGCAATGCCGGAGGACTGGAGGCCAATGTGAACCGCTGGCGCACGCAAATGAGCGCGCAGGCTTACACGGCGGATGAGATCGCCAAGTTGGAAAAGAAACCTTTCTTCAACCGCGACGCGACCTTTGTGGCCTTCGATGGCGACTTCAAGAGCTTCGGCGCCGAGGATGCGAAGAAAGGCTACCGGCTTCTCGGTCTCATTCACTCCACCGAGCAGGCCACCATTTTTGTAAAGCTCACCGGACCCAAGGCGCTCGTGGAGCAGAACACGGCTGCGTTTGACGCCTTCTGCCAGTCCATCAAACCGAACGAGACGCTGATGAAACAATAGCGTGAAGCACCTCCGGCAATCCACCGAGCACCAATCCAATCAAGCCCATCGTGTCTGCTAACTCCCAATCTCAATCTCCGCTTGCGAAAATCTTCGCCTTCCTCACCAGCTTCGGCCTGGCGACCTTCACATTGTCGATGCTGCTGCTCATCACGCTGCTCGGCACGCTGGAGCAGGCGGAGTATGGCCTCGTCGCCAGCCAGGCGCGTTACTTTGAGTCGGTGTTCATCGACCGCATCGACATCGGCGCGTGCTGGCGCGCGCTGGCGCTGAACGCGTATTGGGACATCGGCAATGTGACGCTGCCGCTCTACATCGTGCCGGGCGGTTACACGCTGATGGCGATGCTGTTCGTGAACCTGTTTTGCGGCGGCATCGTCCGCATCCGCAAATCTCCGCGCACCATCGGCGTGATCATCTCGCACTTCGCGATCCTGTTCATGATCGCGGCGGGCGCGGTGAGCTATCACTTTGCGAAGGACGGCAGCCTGAATCTGGCGGAAGGCCAGACGAGCGATGAGTTTCAAGGCTTCCATGAGCGCGTGATCGAGATTGAGAAGGCGCCGGCGGAGGCAACTGCGGAGCGCAAGGCGCTGGTGATCGGCGAGGAGATGTATCGCGACCTCGAACCTGGAAAGGGTCGCACCTTCACGCATGAGAGCCTGCCCTTTGACCTGATGGTGACCAACTGGAAGCAGCACGCGACGCCGAAACGCAACACCGACCCCAGCCGCACCGACGCGGTGGACGGCTACTTCATCCAGGAGATCAGCATGCTCGACGCCTCTGGCGCGGCGCTCGCAAATGAGACACTGGCAAGCGCGTGCGTCGTCGTCGCTAAGGACAAGAAATCCGGCGAGGAACAAAAAGGAATCCTCTGGGAGTTCGCAGCCGCGCCTTGGACGGTCACGATGGGTGGCCAAAAGTATCTCGTCTCGCTCGGGCATCGCACTTACAGGCTGCCCTTCGCCGTCCGCCTCGATCACACCGAGCAGGAAAAGCATCCCGGCACGGAGCGCGCGCGGCGTTTCACGAGCAAGGTGACGAAGATCACCGGCACGCACGAGGAGAAGCGTGTCATCACGATGAACGAACCGGTGCGCAGCGAGGGCTATGCGGTTTTTCAAAGCACCTTCGACGACGGGCTGCGTGACCGCAGCGGGGTGAAACGGTCAGGCTTTCAGATCGTGGAGAATCCTTCCGATCACTGGCCGCTGATCTCGTGCATCATTGTGGCCGTGGGCCTGCTCATTCATTTCTCCATGATGCTGGCGCGGCGCATGAAGTGGAACGAGTGGCTCGCCGCCGCTGTGGCCGTGGGCAGCGTCGCCATCTTCTTCATCGTCGCCATGTGGAAGCTGCTTTAAAACCAACATGAAAACTCGCCCCATTCTCATCTCAATGCTCGCCCTGTGCGGCCTGATGCCAGCCGCCGAGCTGCCGCCGCTTGATTTGTTTCGCGACAAGGAAGTCGTGGAGACTTTTGCGTCCATCCCAGTGCAGGAGTCCGGCCGCATCAAGCCGCTGGAGAATCTGGCGAGCTACCGCCTGCTGCGCTTCCGCGCGCGGCGCAGCATCTGGCTCACGGAAGATGGCGAGATGGGAGGCAAGCCACTGAATGATCCTGCGACGCAGAAGCCGATCACGAAGGAAGGCGGCAAGCCCGTGAGGCTCAGCGCGACGGAGTGGCTGCTGATGAGCTGGTTCCGTCCCGACATCGCGAAGACCGTGCCGCTTTTCAAAGTGGACAATTCTTCCGCCATCGCGGAGCTGGGCCTGGAGATGAAGGCGAAGCGGGATCAATACACCTTCACCGAGATCGAGCCTGCGCGTGAGCTGCTGATGCAGAAGATGGGCGAGTATCGCGAGCTGCCGACAAAGAAGCAGACACCGGAGCAGCGCATGATCGTGCAGCTCGGCGAGAATTTCCTGAACTACGAGATGATCATGAGTCATTTCGATTTCATCCGCACACCGCTCGGCGGAAAAAGCGAGGGGCTGCCGCCAGGTGTGACACAGCCGGTGCGTCTCTCCAAGAGCCTGAACGCTCTCGCCGCCGCCATCCGCAGCGGAGGAGCGCCGATGCAGATCCCGTGGTTCCGTGATCTGGGAAAAAGCGCGCTCGGCGCGATGATGAACGGGAATGCGGAGCTGCAGCTCCACCTCTTCCCGGCTGCGGACAAAGCGGACGAAATCTGGCGCGGCCCCGGAATGATCTTTGAAGCGATCAACGGCGACAAAGATGTGAGCGCCGAGAATCTCGCGTGGCTAGCAATGTACGAAGACTTGTATCTCGCGCTGCCCGACGCGGCCAAATTCAAAGAGACGGCGAAGACATTGCTCACCAAAATCCAGGCCGCGGCGGCGGAGCGTGGCGAGGGCCGGCATGTGGCGCTGGAGCGGCACTCGATGCGGGCGGATTACTTTTTCTACGCGCAGTGGCTTTTCCTGGTGGGCTTCGTCGTCGTGACGCTGATGTGGATCGCGCCGGGATCGCGCTTTGAGTCGATCTCCAAAGTGGGGGCGTGGCTGCTGCTGGGCGCGGCGACGGCTCTGGCGGTGACCGGCGTGATCGTGCGCTGCATCATCATGCAGCGTCCGCCGATCACGACACTGTATGAGACGATCCTCTTCATCGGTGCGTCGTGCGCGCTGCTCGGCATGATCGCGGAGTGGATCACGCGGCGCGGCCTGGGACTGCTGGTGGCGGCCATCGGCGGTTGCGCATGCATGTTTCTCGCGATCCAGTTCGAGGCATCGGAGGCGACGGACACGCTGCAGCTTTTGCAGGCGGTGCTGATCACAAACTTCTGGCTCAGCACGCACGTGCCCATCATCAATCTCGGCTACGCGGCGTGCATGGTGGCGGCGCTGATCTCGATGATTTATTTCATCCAGCGCGTTTTCGGCAGGTTTAAAACCGGCTCGGATGAAGGACGCTTCCACACGCGCGTGGCTTACGGCTTCATCGCGGCGGGATTGCTCACCTCGCTGGTGGGCACGGTGCTCGGCGGCATTTGGGCGAATTACTCGTGGGGCCGCTTCTGGGGCTGGGATCCGAAGGAGAACGGCGCGCTCATGATTGTGCTGATGTGCCTCGTCATCCTGCACGCGCGCATGGGCGGTTACATCCGCGAGATCGGCCTGCACTGCTGCAATTTGATCCTTGGCTGCATCGTGATTTTTTCCTGGTTCGGCGTGAACCAGCTCGGTGTGGGCTTGCACGCGTATGGCTTCACGGACGGGACGTGGCCGAAGATTTACGGTTACTGGCTGAGCCAGGGCGTGCTGCTGATTTACGGGATAATCCTCGCGTGGAGTGAACGCAGGACCAAATCACAGCCTGTGGATCAGCCCTTGCAGGTGGCGGATGCTCCGGGCGCGTGAGCGAGGCTTACCTCACGGACCTGACGCCGTCTCCTTTGGGATGACGACGCTTTTTCTCGCCTCCAGGAGGAAATGCATTTCCTGGGGGAGCAGTTGTGGATTGGCGGGCATGGATTGGAGAGTGCGATCGACGGCTTCCTGAAATCCGCCCAGCTTTGCGAGGAAGGCGAAAACGGCGCGCTGGCCGAGGTCGCATTTGTTGAGGTCGATGCCCTGGAGGTGGTTGATGGCCATGTCGAGATCGCCGATGCGGTAGTAGCCGAGGGCGGACGTGAGCTTGGTGGCGGAGTCCTCGGGACGTTTCTCGCGCAGCGCGAGGGAGCGCTCGAGTGACAGCTCGACCTCGCGGCCCGCGACGAGGCTGACGTAAAAGTACTGCTCCAGGAAGTAATCGTCATCGAGCCAGCGCTCCTTGGCGGCGCGCGTGGCGGCTAACATGCCATCGGTGTTGCCGTTGCCGCGCGTGCAGCGGATGAGGCCCTCATAGCCTTTGCGCTCGGTTTTCATGTGCGTGATGGCGGCCTTGTAGGCATCCTCGGCGACGTCGAGGAAAAGGCGCTTCTCGCAGTAGTCGCCCAGCGCCATGAGCATCATGCCGCGCTTCTCGTCATCGGCGGCGACCTTTGCGATGATGAGGCGCTCGCGGATGATGTCGCGGGGTTTGCCGGTGACAAAAGCAAGGTGTGCCTGATAGAAGGCGATGAGCGCGGGATGCAGGATGGGCGCGATGGCGGGGTCATTCACGATGCGCAAGAGATCGTCGTTGCGCCCCAGCATGGTGAGCGCGGTGAGGTAGTTTTCGAGGAGCTGCTGTTCCTTCTTCGCGTCCTCCTCATCGACGAGCGCTGCGACATGGAGGAACTCGCGCTCCTCGACCAGCCAGCGCACGAGCGGCACGCGGTCGGCACGGCTGGCGGACTGGTATTTTTTCACCGCCTCCGAGATGAGGCGCGCGCGGCTGGACTGCGACATCTGGATGCGGCGCTTGAGCGAGGCGACGTAATGGCGCGCATCGGCCTTGGGATGCTCTTCGAGCCGCGTGACGAGACGGCCAATATCCTCGGGTGGAATGTCCTTCACGCTGTCGAGCGTCTCGATGGCGCGCAGGCCGATGTCATCGTCATTGGCAGCCATCTTCCACAGGATGGAAAGGCCGTGCGCAAATTCAGGGCCATCATCCGAGGCGATCTGAAAGCGCGCGAGGCGCAACGCGCTTTCGAGGTCGTCAGGATGTTGCGCGCAATACTCGCCAAGCACGCGGACGATGGTGGTGCCCTGTTGTTTTCCCGTCCAGACCTCCTCGGCGAGCTTGAACATCTCGTCATTGGGCGGGGAGTCGCGCATGATTTTCTCCAGCAGCTCGGACGCCTCCTTGGTCCGGTTGAGCTTGATGAATGCCTTCACGCGGAGCTGGCGGTCCCGCGTCGTGGCGTAGCCCTCTTTTTCGAGAACCTCCGTGAAATAGAGCGATTCCTCTCTTCCGCCTTGGACGAGGATCTCCGCGTTCATCCGTAGCGCGTTCTCATTCTTGGGCGAGAGCGTGTATGCCTCCTGCGCGTTGAAGAAGGCGTTGATCGGATTGCCCTCCTCCATCTGGCGCTTTGCCTCGGTGACGAGGCGCTCTGCCCGCCAGTCGCGCCACGCATCACGGAAGTCGCGTCCTTTGAAAAGCGCGGTGAAAATAAAGCCGCCACCGACGGCGATGATGAGAGCGGCGCGCAACCGGCGCGAGGTTTCAGTCTGCCGGTCGGCGTGAGCCTGTGACGGCGGCGCCAGCCAGTGCCACGCGGCAATGAAAGGGCGCAGGAGCTTTGATGGCTCCGATTGCTTTGTCGGGTCGATGTCCTGCTTGAAGAGCATGGGCGAAAAGTCTGGCGGGCAGCCAAGGTAGGTTGTTTGGCAGCAGCGTCACGTTCAATTTAAAAAAGGCCGGTCGGCTCTGCCCCGGGCTTTTTTCACTGCGTCACGTCGGGATGCAGGTTCAGCCAGTCGTCCTGGATGATGCCGCGGAAGTGAACGCAGTGATCGGACTGGGCCTCTTTGGGGAACTCGATGCGCACGATCAGGGGCAGCCAGGCGCGCTGCGAATCTCCCGTCTTTGGCGCGCTGGCGAGTTTGGTTTTGAGATCGACGGCCAAGTCGCCGGGCATCTCGCAAAAGGCATTCACCACCTCTGTGCTGTCGAGCACGCGCAACTGTACGCTGAGAAATTTTTGCGCGTCAGTGAACTCGTAATTGTAGTAGTCGTCGGGCGAGGCAAACACCCGGAAGACGCGCGGGCCGGAGGGGCGCTGCTCGCGAAACTGCGTCCAACTCATGGCCGAGTAGCCGACGAAGCTTTCCCAGTCGAGCCGCACCTTGCCGGATGGGTCACGATAAAAGGCCGTGAGGAGCGAGCCGCCGACCGCCCTCGGGCAACGATAGCGCACCATGAGAAGGCGCGCGCCTTGCACGGTCTCCTCATAGTCGGCCTCCTTCTCGCCGAGCACGGGGTCCACACCTCCGCGCGCCTCGTAATACTCCCGCAGCCGGTCGTCGAGACCGGCTTTCTCAATGATCCATTCTTTTTTTGCAGCCAGCGTGGTGGCGGCGGCCAGGCGTGTCATCACATCCCGCGCCTCGGATATCTTTGGCAGCAATGTGGCGCTGCTCTTGCTGGCAATGCCGATGCCGGAGAGCACCTCGCGGGCGGAAGGCGGTGTCACGGGAGCGTCCTTTTCGGGGGATGCCGGAGGCGCGGGATGCTCTACGGCCGTCTTGCCGGGGTCTGGCTCCGGTGGCGGAGGCGTCGGACGAGGAGGCGATGTGGGAATGGCAGGACGCGCGGGTTGCTGGCTGCCCACTGGGAGCGCAGGCGCGGGGTCGATGAGCAGGTTCGGCTTTGCGGATGGCGCCGCCGGTTCTTTCGCTGGCACAGATCCCTCGCGGCTGGCGGTCATGAAGGCGAGGATGGTGCCCCCGATGATCGCCGCCAGCAGCAACACCAACTGCAGACGCGCACGGCGCATCTGGCGCACACGTCGCGCACGATCTCTCTCAGCCAGCAGGTCAGGTTGCATTTCGCGCCCAAGAGACAAATGAATGCGCCGCCGCGCCAGCAAAATCTTGGGCGCGGACGGATTACTCCGCTTTCAACGCCCACTTGATGCCGCCGAGGATGTGCGCCTGGAACGTCTTCGCGATCTCGGGCGAGTTCTTGCGGTCCTTCATGCCCGCCTTCCATTCGGGATCCCACACATCCTCGCGATGACCCAGCGAGGTGTAAAACACGCGCCCCTTCCCCTCCTCGCGCGTCCACGACACGGGAAAGTAGCCCGGCGTATTGTCGTTCGGATGCGCGTTTAGCCCGAGAAGCTGATGCACACGCTTCGGGTCGTAGCTCTTGATGATGTAAATCTCATCGAAGACCTTGAAGCCCTCGGGGAACATCTTCGCCGCCGGATGCGCGCGGTCATGCACGATGGGCTGGATCTCCACCTGCGCCTTATGCGTCTCAAACTCGCCGCCCAACATGTCGATGTAGCCGCGGAACGGATGATAAGTGTCCGATCCCGAGTGCATCGCGATGAAGCCACGGCCCTCACGGATCAAGTTGATGAAACCCTCGCGATCCGGGAACAGCAGATCCCCCGTCGTGTTCGCGAACACAAAACCGTCGTAGGCCTTGATCTTCTCGATTGCCATCTTCTCCGTCATGTAAGCCTTGATCTTGTCGCCCCACGTCTTGTTCGCCTCGTTAAAGTCAGCCAGAGCTTGGCTGTATGATTCGCTCTTCTTCGTGAAGCTCTCGTCCGTGTCCTTCTTCTCATCACGCGCTGGCGGCTTGCCGGGGTTTTTCGGCTGGCCCTCGGGCTGGCGCACAAAATCCACCGTGAACGCGCCCGACTCCGCGCCGATCTTCTCCAGCACCTTCTCCGCCGTCTCGATCGAGCTGTGGCGGAAGCCCGTCGTCACTGTCACCACCAGCAGCTTCTTCGCCTCCGCCTGAGCCATAATCACCGCCCCCGGCATCACGCCCAGCATCATCATCGCGCACAAGATTGTTTTCATCATAGGTGGGAACAAACGCGCGGCTCGGCGCGGATGTTTCCCGCTTTGAGCGATGCTAGGCGATCAGCGTTTGCGGGATGCTTCGAGCTTCGCGCTGAATTCGCGCACCGCCTTCGACGACGGCTCCATCAGGGCAAACTCCTGTACGAGCGCGAGCCGCAAGCCTGGCAGCAGCAAGCTCTCCTTGATGCGATGAAACTCCTCATCCGTGCTGGCGCGGGCAAAGCCATGCAGCTCATTGTTCTGCCAGACCCACGCCTCCTTGGCACCGAGAGTCTTCCACAATTCCACCTTGTCGATGCCGCCAGAAGTCAGCCCCACTTCAATGACCAGATCAGGCTTGGTCTTTTTTTCCTCGCCGAAAGTGAATGACTCGTCGGGCTCTGCGCCCGCCGCACCCTCGACTCTCTGCGTGGTGCTGCCCCATATCTGATAGTCGATCCCAGCCCATCGACAGAAAGCTTCGATTAATCTTCCAATGTTGCCGTCAATAGCCTCGTGTTTGAATGAGATGCTCATGATTTCAAAGACCCCCTTGAAGAACTTCACCCGGTAGCCCCTCTCCTCCAGAGCACGATCAAGCCCGAGGTATCCCTCCCAACTCGTCTGGCCTACGATGATCTCATCGTCCGCGGCAGACATTGGCACTACTCTCCGGTCAATCACCGGCTTGACGATGCGAGGCGGAGTTCGCGTCACCTTTCGTGAAACTCGTTTGTCAGCTATGGCAGGCATGGCGCGATGGTAGGCTGTCAGCTCTTCCTTTGCAACACGGGTGTCCTCCAGCTTCCACCCTCCGTCATCCGTGCCTCACGCCCCGAACATCGCCCGCGCCTTGCTCGTGATGAGCGCCACCGCCGGATGCTCGATGCGCCGCTCCGCCGTGGTGGCGTGAAAGCGCACCCGGCACGTTTCAGCTTTGCCGATCTTCTGATAGCCGTAGCGGGCGACTGCGTCATCCGCCGATACAATAGGCACGGCGATGAAGCCGCGTCCATCGGCGGCCATCTCTTTCATGAGCGCGAGATCCTCAAACTCCGCCACCACGCACGGCTCAATGTCGTGCTCGCGGAACCAGGTGTCCAGCGCCCGGCGGAAGGTGGTGTTCTCCGCAGGCAGCAACGCGGGCGCGCCATGGAGTGACCGGGGAAATCCGCGCTTCAAACTCGCGCCGAGTTTCTTCTCCGCGCAGAACACCGTGCCGGTCTCGCCGAGCGGATGATTGAAGGTTTTGAAGTTCGTGCTGCTAGACGCTGGCTCGTCGGACAGCACGATGTCGAGCCGGTGCGCGGCGAGCTGCGCGAGGAGGTCCTCCTGTTTTCCTTCGCGGCAGATGACATGGATCGCCTGGCGCATCGAGAACACGGGTGTGAGGATTTCGTTCGTCACGAGCTTCGGCAGCGAGTCGGTCACGCCGACGTAAAGGCGCACCGTCTTCGCATCGGGGCCTTGTTTCACGGTGTTGGTCAGCTCGCGGCCAAGCGCGAAAATTTGCTCCGCGTATCCATACACGACCTGCCCCGTGTCCGTGAGCACATTGCTGCGGCCCTCGCGTCGGAAGAGTTTCTCGCCCAGCGCGATCTCCAGCTCGCGTATCTGCTCGGAGATCGACGGCTGCGAGACGTGCAGCTTCGCGGCGGCGCGCGAGAGGCTGCCTTCCTTCGCGGCGGTGTAGAAGTAACGCAGGTGGTGGTAGTTCAGCCAGTCCATGTGCGGCCAGACTATTCGGCCATCCCTATGAGTCCATTCGGAACTGCATACTCGTCGCGTGAGAGGAGTCGCTGCACCATCGGCGTGTCGAAAGACAAACCAAAACCCAACTCCAAAACATCATGACAATCTGGATCATCTTCATCGCAACCATGGCGCTCTCCCTCTGGGCAGCCGCCAGGGTCAAACTCATCTACAACCGTCACAACCAGGGCATCGTCCGCTCCGGACTCACCGGTGCCGAGGCGGCGCAGCGCATTTTGCAGCGCGCAGGCATCGTGGACGTGGAGATCGTCTCGCACGAGGAACTGCTCGGCGATCACTACGATCCGACTCACAAGCGGCTCGTCCTTTCCGAGGCTAACTTCTCCGGGCGCACACCCGCCGCGCTCGGCATCGCCGCTCACGAGTGCGGTCACGCCATCCAGCACGCGCAGGCTTACGCGCCGCTGCACTGGCGCATGGCAGCCGTCGGCGTGACCACTTATGCCAATCACATCGTCATGTGGCTGCCGCTCATCGGCATGTTCACAGGCTTGATCGCGCCCATGACTGGTGCCGTGCTCATGGCCGCCGCGTGGGGTGTGATCATGCTCTTCAATCTCGTCACACTTCCCGTCGAGTTCGACGCCTCGCGCCGTGCCACGCAGGTGCTGGCTGAGACCGGATTCATCGCCCCAGGCGAGGAGGCTGATGGCGTCAGGAAAGTCCTCAATGCCGCAGCCTGGACCTACGTCGCCGCCTTCATCACCTCGCTGGCTTATTTGCTCTGGCATCTGCTGCCGCTCCTCACCGGACGCTCACGCGAATGATCAATCCGAACCATCCCAGCAAGCAGCCATCCATCATGAAAATCACCGTCCAACACAAAAACGTGCGCTCCACCAATGATCTCGACACCTGGGTCGAGGAGCAGATCATCTCGCTCCAACCCGTGCTCCAGATTGACGAGGCGAGAATCTCTCTAGCCCGTGATTTCGATGCCAGCCCTGCCTTCCAGGTGCAGGTGCATCTCATCACACCCGGCCCCGATGTCCTCGCGGAAGGCTGCGACCATACGCTCCAGGCTGCCTTCAACAAAGTGATGGACAACCTCCGCGGCAAAATCGGCACCCGCGCCACGCGCAAACAGAAGCGCCAGCGCAACCAGACGCCGCTGCTGCGCTCGAGCTGACTCGAGAAGGAGTGCAGTTCTAAGTGCTCAGTCGAGCGCGACCGCACCGGGCCTCACTCCGAACTGAGCACTAAGCACTCCGACCACATAACAACCAATCAATCTTCATACCCCACTCCTTCACTCCCGCTAATGACTGACACCACCTGGCTCTGGATCGGCTTCAATGTATTTGTTCTCTTCATGCTCGCCCTCGATCTGGGCGTCTTCCACCGCAAGGCGCATGTCGTCACCTTCAGGGAATCCATCGCCTGGACGGTCGTCTGGGTCACGCTCGCGCTAGTCTTCAATCTCGGCGTCGCCCACTACATGGGCGATGCCAAGGGCCTGGAGTTCTTCACCGGCTACGTCATCGAGAAGTCGCTCAGCGTGGACAACGTCTTCGTCTTCGCGCTGCTCTTCAGCTACTTCGCAGTGCCGCCGCTCTACCAGCACAAGGTGCTCTTCTGGGGCATCATCGGCGCCCTCGTCATGCGCGCCATCATGATCGCGCTAGGCGCGAAGCTCATCTCGGAGTACACGTGGATCATCTACGTCTTTGGCGTCTTCCTCATCCTCACGGGCATCAAGATGATCGTGAAGCGCGAGGAGGAAATCCATCCCGAGCGAAATCCCATCGTCCGCTGGTTCAAGAAGCTCATGCCTGTGACGCCCGACTACCGGGGGAACAAGTTCTTCGTCCGCGAGAACGGCGTCCGCTACGCCACGCCGCTCTTCATTGTGCTTCTGCTCGTCGAGTTCACCGACCTCATCTTCGCCGTCGATTCCATCCCCGCCATCTTCGCCGTCACCAGCGATCCCTTCATCGTTTATACTTCGAACGTCTTCGCCATCCTCGGCCTGCGCTCGCTCTACTTCGCCCTCGCCGGGGTGATGGACAAGTTTCACTACCTCAAGGTCGGCCTCGGTGTCGTTCTCGCCTTCGTCGGTGTGAAGATGCTCCTCGGCCACTCGCCGTGGAAGATCGACACCCATGTCTCGCTCGGCGTGATCGTCGTCGTCCTGGCCTCCTCGGTGATCGCCTCGCTTGTCTGGCCGCGGAAGCCGAAGATCACCGCCATGGTGACTGCGGGTGACCCACCCTCCACCGCTGGATCCTGACGCCACTGCTCTTCGCAACAACCCTCTAACACCCAACTCACACCTCCTCATGATTGATCAAATCTGGCTCTGGATCGGCTTCAATGTTTTCGTCCTCCTCATGCTCGCGCTCGACCTCGGCGTGTTTCACCGCAAAGCCCATGTCGTTTCCTTCAAGGAGGCCGTCGGCTGGACGGTGACGTGGATCACCCTGGCCATGCTCTTCAATCTCGGCATCGCGCACTACGCCGGGCCGGAGAAGGCGTTGGAGTTCCTCACCGGCTATGTGATCGAGTACTCCCTCAGCGTGGACAACATTTTCGTGTTCGCGCTCTTGTTTTCCTACTTCTCGGTCCCGCCGATGTACCAGCATCGCGTCCTCTTCTGGGGCATCATCGGCGCGCTCGTCATGCGCGCAGGCATGATCCTGGCCGGCACGGTGCTTATCACGAAGTTCGCCTGGATCATCTATGTCTTCGGTGCCTTCCTCATCCTCACCGGCCTCAAGATGATCTTCAAACGCGATGAGGAGATTCACCCCGAGCGCAATCCCGTCGTGCGCTGGTTCAAAAAGTTCATGCCCGTCACCACCGACTTCCGGGGCGACAAATTCTTCGTTCGCGAGAATGGCATCCGCATGGCCACACCGCTGTTTGTCGTGCTGCTCCTTGTCGAAGTTTCGGACGTGATCTTCGCCGTCGATTCCATCCCCGCCATCTTCGCCGTCACGAAGGACCCCTTCATCGTCTATACATCGAACGTCTTTGCCATCCTCGGTCTGCGCTCGCTCTACTTCGCGCTCTCTGGCGTGCTGGATAAATTCCACTACCTCAAGGTCGGCCTCGGCGTCGTGCTTTCCTTCGTCGGCGTGAAGATGCTCCTGGGTCACACGGAGTATAAAATCGACACCCATGTTTCCCTCGGCGTCATCCTCGCCGTGCTTGTTTCTTCGATCATCGCCTCGCTCGTGTGGCCCAGGAAAAAAATCCCCGCCATCAACATGGCCGATGTCCCCCCTCCAGCGGAGAAACCTGTCGGCTGAATTTCAAATCAAAAAAACAAGCCTCACTCATCACCATGAAAACAATCATCCACGGAACCGATTTCACCGACAACGCGGCCCGCGCCGGACGCGTCGCCGCCGCCATCGCCGCGCGTCTCAATGACACGTTGCTTGTGTTGCATTCCACGGAAGCAAGCGTGGCAGATGCCTTTCCATTCACCGATAAGGCATTCGCGAAGTTTGAAGCAGCAAGGGAGGACGCGCTGCGTGAAGTGGCCGTTCCATTGCGCCAAAAAAAGCTGCCCATCAAAACCGAGCTGCTCGGTGGCGCGGCGGACGAGGCCATCGTGAAAAAAATCTCGCCTGACAGTACCCGGATGGTCGTCTTGGCATCCCTGGGTCGCCGAACGGATGACCGCTGGAAGCTCGGCAGCGTCTCCGAGCGTGTGGCGGAGGCCTCGCCCGTGCCCACACTCGTCGTCCGGCAGGAGGAAGCGCTCGTGGCTTGGGCGCGGCAAAAGAAGCCGCTCAAGGTGCTCTGCGCCTATGACTTCAGCGCCAGTGCCGATGCCGCGCTCGCGTATC
Source organism: Verrucomicrobiaceae bacterium (assembly GCA_031425215.1). GTDB lineage: Bacteria > Verrucomicrobiota > Verrucomicrobiia > Verrucomicrobiales > Verrucomicrobiaceae > JANPIW01. Next base: position 13,802 of record JANPIW010000012.1, read on the forward strand.
TCAAAGACCTCAGCCTCATCGGCCCCTGTGAGATCGTGGTCGCGCATGTGGACTGGCCGGTGGGTGAGATGGCCCGTCTCGGCATCCCCGGCCCGATGCCTCTGGACGCAAACCGCCCCGAAGTGCAGGCCGTGCTTGAGCGTGAGTTGAAAGCTCGGATCACAGCCATCATGGGCGGGAGCGACGTGAGCATCCGTGTTTCGCCGGGACTTGGCAGGTCGGAGTTCCATCTGATTCAGATCGCGCAACAAGAGCAGGCTGATCTCATCGTCACCGGCACGCATCAGCGGCACGGCCTGTCGCGCCTCTGGCATTCCTCCACCTCGCGCGGGCTTTTGCACCATGCGCCGATGAGCGTCCTCGTCGTGCCCGCCAAGGCGACGCCGGCGCAGACGGCCTTCCCGCAAATCCGCCGTGTGCTGGTGACGACCGATCTCTCCGAACTGGGCAACCGCGCCATTCCGCACGCCTGCTCATTGCTGCCCAGCGGCGGCACCCTTCACCTGCTGCATGTGGTGGCACCTGGCCAAAGTGATAGCCCACGCGCTAAGAAGAAACTGCGCAAGACTGATGATGACGGGCCGGCCACGAGCATTCTGGAGCAGCTCCGCGCCCTAATTCCCGACGAAGCTAAATCCCTGGGCGTAAACGTCGAGATCGAGGTCTGCGAGCATCCGGCTGCAGCCGAGGCCATCTGCCAGACAGCGGAGCGCCTGGGCGCGGATGTGATCTGCCTCGCCACCCACGGGCGCACGGGTCTTGCGTCAGTCGTCCTCGGCTCCGTCGCCGCCGCCGTGCTGGCCCGCAGCAAACGCCCGCTGCATCTGGTGCGGGCGTTTGAGGATTGAGCGGGCCTTTGAGCGATCACCCACGCATGAAATCCACCCACTGGCTGCTCACCCTCTGGATCATAATCGTCTTCGCGCTCCATCAGGACGTGTGGAACTGGACGAAGGCCACGCCGCTGCTCCTCGGCCTGCTGCCGCCTGGGCTCACCTATCACCTCGGCTACTCCGTCCTCGCCGCCATCACGATGGCGCTGCTCGTGCGCTTTGCCTGGCCCGCGCATCTCGATTACGATGAAGCGGCTGATAAACCCGAAGCGAAGGAGCCGCGCTCATGATCCCCGCCATCGTCGTCTTCGTCTATCTCGCCGTCGTGCTCTACGTCGGCATGTTCGCATTCCGCAAGAGCACCGGCTCAAAGGAGGACTTCTTCCTCGCCAGCCGCTCGCTCGGCCCGTGGGTTTTCCTGCTCACGGTGTTCGGCACGAACATGACCGCATTCGCGATCCTTGGCAGCTCGGGCCTCGCGTATCAACGCGGCATCGGGGTGTATGGACTCATGGCCTCGTCGTCGGGACTCATCATTCCGCTCACCATCTTTCTCATCGGCACACGGCTCTGGGCGCTGGGGAAGAAACACGGCTACATGACTCAGGTGCAGTACTTCCGCGACCGCTGGGAGTGCGACGGCATCGGCACGCTCATCTTCGCCGTCACCGCGCTGATGATGATCCCCTACGTCGTCATCGGCATGATGGGCGGAGGTCACACGCTCAACAGTCTCAGCGACGGCTGGGTGCCCTACTGGCTCGGCGGTGCCATCGTCGCCATCGTCGTCATGCTCTACGTTTTCTTTGGCGGCATGAGAGGCGTGGCGTGGGTCAATGCGCTGCAAACCGTGCTCTTCCTCGTCTTTGGCGCGGTCGCTTTCATCCTCATCTCCCGCAATCTCGGTGGCTACGACAAGATCATCGCCGAGATCGCCGCTGATCCGAAGGACTCCGCGTTGCTCACCCGCGCACGCATCTCGCCGCAGGAGTTTTTCAGCTACGCGTTCATCCCGCTCTCCGCGATGATGTTCCCGCACATGGCCATCATGTGTCTCACGGCGGAGAAGGTCACGTCATTCAAGCGCACCATCGTCTGGTATCCCATCTGCATCCTGCTCATCTGGCTGCCCAGCGTCTTCCTTGGCATCGTCGCCGCTCATCAGTTCCCCGGATTGAAACTCGGCGAGTCCGACGACGTCATCCTCCGCCTGCTCAGCGACAATACGGACGTCGTCGTGGCCGGAATTCTCGGCGCTGCGATCATGGCCTGCGTCATGGCCACCGACTCCCAGATCATGGCGCTCAGCACCATGTTCAGCCAGGATGTGTTCGCGCATTACGGCGGCGCGAAAAAGTACGGAGAGAAGACGCAGGTGTGGATGGGGCGCATCTTCGTCATCGCCATTGCCATCATCAGTTACATCCTGGCGCTCGCGCTTGAGGGCGAAAAATCCATCTTCGATCTCGCCATCCGCTTCGGCTTTTCCGGCTTCGCCGCGCTCGCGCCCGTCATGCTCGCCGCGCTCTTTTGGCGGCGGAGCAACAAATGGGGCGCGCTCGCCGCCGTGCTTTGGGTCGTGGTTAGCATGGCCTTCCTTTGGTGGTTGCAGCTCCACTCGAACGCCATCGCGCCAAAGGCCGGCCAGCCGCCCGTTACCATCTTCCCCGAACTGGGCGCGCTCTTCCTGCGCACGCCGATGAACGTCACCATCCACGGCTACATGCCCGTCATGTTCATGTGCCTCGGCTCCGCCTTCTGGATGGCGCTCGTCAGCCTGCTCACCCCCGCGCCCTCCCGCGCCACGCTTGAGAAGTTTTTTCCCAAAAGCAAAACCGCCCCCACATCATGACTGCCCTCACCCAGACCGAAACCGAAGCCATTCTCACTCTCTGCCTCATCGCATCTTTTGCCGACGGCGACAAACACGAGCGCGAACGCCAGCAGATCCGCAAGATCACCGACTCGCTCGCGAGCGACGAGGTCGATGTAGCGCATCTCTACCAGGACGTGCTCCTCAACAAACCCGATGCCACGCAAGTCGCCGCGCGTCTCCTCACACCCGAGTCACGCCGGCTCGCCTACGAGATGGCCGTGTGCGTGTGCGATGCCGATGATGTGCGCAACGACGCCGAGAAAGCCTTCCTCCAATCCCTCGGCACCGCGCTCGGACTCCAGCCCACCGCCACGATGACCGCCGATGCCGAGTCAACCGCGCTCGCCACCATTCCCGTCGCATCCACCGCGCCCGGGCAGAACGAGGAAACCGACGCCATGGTGCTGCGCTACGCCATCGTCTCCGGCGCGCTCGAGCTGCTCCCGCAGACCATGGCCACCCTCGCCATCGTGCCGTTGCAGACCAAGATGGTGTACCGCATCGGCAACCAGCGCGGCATCCCGCTCGACCGCAAATCCATCGCCGAGTTCATGGCCACCGTCGGCATCGGCCTCACCTCGCAGGTGTTCGAGGGCTTTGCGCGCAAGCTCATGCGCGGCTTCGGCAAAACCGTCGCCGGCAAACTCGGCGGCAAGATCGGCGATGCCGCCGCAGGCATCGCCATGTCCTTCGCCACCACCTACGCGCTCGGTCATCTGGCGAAGCTCTATTACGACAGCGGCCGCAAGCTCGGCATTGAGACATTGCGCGCCAAATACACCCCGCTGCTCGACGAAGGAAAAGCCCTCGCGCAAAAGTACACCGGGCAGATCACCGAGCAGAGCCAGAAGCTGCAGGGTGCGGGTTTGAGCACCTTGATGAAGGGGGTGGTATGACTGCGGAGATAATGAAGTGCTCAGTTCTGAACTCACCGATCTGGTCTTCCCACTGAGCACTAAGCACTGAGAACTTCTTTTTCATGGATCTCCTCCACGCCATCCAGGCCAACCTCCTCTCCCCCGCAGTTCTTTTCTTCGTGCTCGGCGTCATCGCCGCGCTCACAAAGAGCGATCTCAAGTTTCCCGAGCCGCTTTATGTCGGGATGACGATCTACCTGCTCGTCGCCATCGGGTTCAAAGGCGGCGTCGCCATCGCGGACGCGGGCATTGCAAAAGTGTGGCTGCCATGTCTGGCTGCGATCGTGCTCGGCGCGCTCATCCCGCTGTGGACGTATCCCGTGCTGCGCTTCGGTGGAAAACTCCCAGGCGTGGATGCCGCCGCCATCGCCGCGCACTACGGCTCCGTCAGCGCCGTCACCTTCATCGCCGCGACGAATTATTTGAAGGCCATCGACGTGCCCTTCGAGAGCTACGCCACCGCATTTCTCGCCGTGATGGAATCTCCCGCCATCCTCGTGGGGGTGGTGCTCGGCAAGCTCGCGATGAAGGACGGCGGCCCCCTGTCAGGCGCCTCGCTGCGCACCGCCATGCACGAGGCCATCTTTGGCCGCAGCATCTTCCTGCTCGTCGGCGCGCTCGTCGTCGGCGCGTTGTGCGGTGATGCCGGGATGAAAAAAGTAGAGCCATTCTTTGTCACGCCCTTCCAAGGAGTTCTCGCGCTCTTCCTTCTCGAAATGGGTGTCGTCGCCGGACGTCGCGTGGGCGATCTGAGAAAAGTCGGACTCTTCCTCCTCGGCTTCGGCGTGCTCGTGCCGCTGGCGAACGGCGCTCTCGGCGTGGTGCTCGGTCAATGGGCTGGACTCGAACTCGGCGGCGCGACGCTCCTCGGCGTGCTCTCCGCCAGCGCTTCCTACATCGCCGCGCCCGCCGCCATCCGCATCTCCCTGCCAGAGGCCAATCCCACGCTTTATCTCACCTCGTCACTCGCCATCACATTTCCCTTCAACATCACTCTCGGCATTCCGATCTATCTCGAGATCGCCCGTTATCTGTACCGTTGAAATCAAGAACACCCACGCCATGAAACTCGTCACCATCGTCACAGAAGCCTACGCGCTCGATTCCGTGAAAAACCTGCTCCGCGAGGTCGGCGCGCACGGCTGCACCCACTTCCCCGTCGAAGGCACCGGCGCGGGCGGCGAGCGCGCGGGAGAGATCAAGGAATTCGCCAACGTGCAGATCGAGATCGTCCTCCAGCCCGCCGCCGCGCAGACGCTTCTCGAGCGAGTGGAGAAGGAGCTTTTCCCCCGCTACTGCATGATCGCCTTTGAGTCCGACGTGCGCGTGATTCGGTCCGCGAAGTTTTAGCGGGAAAGAAACCAACTGCGCCCCGTCCCGTCTCGTGCTATGCAGCGCGCCCCCATTCGCCCATGCTCACGCTCCGCAACGTCTCCAAGACATTCAACACCCGCGCGCTCTTCACGGGCGCATCGATGACGATCAATCACGGCGAGCGCGTCGCTCTCGTCGGCCCGAATGGCGCGGGCAAGTCCACTCTCTTCTCCCTCATTTTAAAAACCGACACGCCCGACACCGGCGAGGTCGTGCGCGATGAGTGGACCACCACGGGCTACCTGCCGCAAGAGAGCGAGCCGGTTGGCGACGAGACCGTGCTCGACATCGCCACGGGCAAGGCCGGGCAGCTTGATGAGTTCGAGAAAATTCTCCGCGAGCTGGAGGCAAAGGGCGATGTGTCAAACCCCGAGTACTTCGAAGCGCAGAGCAAATACGACGCGCTCCACGATCCGCAGGCCGAGGCCAAGGCGAAAAAAATCCTCCGCGGCTTCGGTTTCAAAGAAGAGGAGTTCCACCGACGCGCCAAAGAGTTCAGCGGCGGCTGGGTCATGCGCGCGCACATGGCGCGGCTGCTCGTCATGGAACCGGACATGCTCCTCCTCGACGAGCCGACGAACCACCTCGACCTCCTCGCCCTCGTCTGGTTTCGCAACTACCTGAAAAACTACCCCGGCGCCATCCTCGTCATCTCGCATGACCGCGACTTCATGGAC
>JANPIW010000013.1:0-7116 GCA_031425215.1 Verrucomicrobiaceae bacterium
ATACGGATGATGATCGCGGCCCCACTGCTTGGTGTCGGCGATGTTGCCCTGCAAAAACGGCGTGCGTCCAAACTCACCGCCCCAAATGACGAGCGTGTCATCGAGCAGGCCGCGTTGTTTCAAATCCTTCACCAGCGCGGCGGACGGCTGGTCGGTGTCCTTACACTGGATCACGAGCTGGCTGTTGAGGTTCCGATGCTGGTCCCAGCCCGCGTGCATGAGCTGCACATAGCGCACACCGCGCTCAATGAGCCTGCGCGACATGAGGCAGTTGTACGCGTAGCTGCCCTGCCGCGTCACGTCGGGGCCGTACATGTCCAGGATGTGCTTCGGCTCCGATGACAGATCAGTGAGGTCCGGCACACTCGCCTGCATCCGGTACGCCATCTCGTATTGGGCGATGCGCGTGTTGATCTCCGGATCACCCGCATCGGCAAACTTGATCTGATTCATCCGCGCCAAGTCGTCGAGGATGCCACGGCGCATCTCGCGCGTCACGCCCTCGGGATTGGCGATGTACAAAACCGGATCGCCATTGCCGCGAAACTTCACCCCTTGGTGCTTCGACGGCAGGAACCCGCTGCCCCAGTAGTAGTCGTAGAAGATCTGGCCGCAGCTCGCCTCCTTGTCGCGCGAGGTCATCACCACGAATGCAGGCATGTCCTCGCTGTCGCTGCCGAGTCCATAACTGAGCCACGATCCCAGGCACGGCCTGCCCGCCTGCTCCGCGCCGGTCAAAAAGAACGTGATCGCAGGCGCATGATTCACCGCGCCGGTGTGCATGGACTTAATGAAACAAATGTCATCCGCGATCCCCGCCGTGTGCGGCATGAAGCTCGACACCCACGCGCCGCTCTGCCCGTGTTGCGCGAATTTGCTGATCTCCCCCAGCACCGGTCGCGCCGTCTGGTTTCCCGTCATCGTGCTAAAGCGCCGCCCGCCCACCACCTCATCCGGAATCTGTTTGCCGTGCCACTCCTTGAGCTTCGGCTTGTAGTCAAAGAGATCCACATGCGACGGCGCGCCGTTCTGCAGCATGTAGATCACCCGCTTCGCCCGCGCCGGATAATGCGGCAGCTTTGGCGCCATCGGATCAGGCGCCAATGCAAAACCCTCGCGCTGCATCAGCCCACCAAGCGCAACACCGCCGAGGCCCATCGCACTGCGTCCGAAGAGCGCGCGGCGGGTCAGGTTCAGGGCTTGATCAGAGTGGTGAGTCATGCCCAACCATACGCAGCCAGCACGATGGAAAGTTCAGCGGATGCTTTGGCGGATTCTGCTACACCGCCGCCGCCAGTATCTCCTTCATCACCGCGCCGCACTCCACGATCAGCGCAGGCTCGTAGTCCATCTTGTGCAGCCGTGCTTTGAGCGCTTCAAGGTCGATGCGTCCCGCCTTGAGCAGCGCCACGATGGTGTTGATGTCCTTCATCCCGCGATCCCGCTTGTCCCTGCCCAGCCGTCGATTGAGGCGAGTGCGCGCAGTCGCGGTGACTTTCGTCACCGCCATGTCCACAGGCTCCAGCGCGAAGACATTATCAAAGCCCGCCATCGGCACGAGACGCTCACGCCAGCCTTCGGGGAATGCGTCAGACAGACGGAGGTCAACAAAGTCACCGTAGTGACCGGTGGCGTCATGGAAGGCATTGTTCTTGCCGAACGCAGCCACAAGCCTGTCGCGCACCGCTTCATCATCGGGATCCAAAAAGAAGTCAGCATCCAGCGTTTGCTCGACACCGATCACGGCAGGCGGATCGTCTGGAAACGAAGCCAGCAACGCTGATGAGCCAAACAACAAGATGCGCCTCCCTGCGGCCACTTTGTTCACTTCCTCCACCAGCGATTTCAGTGTGCTGAGCTGCATGCAAAACGCGCCACTTCCTCCCGGGTCAAGATGCCGGGTGTGGGCGCGAACTCCTTGAAGAACACAGCCTCCCACGATTGATCTCGCAGCAATTCCAGGAGCTTGCGCATCCCGTCCGCCGAGCCCTGTGCCTCTAACAACAACTCACGCCACTGCGCCAGCCGCTTCGCCGCCGCGTGCCCCTGCCCCAGCCAGCGCTCGATGTTCGCCAAGGGAATATTCAGCAGCGCGGGATCAGCCTCGATCTTGTTCGCGATCAACCGGAATACATCCGCCGACACCTCATCACCCGTGCGCTCGGTGCGCGAGTCGAGATAGGCGAAGGCTTTTGTGGCGGGGGACATGAAGGGAGTTTGCCACATGGACACTGAAGAGCCAAGAACGGATTCGGTGGAAAGTGCGCGGCGCTTGCCGGCGCATGACTCGCCCTGTTTTTTTGATGTCCCCCCATTATCTTCTCGACTTCCTCCGCGCGAGTCATTATAAACAGCACGCATCGTTCACAGGCGGTGTGTTTGACTCTCCGCGCGGCACCGCAAAGGTGCCCGACCAGCCGAGATGAGGACAGAGAGTGCTACCAGCTCACCTTCATCCTGCCATGACCACACTCCTCATGCGAGGCTCTGCCTCGGTGTCGATGTCCCTCTGCACGCCTGTCTGCGCGCCGAGTGCCCTGCCCGTCATGCGTATCACCGCGCTCTGCGCATCATCCCATGTGCCCGCATGATTTTTATCCGGTTCGACATGCAGGATTCGCGCGTGGTGATGGACTCACCCAACGTCAAATTCCTGGATGGAAAAGGGGTGCTGTTGGAGCCGGGCGACGCCGACTACGTACAACTCGCCCCCGGCACACCCGGCTATCAGGCACCTATTTCACCGAAACCACGCCGCCACATCACCATCTCCCTCGCCTCACTCAACCTGCCCACTAATATGCAACCGTTCCGCTACATCGTCCAAACCATCGCCGCCCTCTTCACCTCCCGCCCCGCCGCACGCCCGGCCATGGAGGAGGGTGAGTACCTCGACACCATCGCCACCCGCAGCGCCCTCACCCGACCGCAGGTGGAAAAAGTCATCACCGAAATGTCCGGCCTCCATGTCGAGCTGACCCGGCAGAGCATCCCGGTCGATTTCATCCTGCGGCGCTTCCGCATCCAGCCCGTGTCCGGCGGGCGCCTCAGCGGTCCCGACCCGAGCGACATCGAGGTGCGCGACACCCTGGGCTACTCCGTCGTCATCCACCCCGACGAGATCGACAAGGTGCGTGTCGATTGCCCCGTGGAAAAAGCCGGTGAAGCCGCCGAGAACGCCCCCAAAGTCACCAGCGTGCGCGCCCGCCCCGGCAACGTAGCCAACAAATACGCCGTCGGCCCCGGCCGCACCACCGAGGTCAATGGCGCGAACTTCCGCGACCGCACCACCGACGCCCCCTGGCCCACCGCCTGCCTGATCAATGCCGCCGGCGCACTCGTCACCGCCGTCGATGTGGCCGACTGCACCGGCCCCACCCGCCTCATCCTCTCCGGCGCCCCCGTCGGCACCACCGGTACCCTTTACCTGAAGCTCGTGGATGCAGACGGCAAGTTCTCCGTCTGGGACCAGGAGCTAACACCTCACGCCGCATGAGGCACAGGACACCCAGCTTTTTCACCCCCACAGGCCGCCAGCCGGTGCGCTGCCATCATGCCGTAGGGCGGGTGTGTTCCGCACCAACGGTGATGAAGACATGAACAACACTCCTGCGGAACTACCCGCCTCGGTGCGGACGCACTCGCGCCTGCCATCGCCACGGCCCATCCGTGCGCACCATCAGGCGGGTAGTTCGGCGGGCCACGCACTCCCTGCGAAAGGTCATCCTTCGCGCCGAACACACCCGCCCTACAGCATGGCGGCCACGCCCCCCGCCAGCGGAGCCGTGGGGAGTCCTCCGCGCACTCCCCATAAATCGCCTCCATACCCACCGAGGGCAGCCGCCGCACCCTCCGGGAGCCGCCCTCGACCCCCAGGGACTCCGGCGCGCACTCCCCCAGGGTCCGCCAAGCACCCCCAGGGGGTCCGCGCTGTACCCTCAGGGGATCGGCCAGCACTCCCCCAGAGTCGCCCCCGCACCCCCGGGGTATCCGCGCTCTACCCCCATGGAGTCCGCCGGGGAAAAACGCCGCCTTCTCGCCCTCAGCCCACCCATTTCCTGCACTCAATCGCACTATGAAAACCCTCCGCCCCCTTGCCCTCCTCGCCGTCATGCTGTCATTGGGCATCCGTCATTCCGCGCCAGCGGCCCCGCCCCAGCAGCTCACCTCGCCCGACCAGGTGCCCGAGGGCCTCGCCAAGTCCGACTGGTCGAGCATCCGCGCCGCGTATGAGGCCGGGCGGCACGCCTTTCAGCCCGTTGAGGGCGGCTGGCAGGCGCGCAATCCGGGGCAGCGCATGGTCACGCGATTCCATGGACGCGGCTTCGTGACCACGCCCTCGCCAATCTCAAATCCCCAATCTCAAATCTCAAATCCCACCTGGCAGTGGGGGCTGGAGTTGCAGAGCTACGGTTTCGCGGGGCGGGAGCGCGCCATCGGTGGTGTGCCGACGGTGCAGGCTTCGGGCCAGCGGCTTACTTATGGATGGGATGCGGAGGTGCAGGAGTGGTTTGTCAATGACACGAGCGGGCTGGAGCATGGCTTCACCGTTCAGCACCGCCCGGACGGTCCGGCGGATGCCGAACTAATTTTCCAGCTCGCCGTGCGCGGCGGCTTGCGTCCCATCGTCGAGCCGGACGGCCGCGATGTGCGCTTTGTGGATGCGCAGGGCGCGGTGCTCATTCACTACACTGGGCTGAAGGTGTGGGATGCGGATGGGAAAATCCTCCCGGCGCATTTCACCGCGCAGGCGCAGAGTCTCCGCCTCGCGGTGGACGAGCGCGGCGCGCGCTACCCGCTGACGATTGATCCCAAAGTGGCGAGGAGCATTCTCAAGTCCTTCTTCACCACGGCGGGTGACTCGTTCGGCGGCGCGGTGACTGTAGCGGGTGATACAGTGGTCGTCGGGGCGAGTTTGGAGGACAGCAGCACAACAGGGGTGAACAGCACCCCCAATGAGAGCGCGACGGATTCCGGCGCGGTTTACGTCTTTGTGCGGAGCGGGACAGAGTGGACCCAGCAGGCCTATTTGAAGGCGTCAAACACGGGGGCGGATGACAGGTTTGGCAGCGCGGTGGCGGTGGCTGGCGACACGCTAGTGGTGGGGGTGCATCAGGAGGACAGCAGCGGTACAGGTGTGATCACGACCCCAAATGAGGGTGCTAGTAATTCCGGTGCGGCCTATGTTTTTGTGCGCAGTGGGACGACGTGGACGCAGCAGGCCATGCTCAAGGGACTCAATACCGGCTCGTTTGATCAATTCGGTGGAATCGTATCCATAGATGGGAACACCTTAGTCGTCGGGGCCGTTGGGGAAGACGGTAGTGGCACGGGAGTGAACCCTAGCAGCAACGAGGCCGTGACGAGCGCCGGAGCAGCCTATGTTTTTGTGCGTAGCGGTACGACCTGGACTCAGCAGGCCTACTTGAAAGCCTCCAACACCGGGATGACGGACCGCTTTGGCATTGCGGTGGCTGTGTCTGGCGACACCATCGCTGTGGCGGCCCGCGATGAGGACGGCAGCGGCACGGGCATCAACCCGGCATCCAACGACCTGGCGGTCGATTCCGGCGCAGCCTATGTCTTTGTGCGCAGTGGCACCACTTGGACACCGCAAGCTACTCTGAAAGCGTCCAATACAAGTGCGGGCGATAGTTTCGGCCAGTCCCTCGCTCTTTCTGGCGACACCCTTGTTGTCGGGGCGACTCTCGAAGACGGCAGTGGCACAGGGGTGAATCCAGCGTCCAATGAAGCCGCTGTCGATGCAGGCGCGGCCTACGTCTTTGTGCGCAATGGCTCGGCCTGGACTCAGCAGGCACTATTGAAAGCATCCAACACCGGCGGCAATGATCAGTTCGGCAGATCCGTGGCGGTGTCGGGCGACACGGTGATCGTGGGGGCCAATCTCGAAGATGGTGGTGGCACAGGTGTGAATCCGGCCAGCGACGAAGCAGCGGCAGATGCCGGGGCGGCGTATGTGTTCGTGCGCAGCGGGACGGCCTGGAGCCAGCAGGCTTACTTGAAGGCTTCCAACACGGGGGCCGGTGACCGCTTTGGCAGTTCGGTGGCGGCAGATGGAGGGACGTTGTTTATCGGCGCGACGGGCGAGGACGGCAGCGGCAGCGGGGTAGGCCCGGCGTCCAACGAAGATGCCACGGATGCAGGCGCAGCCTACGCCTTCGACGGCTTCGGCCCGCCGGACATCGCCGTGGAGCAGCCGGTCGGCACCGTCATCGCCGACGGAGGAAGCAAGGACTTCGGCACGGTAGTGCTTGGAGGCAATGCCAGCCTCACCTTCACGATCAAGAACACTGGCACGGGCGACCTGACACTGAGCGGCACGCCTGCGGTGGAGGTGAGTGGCACTCACGCGGGAATGTTCACCGTGACCGCGCAGCCCACCTCACCCGTAGCCGGACCAACCGGCACCACGACATTCACCGTGCAGTTTCTACCCACCAGCACCGGCGTGAAGACAGCCGCGCTCTCCATTGCCAATGACGATGGCGATGAGGGACCCTATGACATCACCCTCACTGGCACGGGCCAGAGCGTCTATGAGGCCTGGGCCATCGCCAACGGCGTCTCCACAGATCCGGGTGCGCTCGCCGGGGAGAACCTGAAAGCCTTTGCCTTCGGCTACGCTCCCGGCGGCGGCGGTGCGCTTGTCTATACCGGCACCTTTGCTGGTGGCGGCGCGATCACCACCACCGGCCAGCCGATCACGGCGTTCGAGACCATCACCAACAGCGTGGATTTCCGTGCGCTCTTTGTCCGGCGCAAGGACTACATGGCCGCCGGGCTGACCTACACGCCGCAGTTCAGCGCCACGATGAGCGTGTGGGCAAACAGCGCCACCGTCCCCACCGTGCTGGCTGATGACGGCACGAACCAGATCGTCAGCGTGCCCTACCCCTTCTTCGTCGCCGGGAAGAAGGCACGCTTCTTCCGCATCAGCCTCACCATCGCGCCGTGAGCCTTCATCACTGAACCCTTACTCCCCGTGAACCGCCTCCTCACCTTCCTCCTGCTGACCACATCCCTCGTCCTTCCCTCGCAGGCGGCCGTGGTCTTCTCCGGCATCCAGAACGTCGCCATCCCGCTGGACTTCAACGG
>JANPIW010000014.1:0-3983 GCA_031425215.1 Verrucomicrobiaceae bacterium
CTGCGACGATTTATCCCGGGCCGAAAAACAATTTTGTCTTCAACGCCGCCACGATCTGGTGGGCGCAAGGCATGAGCAAACCACCAGGCCACATGCCAGTGTGGAGTCATTACTCCAGGCCGCACGGACCTGACGCACGCGTGCAGCGCATCACTGCAAATTTGCTGACGAGAGCGCTGGCATGAAGCTGATGGTAAATCCGTAAGGTGCCCGGCGTCATCGGTTCCATGGCTTCATCACCATTGCTTGCCACTCTCCCGTCTCATTGGTAGCATCCAACGCCAGCGGGCTGGCTGGCGAAAGCGGCAGCAGGCTGCCGCAGTCCACAGATGCGCTGCGCGCCTCCATGAACCTGGCATCAAAGTGAGATCACGATTTCAGATTGCTTGACGGCATCGGAGTTAAGATGATCGGAGGCTATCAAGAAGCCGCTCATGAGTCAGCGACCATGTGCTGAGTTGTATTGAAAAATCTGCCCCAGGCCTTCTGGGTTCTCGGCAGATATGATCCTGTCGGGCGCGATGCCAATTGCCGAAGTCACAACGCGGCCGAGATTTGCGGTCGAGTTTCCGAAGACGATGTCTTTGACTTCCACCTCACCCGACAGAGATCGCTGGTAGTATTCCCAAATCTCGAAGCCAGGACCGCCTTTCGCCTTGGTGGAAATCATATGAGCATTGGTGGGAAAGCCGAGCCAGTCCACAACCTCTTGCTTGGTTAGCCCGCTATAATTCGGCGATTGGCGGCCCTCGATTTCGATGACGGGAAGGGGAGCAGGTTTGGGGAGCGCCCTGGAAATCGCCGACTGGCGGGCAGTTGTGCGGCATCCACCAAGGCAAGACATTGCCGCGAGAACTGAAACTAACAGCCAGGGACGCATTACAGGCATGTTGTTGAGAGGTGAGTGAATTGGCGAGAGCGTCACCCTCCGTCACTCCTTCGCAAATAGAATCCTCAAACTGTTCAAGCACACCACCACCGTGCTGCCTTCGTGCGTGAGCACGCCTAGCGTGAGCGGGACGATGCCGAAGAGGGAGGCGATGGCCATGATGATCACGGAGCCGAGGGAGATGGCGAGGTTTTGCTTGATGATCTTGCGGGCGACGCTGCTGATGTGGCGGGCGGAGAGGAGTTTCTCGATCTTGTCCTGCATGAGCACCACGTCGGCCTGCTCCAGCGCGGCGTCGCTGCCGCGCGCGCCCATGGCCACGCTGACGTAGGCGGCGGCGAGGCTGGGGGCGTCGTTCACGCCGTCGCCGATCATGGCGACTTTGTGGCCTTGCTCGGTGAGTTCCTTGATGGCGGCGACTTTGTCCTCGGGATGCAATCCGGCGCGGACCTCGGCGATGCCGAGCGCGGCACCGACCTCGGCGGCGGCGGCGCGACGATCACCGGTGAGCATGATGGTGCGGACGTTTTCGGCGGCGAGTTTTTCGAGCACGGCGCGGCTGCCCTGGCGGATTTCGTCTTTGAGCAGCACGCGGCCCATGACCTGCTCGTGCACGACCCACACCTCGGAGAAACCGAGCGGAGCTTCGGGCACGTCGGCGAGCCATTGGCCGAGATCGCTCTCCTTCATCAGCTCGCGCCGGCCCACATAGCTCACTCCATCGCCCGTGCGGCCGCGCAGACCCTGGCCGGTGATGGATTGAAACTCGTGCAACTCCGCAGGAACGATGCCGCTCTTTTTGCCGTGCATCGTGATGGCGCGGGCGATGGGGTGATTCGAGTTGGCTTCAAGAGTGACGGCGATGCGCAGCACCTCGTCTTCTTTTCCAGGAGGAAAGCTCTCCACCTTCGCCACGCGCAGCTCGCCCTCGGTGAGCGTGCCCGTTTTGTCCATCGCCACGGTGTCCACCTCGGCGAGCTTCTCGATGGCCGCGCCGCCGCGAAACAAGATGCCGCGCCGCGCGCCCCAGGCGATGGCGGCGAGGATGGCGGAGGGGATGGAGAGCACGAGCGCGCAGGGACTCATCACGACGAGCAGCGTCATGGCGCGGTAGAAAGCGCTCTTGGTCTCGCCGCTGTTGTGGAACGGCAGCACTCCAAGGCCGAGCCACCAGATGAAGAACATCACGATCACCAGCGCGATGGTGATGAGCGTGTAGCGCGTGCCGAACTTGTCAGTGAAACGCTGGCTCGGCGCGCGCAGGTGCTGCGCGTTCTGGATGAGGTGGATGATTTTTTGCAGCGCGCTCTGCGTGGCGGGCTTGTCCACGCGCACTTGCACGATGCCCCAGAGATTGAGCGTGCCGCTGAAAACCTCCGCGCCCAATTCTTTGTCGATGGGCATCGCCTCGCCGGTGAGCGTGCTTTCATCCGCCGCGGTCTTGCCGGACAAAACAGAGCCGTCCACCGGGAAAAGCTCGTCGGGTTTCACCACGATCGTGTCGCCCACGTTGAGCACGGCGACGTCTCGGTCCTCGATGCTCCCGTCCGCGAGCAGGACATGCGCGCGCTTGGGCGCGGCCTTCGTCAGCGCGTTGATCTCGCGATGCGTGCGGTGCAGCGCGTAATGCTCCAACGCGCCGGAGGTGGAGAAAAGAAACAGCAGCAGCGCGCCTTCCTCCCACGCGCCGATGCTCACCGCGCCCGCCGCAACGGCGAGCATGAGAAAGTGAATGTCGAGCTGCCGCTCGCTGATTTTTTCCCACGCATCCTTCGCCGCGTCCCAGCCACCGGCGATGAGAGAGATGCCGAAGAGCGAATTCACGATCCAAACCGGAGCATCGAACAATCTGCCGGCCACCACGCCTCCGATCATCGTCACACCGCAGATCACCGCCTGGATCGCGAGCATCTGCCATTCCTCGCGGCTCTGCGCCTCGATCTCCTCCGGCTCCGGCCATTCGAAATCGCGCCAGTGCCAGAGCTTCGGCGCCGTGGGGCACGTTGGTTTTTCCAGCACCACCATCTCGCCTGCCTGCCGCACATTGAGTCGGCCTGTCTTGCGCGGTGCATCGGCGGATGTCGGTGTCTTGTGATCCGCAGCATAGCGCGCATCGAGCGCCTTGAGCACCTCCGAGAGTTTTTGTTGCAGCAGCGCCTCATCCACCCGCCCCAGCATCGCCACCGACACGGTGCGATCATGCGGATTCACCCGGATCGCCTCCACGCCCGTCTCGCTGCCGAGGAAGTCCGCAAGCCCGTCGATCCAGGATAGTCCTGGGGCGGGATCGGCGGCGTTCGTGTGGTTCATGCGGTTATGTGGCACAAAGCACGAAGCCAGCGCAAATTTTTTCCGCCTTGCGAGATGCAAGCTCGAAATCCTACCCGCCAAGCGCCGCGACAAACAGCCGCCGCAGCGCCGCGCCCGCCGCCTTGCCCATCTCCACCACCTCGGCGTGGTTCAGCGGCGCAGGCTGGATGCCGGCGGCCCAGTTCGTCAGCAGCGAGATGCCCGCCACCTCGATGCCGAGCGCGCGCGCCTGGATCGCCTCGGGCACGGTGGACATGCCCACTGCATCCGCGCCGATGACGCGCAGCATGTTGATCTCTGCCGGAGTCTCATACTGCGGGCCGAGCATGGCGGCGTACACGCCTTCGTGCAGCGTGATGCCGAGGCTGCGGGCCGCGTTTTGAAAAACGGAGCGCAGCGGCTTGGAATACACCTCGCTCATGTCATGGAAATGCGCGCCGCCCAGCAGCGGCGTGGCACCCATGAGATTGATGTGATCGCTGATGAGCATCAGGCCGCCGGGAGCGAAGGCGGCATTCAGCGTGCCTGCCGCGTTTGTGAGCACCAACCTGCGCACACCCAGTTCCACCATGCAGCGCACGCCGGCGGTGATCTCATGCGCGCTGAGGCCTTCATACAAATGACTGCGCCCTTGCGCGATGAGCACTGGCTTTCCGCCGATGCGCACGAGCACGAAACGTCCCGCGTGACCAGGCACCTTTGAGCATGGCAGCCCCGGCACATCCGCGTATGACACCTGCGTCTCGATGCCGAGAGCATCAGCGACCACGCCCAGGCCGGAGCC
>JANPIW010000015.1:0-2536 GCA_031425215.1 Verrucomicrobiaceae bacterium
GGCTGAAGGTGGCCACGCGTGTCACGTCCGTCTGAAACGCGAGCACCATGAGGTCATAGACCGTGCGGAAATAGTCACCGGCCATGGTGTCAGCGATATCGCGGTCCGTGCGTTTGCGATCGGCGTCGGAAATGGCAGGCAGCGGTGTGTCCAGCCACGCATCGGCCCGCCGCGTGCGGATCTCCGCCTCGCGAACCGAGGTGAGGTATTGATCCATGCGTCCCTTGTCCTGGGTGCCCATTTTCTTCTCCAGCCGGCGCACTTCGGCGAGGTTGTCATCCAGCACGCTGCCTTTGCGGCGCAAGGCCCGCCGCTGGGCTGCTTTGCCGCCTTTTGGTTCCTCGAACATGGACGCAAAGATCTCACTGCAACGACGCATCGCGGGCAGCCGGACCCCGTCCGCGGTCCAGGCGAGAGATTCCTGCGTGATGGCGACCTCCAGCGACGCGGTGCGAGTGTGCAGCGCGGTCATCTCGGCCATCTTCTGGTCCACGGAGATGGTGTTCTTATCGGAAGGACCGAGCTTGCCGCCCGTCAGCCAGACGCTGATGCAGTTGTGGTGATGACTGAGGCTTCCCGGGTGATGCAGGCCGCTGATGGGAGTGATGTTCTGGCGATGCTTCTCCAGAGGCATGAGCGACCGCGAGAACTTGTAGTCCTTCCCCGGCGTGGTGATCTGGTAGTTCAGCGAATGGACGCCGTTCGCCAAATAGATGAAGGCGCTGCGGCGCGGTGTGGCGGTGATTTTCTCCGCTGCAGACGCGCGAAGCGGTATCATGCATTCCAAGAGCGGCAGGGAAATGAAAGAGCCCAACGCGCGAAGTGCGTGGCGGCGGTCGATCAGCCAGGATTGAGAGAGGTAGTTCATAGAATGTTGTGGTGGAAATGATGGGGCTCGTTAGCGCTTCCGCATGAGTTCAGAGAGGGCGACGCTCCGGACAATGTCTTTAATCTTGAACTGGGTTTTCTTCGATTCTGCCACGATGGCCTTGATGTCTTCCTGGTCATCGACCGTCAGCACGCGGCGGAGGCCGTAGGTGCAGAGGTGCTCGATGAAGGCTTGCACGAATTTCTCGTGGTCCTCGATCAGCAGGCGTTTGAAGCCGTTGGCGTCCTTGAAGGGGCGGCCGTCGGGCATCTCGCCGCTGGGATTGATCAAGGGGTTCTTGCCGACGCCTGCTGCGACGTTTTCATGGGTGCGCCACTGGCCGACGGCATCGTAGTTGTCCCAGGCGAGTCCGAGGGGATCAATCTTCGCGTGGCAGGCGGCGCAGTTGGCATTGTCGCGGTGCGCCTCGATTTTTTCCCGGAGGGTGGCCTTGGGGCTTGTCGGCGGATTGGGCTCGATGGCGGGCACGTTGGCGGGCGGAGGCGGCGGTGTCTTGCCCAGAATCACCTCGCTGAGCCAGACGCCACGGTGCACCGGGCGGTGGCGTGTTCCATCCGATGTTAGGCCGAGCGTCGCGCCCATGGTCAGGAGTCCGCCGCGATGATGCTCGGGCTTGAAGGAGACGCGCTGGAAGCCATCGTTTTTCGGCTCTGGCAGTCCGTAGAAGTCGCAGAGTCGTGAATTGGCCATGGTCCAGTCGGAATCAATGAAGCCATCCATGGGCAGGTTTTTCGCGAGCATCTCGCGGAAGAACTCCACGGGCTCGTCCCGCATGCTGGTTTCAAGCCACCGGTCGTAGGTGGGGTAGAGTTTTTTGTCCGGCGGGAACATGCCCACGCGGTGCAGTTGCAGCCACTGGCGCGAGAAGTCGTCCACGAAGCGGTTGATCCTGTCGTCCGTCAGAATCCGGTCCACTTCCTTCTTCAATCCGTCGCCGTTCAGGGTGCCGGTCCGGGCTGCGGTGAACAGGGCTTCATCCGGCATCGAGCTCCACAGAAAATACGAGAGCCGCGAGGCAAGCTCCATGTCGGTGAGGTGCTCGCGGGCCGTGGGCTCGCCCTCGACGAGGTAGAGGAAATTGCGCGAGGTCAGCACGCCCTGCATGGCCACGCGATAGGCCTCGGCGGGCTTTTCGCCAGCCTCGCGTTCGTCGCGGTAAGACTTCAGATAGTCCTCCAGTTCATCCTGGTTCACCGACCGCCGCCAGGCGCGCTCGGCGAAGCGCTGCAGATGCTGCGCCACGACCTCGGGTGTCGCGTCATCGGCAGGCACAAGGCCCTTGCGCCGGGCCTTCTCCGCCTCCGTCAGCAGGGGCCCTTCCCACTCGATCCAGTCGAGGAGGACGGTCGAGAAAAGGCCGTTGCCTCTGTCATCGAACATCTGTGGGGCGTTCGGGTTCAGGAGCAGGGTCTCGCTGCTGTGTGTGAAAACGTACCCGGCCCGGCTGCCGAGCGCATTCCGGAAAGCAGCGCCGCTCCTGCGGTCCACGACATCGGTGGCCACGATGCAGAAGTCCAGCGTCGCGGGCATTTCGAGAAACACCTCGAACTCATAAACCTGCGGCTTGTCCTCCGGCGCCGTGAGGTCAAACTCGATGAGGCCATCCACCGTTTCCTCGCCCGTCCGCTTGCCAATGCTCAGGTGCGC
>JANPIW010000016.1:0-17872 GCA_031425215.1 Verrucomicrobiaceae bacterium
GTATTGCGACAGCGGTTACCGAGCCAGTATCGGCACGAGCATCCTCAAGCAGGAAGGCTTTAGCTGCGTCTGCAATGTGCCGGGAAGCTGGCAGGCGTGGAAAAAAGCAAAGTTCCCTGTTGAAGGCGGAGGTGGCGAATAATGAAGCGGCTCATTCTAGCGATGTTCGTGGTGCCATCGCTCGCGAGCGCGGCGGATTTTGGCGTCAACGCGACCGACTATGACGGTGCCGCGTGGTCGCCCTATCTCGTGGGTGCGGGCATCGGCGTGCTGTCGTGGCTGACTTTCTATTTTGCGGACAAGCCCATCGGCGCATCCTCATTCTACGCGACTGTGGCGGGGTTCATCGGCAAGCTCGTCGCGCGCGCTCACACCGAGTCGTTGAAGTATTACCAGACCAAACCCCCGGCCGTGAACTACGGGTTCGTATTCGTCCTCTGCACGATCCTCGGGGGGTTCCTGGCTGCGTGGACGGGCGGTGAGATTCGCAATGAATGGCTGCATCCGATGTGGGTGGATCGCTTCGGCGACAGCATTGGCTTGCGGGGAGCTATTGGTTTCGCGGGCGGCGTGCTGATGGCCTATGGCGCACGGCTTGGCGGCGGCTGCACCAGCGGTCATGGCATCAGCGGCACGCTTCAGCTCAATGCGGGCTCGTGGCTCACCGTCATCTTCATGTTCATCGGTGGCATCGCCGCTGCCATGCTCCTCTACACCGCGTTATGATCGATCCAGGCAAAGCAGTGAAGGAATCGAGCGAGCCGCCCCCAGCGGTGCCCGCTGGCAAGAAAATCGTGGCCGCGATCATCTTCGGCACTGCCTTCGGTTTCCTTCTGCAAAAAGGCGGCGTAGGCAAATACAACGTCCTCATTGGCCAGCTCCTGCTCCAGGACTTCACCGTCGCCAAGATCATGATGACGGCTATCGTGGTGGGCATGGTGGGCGTCTTCACGCTGCATCATTTTGCGAAGGTCAATCTGGACATCCATCCGACCAAGATCGGCGCGCAGACCATCGGCGGCACGCTGTTTGGCATCGGTTTTGCTCTCATCGCTTACTGTCCAGGCACCGGCGCAGTTGCGCTGGGGCAGGGAAGCTGGGACGTGCTCTTTGGCATGGCTGGCCTCGTTGCCGGATCTTATTTGTTTGCCGAGATGTCCGGCTGGCTGAAGCGCACCGTCGAGACGTGGGGCGACAAAGGCAAAGTGATACTGCCCGATCTTCTGCACATCCCGCGTGGCGTGTTTGTGCCCGCCTTTGCTCTGCTGATGATCGCCGCACTCTACGGGATCGAGCGTTTTAGCACACGCTGACTTCACTCAGATTATTATGAAAACACTGCTCAAGACCATCGCCCACCACAATAAACAAACACACCAAACGATATGAATGTTCTCATGATACTCACCTCCCACGACAAGCTGGGCGACACAGGCAAGAAGACTGGCTTCTGGCTGGAAGAATTTGCGGCTCCTTATTACGTCCTGCTTGATGCCGGAGCGAAAATCACGCTGGCATCTCCTGCGGGTGGGCAACCGCCGCTCGATCCGCAAAGCGACGTTCCTGATGCGCAAACCGCGGCGACGCAGCGTTTCAAAAAGGACGATGCCGCACAAAGGGCACTCGCTAACACGACCCAATTGGCCGAGATAGATGCCGACGAGTTTGATGCAGTCTTTTACCCAGGTGGGCATGGCCCGCTTTGGGACTTGGCGGAAAACGCAGCCAGCCAGCGCATCATCGAAACGTTCATCGCGGAGAATCGTCCGCTCGCTGCGGTGTGCCACGCTCCGGCGATCTTCAAGCACACAAAAGGGGCCGATGAAAAATCGTTGGTCTCGGGTCGCCGGGTGACTGGCTTCACGAATACAGAGGAAGCGGGAGTTGGTCTCACAGAGATTGTTCCGTTTCTGATCGAAGACATGCTCAAAGCAAATGGGGGGCTCTATGAAAAAGGCCCGGATTGGGGTTCAAACGTCGTCGTCGATGGCAACCTCGTTACGGGTCAAAACCCCGCATCCTCGGAAGCTGCCGCCAAGGAGCTGCTCAAGCTTCTCTTGGCAAAGCACAACGCATAGCCAGCCAGCTACGAGCTGACTTACTCGAATGGCGCTTACTAGCTGAAAAGCGAAAGGGATCTTCAGGCGCTGAAACCACTCCAGTGAAATGGTTCCAATCCATCCCCTCGTGGTTGAAGCGTTTGATCCCGGCACTCGACTGGCTCGTCCATTACGAGCCAAGCATCTGCCTGGCGATGTGCTCGCGGCCGCAGCCTGAACACCTCTTCAACCCCATGAATCAACCCGCATACCTTCAACGATGAGCACAGACACCTTGTCAGGCCAAATGATCGTGCGCGAAAGGGAGCCGTTGAATCTCGAGATGCCTTTCCGCACGCTCGACAGTCTCATCACGCCGAGCGAGCGCTTCTTCGTGCGCTGCCACTTTCCGATCCCGGAAATCGATGTGAGGACATGGCGGCTCAAGATCGAAGGCTCAGTCGAGAAACCTTTCGCACTCAGCTACGCGGAGCTGCGCCAGATGGAATCACGCACCCTCACCGCCACGCTGGAATGCGCGGGCAATAGTCGTGCATTCCTCACGCCGCAGCCAAAAGGCACGCCATGGGAACTTGGCGCTGTCGGGAATGCGCAGTGGACCGGCGTGCCGGTCTCCGCGGTGTTCGAACTCGCTGGAATGAAAGCAAGCGCCGTCGATGTGATCTTTGCAGGCAGTGATCGAGGGGAGATAGAAGAGCCGCCACGACCTGCGGGCGAAATCCATTACGCACGCAGCGTGCCATGCGACAAGGCACTCAAGGATGTGCTGCTGGCCTATCAAATGAACGGCGAGGACCTGACACGCGCGCACGGCTTTCCCGTGCGCGTCATCGTGCCTGGCTGGTATGGCACCGCTTCCGTGAAATGGCTGGACCGTATCATTGTGAGCGACATTCCCTTCGGCGGCTACTTTCAGACCATCGACTACGCCTTTTGGGAGCGACGTGACGGGTTGCCAGAACGCGTGCCGATCACCGAGATGCGCATCAAAGCCGAGATCGCGCGGCCACACATCGGCGAAGTCGTTCCCTCTTCCACAGCCTACCGAATGCACGGAGCGGCATGGACAGGCGATGCGCCCATCATGACCGTGGACATTAGCGACGACGACGGCGCGACGTGGCATGCCGCCACGTTGCTCGGTTCGTTCGTGCCGAATGCATGGCAGCTTTGGGAATACACTTGGCAAACGCCTGCGCAGCCCGGCAGGCGGACGCTCATGGCCCGCGCCACCGATTCGTGCGGACACACACAGCCCCGCCAGCATGACGCCGATTGCGGTAGCTACCTGGTGAATCATTGCCTGCCTATCATGGTCGAGGTGCGATGATCACGGGTGCGAGCCAGTCCGGTGGCCTCCAAGCAACCAGCTGTTGGGGTTTCACCCCATCGACGGCATTTCCTCATCTGTAGAAGATGGAGGCGGTGAGGCCTCCCAATTTACCCTGTCCAATCCTATTCCCATGACACCCATGTCAGAAGCCCATCCTTACAACGTCAATCGTCGCCCCGCCGTCCACCTCAATACGAAGAAGGAGGAGATTGATGCCACCGAAGAATACTTGTGGTCGCAACTGAGCCTGCACGACCGGCTCTCACGGGGGCAACCCAAATGGTAAGCGATGCCAAGACAACGGCACAAAGCCGCGAGCAGTTAAGCGCGCTGGCCGCGCACCTTGGCCAGAGCGCCTGGCATCTACAACCAAGGGCAGTGCAGGAAGTGCCCGACGAGCTGATCACCATCCCGCGCCGCCGCTACCGCGCCTCAGCGCTCCACACAGCAGGTGATCTCACCCCGGGCCGGGCCTCGCCGCCGGGGATGACAATGCGTTTGTTCCAGATCACCGCGTTGGATGTTACCAGCGAGAATGGAACCTCGCCGACGCGCGACCAAACATCCTTCGCGGCATCGTAAGCCAACACCTCGCGGGGAAAACCGGGATGCTTGTCTTTTGGCTGAAAGTTCATGTGAGAGCCGTCATCACCGCCCATCACGAGCAACTCACCTGCGGCACCTTGCGGCGCAGGACCCGGCGCGGCAACTGCCACACGTGGCAGATTGGCGAGCCGTTTCCATCCGCCTTTCTGCGCGTAGTGATAAGCATCCTTCAGCCATTCCCGTTCCGCATTTCCATCCTTGCCCCGTTTCAAAGCCGCGCCGCTGAACAAATAGAGAGATCCATCGCGCGCGCCCGCCGTGGCAAGAATGCGGCCCGCGCCGAGAAGCGGTGGCTCCACTTTCCATGCGGCATCAGGTTTTGCGAGGTCGAGCGACCAGTGGCTCTGCAGGGCGCTCGTCGCATCAGGCCGCACGATGCCGCCGACAACGTGGATCACATTGCCCGCCAGCGCGCCCGCCATGAACGCGCAGGGCTTTGGCAGCTCGGGCAACGGCTCGGTCTTCAGCGCCCCGTTCTTCCATTCGAGGCGCACCACGTTGCTGAAATGCTCCGACGCATTCCCGCCGCCGATGATGATCACGCCGCGCTCCGTCGTGATCGAGACTCCGTAACCATTCGGTTTCGGCAGCTTGCCCACCTTCCGCCATGCGCCGTCAGGTTTCTCCAGCACAAACACATCGTCATACCAGACCTTCGTCCCGCCCTCCCACGGCAGCTTGTCAGGGAAATTCGTTCCCCCCGCGACGACGAGCGCGCCGCCGCTCACTCCGGCAAACCCGCCCGCGAATCCTTTGGCGTTTGGGATCGGAGGAAGCTCCTTCCATTCCAATGCGAACGAGGTCAGCGGTATGAGGGCGATAGCTAAAATCGTCTGTGTGATCGTGTTCATGGCAGTCAGTCCTCCCAGTGTTTGGCGCGGGACAATGCCTTCACCCAGCCGGCCGTGCGTGTCTTTCGATCCACCGGTCTCATCGACGAGCTAAAACGTCGATCCATCTGCCAGTGGGCGGCTATCTCTTTTTGATCCTTCCAAAAGCCAACAGCAAGACCTGCGAGACAGGCGGCGCCAAGCGCGGTGGTCTCGGTGACCTTTGGGCGCACGACGGGGACACCGAGAAGATCGGACTGGAACTGCATCAGCAGATCGTTCGCACACGCGCCACCATCGACGCGCAGCTCGCGGAGTTTGATCTTTGCATCCGCTTCCATTGCATGAAGAACGTCCGCCACTTGGAACGCGATGCCTTCGAGCGCTGCGCGCGCGATGTGCGCCGACGTGGTGCCGCGCGTGATGCCGGCGATGAGACCGCGCGCGTATTGATCCCAATGCGGAGCGCCCAGCCCGGCAAACGCCGGCACGAGATACACGCCTCCAGTGTCCTTCACGCGCGCGGCGAGGGCCTCGACTTCGTTCGAAGATTTGATGATGCCCAGGCCGTCGCGCAACCACTGCACCGCCGCGCCTGCGATGAAGATGCTGCCCTCCAGCGCATACTCGGTGCGCGCGCCGATGCGCCACGCGATGGTGGTGAGCAGGTTGTTCTTCGACGCGACGGGCGTGGTGCCCGTGTTCATCAGCATAAAGCAACCAGTGCCGTATGTGTTCTTCACCATGCCGGGCTTCGTGCAGACTTGTCCAAAGAGCGCCGCCTGCTGATCGCCCGCGATACCCGCGATGGGGATCGCGCCGCCGAGCAGCGTCGTCTCGCCATACACTTCGCTGGATGAGCGCACCTCGGGCAGCACAGAGCGCGGGATGCCAAAGAGCTTGAGCAGCTCTTCATCCCAGTCGCCAGTTTTTAGATTCAGCAAAAGCGTGCGCGATGCGTTGCTCGGATCAGTGACATGCACACGGCCGCCGGTGAGCTTCCACACGAGCCAGGAGTCGATGGTGCCAAAAGCGAGCTGGCCTGCTTTCGCCTTCGTCATCGCGCCGGGCACGTTTTTCAAAATCCACTGGAGCTTCGTGCCCGAGAAATAAGCGTCGAGGACGAGGCCGGTTTTCTTTTTGATCATCGGCGCGAGACCGCGCGCCTTGAGTTTGTCGCACGCGGCGGCGGTACGCCGGTCCTGCCAGACGATGGCGTTGCAGATCGGCTCCCCTGTTTTGCGATCCCACACGACGGTCGTCTCGCGCTGGTTCGTGATGCCGATGGCCGCGATGTCAGCAGGCCGCAAGCCTGCGCGAGTCAGCACCTCGTCAGCCGTCTGGATCTGCGTGGCCCAGATTTCCTTGGCATCATGCTCCACCCAGCCCGGCTTCGGAAAAATCTGCCGGAACTCCTTCTGCGCGACAGCCACGATGCCGCCGTCATGTTTGAAAACAATGGCACGCGAACTGGTCGTGCCTTGGTCGAGAGCGAGGATGTGTTTCATGGGTAGGTTGAGAGTTTGGAGTTGTGTGTTGAGAGTCTGATGAACTGCGCGACGGCTGACAAGACAAATGATTGGTGCTGATTTCTCGAGCGCAATACCCGCAATCGCTCTCGTCTGGCAAGGGCGGCTCGATGTGGCGGTGACGAGGTCGGCGGATGGCCTTCCAGCTACAAATTTTCAAACCGCTCCTGCCAGTACTCCTCGCCCCGTCGTTCGTGAGCGACGGCAATGATCTCCAGTGTACCTGGCTCCGATGGCAGGCGGCGATAGACGATCCAATGAGACTGGCGATGAACTTTTCGGCGCAGCGTGCCGTGTCGTCCTCGGATATTCGAGTCCGGGTGTTGCTGAATATAAGCGATGGCGGCTTCGACTCGATGAATGAACAAGCGGGCGTTTTGTTCGGAGTTCCTTGCGATGTAAGCCGCTGCCTCGCGGTACTCTTCGAGCGCCTGACTTTGAAAAACGACCTTCATCATGCCGCCGCCACACCATGCTCCGCACGGACTTGGGCGAGGGCGATGTCTGCTGGAACATGCTCGACCTGCCCCGCGTCACTGGCCGCGACGCGTCGGCCGATCTCCTGCCAGGTGGCCTCTGAAAACACTGACTCCTCTTGAGGCTGCACGGCATCCCAAAGACGCTCGGCGAGATCTCGACGCGAGTCCGCGTCCAAAGTCATGGCGGCCGAGAACAAATTTTGGATTGTTGCTGTCATGGTGTGGAGATTACCGGGCCGGTGAAGCTGGCTCAAGCAGCAATTTGGAAGGTTCACATCTCAGGACGCAGGCCATAGTGCCTTATAAAACAGCGCGCCGATCACGCCGCCGATGATGGGGCCGACGACGGGGACCCAGGCGTAGCTCCAGTCGGCACTGCCTTTGCCGGGGATGGGCAAAATAAAATGCGCGAGACGCGGGCCGAGGTCGCGCGCGGGATTGATGGCGTAACCGGTGGGGCCGCCGAGCGAGAGGCCGATGGACCACACGAGCATCCCAACAAGCGCGGGCGCGAAGCCGGTGTCGAAGCCCGAGTTGGCGATGAGGTTCTTCGGAGACAAAATCGCGAGCACGCCGAGCACGAGCACAAAAGTGCCGATGATCTCGGTGATGAGATTGGCCAGCGGTGCGCGGATCGCGGGCGCGGTGCAGAAAACGGCGAGCTTGTCGGCCTTGCTCTCGGTCGCCTTCCAATGCGGCAGGTATGCGAGCCACACGAGCACCGCGCCGAGGAACGCGCCCGCCATCTGCGCGGATATGTAGGCGGGCACATCGGCCCATGCGAATTTGCCGATGGCGGCCATGCCGATGGTGACCGCTGGATTCAGATGCGCCCCGCTGATCGAATTGACGCAATACACGCCGACAGCGACGGCAAAGCCCCAACCCGCCGTGATGACGATCCAGCCGCCGTCATTGCCCTTGGTTTGCTTGAGCACAACATTCGCGACCACTCCATCACCCAGAAGGATCAGGAGCATCGTGCCGACGAGTTCAGCGAGAGGAGGAGACATGGTGAATTATTGATTTCCCCTCAAGGCTAGCAGGAACGCGGCGCGGATGTCCACCGTGAAGTGAGGGGCTGCACGTTTACGGCAGCGTGACTTCGAGACGGATGAATCGCTCCGTGCTTGTGCCGCTCGTGGGCACGGTGTCGCGGATGGTGATGGTGCGCAGCGCGCCGTCCAGCGTGTTGCTCACTTCCGTTGTCTCGGCGGCGCTCCAAGTCGTGAGGTCGGTGCTGATTTTGACCGTGTAGCTCACACCTGCGGGTGCTGGCTCGGGGCGGATGTAGGTGAGGGATAAATAATCGGAGCCTGACTGCGCGTGTGTGCCGGTGGTGAGACGGCCGGCGTATCCGGCGGAGTTCACGGGAAGTCCGAGTGCGAATTTCATTCCGTTCTTCACGCCGTCGCCGGAGGGATTTGCGGTCGGTGATCCGGCACCGCTGCCATCGGACGGCAGGCCGTTGGCTTGCAGCCACGATTGATACGCGCTGCCGCCGGTCACGGTGGCAATGATGTCGGCCCAGGTTTTGATCGCGCCATCGTCGGCGGTGAGACGCGCGGAATAAACGCCGCCGAGCGCCGCTGTCGCCTGTGTGCTGGATGCGGCGGGGCTGGTGAACATGAGGCTGCCGGGGCCGCTCGCGGTGCTCCATGCGAGCGTGAGCGGGCCGGGCAATGCGTCGTCGGTGACTGTCGCGTTCAGCGCGAAGGCCTGACCCGCTGTGCCGGTGACGCTGGTTGGCGCGGTGATGACAGGGCCGAGGTTGGCCGGAGCTGCTTGTGCGAGGAGTTGGATTTCATCGAGGGACAGCGCTCGATTGTAGAGGCGGACCTCGTCCACCTGGCCGTTGAAGCTGGCGGTCACGGCGGCAGGCGCATAGTCTCCGACGCGCAATTTTGAGGCGCTGATGCGCGGGATGGCATTGTTGGCCTGCCCCGTGGCGATGGCTCCAAATTTGTCCGGGTTGCCGTTGATGTAGAGCTGAAGATGGTTAGCCGCGAGGCTGCCGTCGAAGATCATCGCAACGTGATACCACTGGCCCACGGCGAGGATGGTGTCACCGACGACGGCGGTTTTATTGGCGACATTGACGGAGATTTTTTCCGCGTTGGTCAGCGTGATGGAATACGAAGAGGTGCTGGCGGAGGAGGTGGTTTGCTTGACCAGAATGCCGTGGGCGTTGGCATCGGCGGCATTCAGCTTCACCCAGAGCGAGGCGGTGAGCTTTTGCATGCCGTCCAGCGGCGTGGTGGCGGAGTCATTGATCTCCACGCGCTGGCCGACTCCATCAAAATTGATGGCACCGCCCACTTTTCCTCCCGCAGGCACCCAGGTCGGATTGCCTGTGACGCCAAGGGTGGCGAGAGTGCCGTTATTGGCCGGAGAGACGCCGGAGACATCCGTCGCCGCTGCACCGGTGGTCTCGTCGAAGGGTAGGCGTAAAATCAATGAGGGATCAAATGCCGGGCCGCTCACGAGAGTGGTGCCAGCAGGGACCGATAGTACCCGGACCGTGAGATCTTTGGTGGAGGTCAGCAGCCCATCGGAGGCGGTCAATCGCAGGATGTAGTCTCCAGGTGCGGAAAAGGTCGCGGTGGTGGAGGCCAGGGCAGGTGTGCCAAAGGTCACGGTGCCAGGGCCTGAAAATCGAGTCCATTGCACGGTGAGAGATCCGGCTTGAGCGGGAATGGCCGTCGCCGTCGCTTGGATCACCAAAGAGGAGCCGACATTGAGACAGGCCGCATTTTCCACGGGCGATGTGATCGTGATGGCGGGAGCATCGGTCGTCTCGATGATCAGCCGGGGGCGGGCATTGCCGGAAGCGTAACGGGTGGCGATGCGCACTTCACTGCCGAAGCTGTTGTTCCTGGTGGTGTAGAGACGCAGTCCCACTTTTTTAGCGGCGTCGTTTTGCAGCGTGGCCTGAACCTGCGCGGTCACATCGATCTCGATGGTGCCATAGGCTGCCGGGAACGAGGATGCATAGGCCTGCGGCACCGTGGTGTCATCCAGTGGGCGCGTCGCATAGGTGATCGATCCGGTGCCTGTTTCGATCCAGCCGTCCCCGGCATCTTGGGTCAGGGCCGCTCTCGTCAGGGCATAGCTGCTGCTTTGGCTCCGCTCATCCAGAGTGAGGACAAGTCTGGCCCGCACGAAAGCATGGTTCACGTCCAGACCGGATAGATCGAAGCGCAAAAATGGCTGATATAGATAAGACGGGCCCGCCATCAGCAAGGACGGCTCATAGAAGGACCATTTGACTGTATTAAAACTGCCGCAGTAAGAGTTCGCTTCCGCAAAGTAGGTCGAAACGTTGCTGGACTGGGCGGTGATGCTCAGCGCCTTCTGCGCCGCTTGCGCAGCCTGATCCGTCGCCTGCACAGTGAAACCATAAGTGCCACCCGCCGTGGCGAGGCCGGTGATGTTTCCCGAAGACGAAAGCGTCAGGCCGGGTGGCAGAGTTCCTGAGAGAAGGGTCCAACTAAAAATGGGCGTGCCGCCGGTCGCGGCTAGCGTGGCCTGATACGGAGTATCCCAGTTGGCATCAGGCAGAGAAGTCGTCGCCACCGTCAGTGCCGCGGGTCCATTAGTCAGATCAATCGACTGCTGCGCTCCGAGGCTTGCATTGTAATAAGTGCCGCCGCCGGTGGTTTCCAGTCGCACAGCCCGCACGAGATAGCTCCAGCTTCCAGTCGTGACCGCAGCATCCAGATAAGTGGTTCCGGCAACTGGGACGGAGGTGAGCCGGGTGAAAGGTCCGGCAGATGTACTCGCCCGGTAAACATGATAGCCGAGTACCGGTGGCTCCCCAGCAGCCGGAGCCTGCGCGGCGGTCCAGGATAGCGCTGGACTGCCGCTGGAAGGCGTGACGCTCAGATCCGTCGGCGGTGGAAACATGAACAAACGCAGCGTGGGATCTCCCATGTGGTTCATGAACAGCGGGGACTCCGCTTTCACATACAGCGAGGTGGCGCTCCGGCGGTTGCTGATGCTCGCACGCATCATGTCCCCGGCATCAAAGCCCATGCCCATGCGATGATAGAGATAGCTGGTGTCGAGATATAGAAGCCCGATGGACCAAGTGAAGCTCAGGCAATAGTTGTCCTCAGCCAGACGCCGCTGCATCAAATTGGATCCTGATGAGATCGCCCCCAGATACCAGTAACCCCAGTGACTCTGCATCCCCGTCCAGAAGACCGCCCGTCCGCCCTCACTGTACTCAGGACCGCCACTGCCCTTGAAATAAAACAGATAGGGGCTGTTCTGCGCGGTGTAAGCGGCGTCCGCATCGAAACTCACCGGCACGGTGGGCAGATCCGCCGACTGGATGTAGTCCAACTGAGTCATCCCTAAAACTCCAGGCATCCCGCCCAGATAGGCCTTCGTCACCATGCCGAAACTGCTCCGCATGATCGCTTTGCGGCCGGGCAGAAAGTCAGGACTCGCGGTCTTGTAGCGATGCAGCTTGTTGAAATACATCCGCATCGCCTCATAGCCGCCGGGGACATTATTGAACAGATCAATGCGCCCAAATCCCAGCTCGACGTTGGCATTGGAACTGATTACTTCCGAAAGCTCCGTCGGATCAAACTTGTTATCGCCCGCCAGATTGATCGAGCCATCCGCAATGGCATTGTCCCTGTTCGCCCCTGCGGAGTACTGGTTCAGATTATTGCCTGTGTCGGACCAAACGCCGTCCATGTCCGCATAGTAGGCATCCGCACCCACGGCAGCCCGGTTGCCGTGGCCATCCGGCCCCGTATAGCCGATACCGGAGCGCACGGCGGGCACTTTGCCCAGAAGCACGACGTTTTTAAACTCCCCAGGATAAGCGTTGTAGAGGGCGATCAGTTGATTGCGAATGCTGATGTGCCCGGCGGTTCCTGACGTCACGGTACCCACTGTGAGTGCCGCACCTGTGCCGGCGGCATTCCCCGTGAATGTCAAAGCCTGCCCCGCTGTGAATCCTGATGCGCCATACGTCACCACGACGGAAGTGATCGGCCCAGGAGAAGTCGTCGCCTTGATCGTGCCCAGCGCCGTGGATGTGCCGTTGGAGAAGACGATGGTTTGATCATTGACGTAGCCGCTGCCACCGCTGCCGACCACCACAGTGGCCAGAGCATTGGTCCCGGTGCTGTTGGACAAATAATCCGCCGCCCTCGGCGTCGTGACCTCATGCACCACCCAACCGTCCGCCACCAGGTCCGACTTGTACTGCGCATACTCAACGGGCAACTGAACCGGGATGTCAGCGGCCACCACCACGGCGATGCGTCCCCTCGGCTGCGTCCGGTCCACCTTGATCCCAGCCAGCACGTTGCCGAATTTCATGACCGTCGTCCCGGCATTGGCCAGACCGTACTCATACATCTGCCCGACGGTCACATTGGTATCGTCCCAAGTGGCGATCGCCGTTCCCACCGTGACCGTGCCAATGGGAGTGCCCCAACTGCTCGCATCGGGCGCTTTCCGAAAAATGTCATACGTCCCGGACACATTCGTGTTGTTGCCGCTCGAAGGCGTGGTGGACGAGTAAATCTTGAGCGTGATCTGCAGCGGGCTTTCGCTCACAATCGCCTCCAGCGGGATGACCCCATCCGGTGGGTCATACACATTGCTCAATGCCGCCGTCGGCGGTGACCACGGACCGCTGCCTGAATATCTCCATGGCGGTGCCGCGGTGGCGCTGGCGGCAAAGTGCAGCGTAGCGAGCAAGGCCAATAGGTTGAGTGGTGTTTGGAGAAGGGCTGCGCGCATTACCACCAAACGAGCGAAACCGAGAGTTCCATTCAGCGCCGCGCTCACACTTTCACCTTCACCAGCTCGGCGGTGTTGATGGCGTCGATGAACTGGCGCAGGCGGCCGAAGCTTTTGTTGGCGAAGACTGCGACGAGGCGCGGGAGATGCAGGATGCCGTCTTCGTTCGCCTCCTCGGGGAGCGCGGAGCGTTGCTCGAGCGTGCCGGAGAAGATGTCGGCGTAACCTTCATTGAGTTTCGCGAGCGCGGCGGTGGTGATGCGCCATTTGAGACGGACGGAGATTTTTTTGCCGACGTAACGGTAGGAGTGGAAGACTTTGTAAAAGCCGGTGATCTCGCGCACGGCCTCGTCGAGATCGTTGGTGACTTTGAAAAGCCGCAGGTCGTCCTCTGAGATGAGGCGGCGGGCGAGGAGGTTTTCGCGGCAGAAGTACAGCACGCGCTCCCAGTAGTCGCCGCCGGGCGCGTCGATGAGGACGATGGGCATGATGGTGGCTTTGCCGGTCTGGATGAGGGTGAGAGCCTCAAATGTCTCGTCGATGGTGCCAAAGCCGCCGGGGAAGGATGCGAAGGCGTCGGCTTCCTTCACGAAGGAGAGCTTGCGGGTGAAGAAGTATTTGAAGGACAGGAGCTTTGCGTCGCCGGTGATGGTTTGGTTTGAGCCTTGCTCGAAGGGAAGCTGGATGTTGAGGCCGAACCCGTTCTCGCGCCCCGCGCCGTGCTGCGCCGCGCCCATGATGCCATCGCCGCCGCCAGTGATGGCCATGTAGCCGGCGGCTGCCATGCGGCGGGCGAAATCGACTGCGGCGATGTAGGCGGGTTCGTCGGGCTTGGTGCGCGCGGAGCCGAAGATGGAGATTTTGCGGACGTGGCGGTAGCTCTCGAAGACTCGGTTCGCGCGGCGCATCTCGCGCAGGGTGCGGCTCATGAGTTTCAAATCGGCGACGGCGCTGTTGTCGCGGCCCACTTTGAGCGCGGTGGTGACCAGCTCGGCGACGTGGTCGGAGTGCGCATTGCCGCCGAGCCAGCCATCGACGAGATCGCGGATGGAGCGGTCGATGGAGAGATTCCCCGAGGTCGGACGCACACTGGGCGGCATGGAAGCGATGCCGCCGGTGAAATCGCGATCCTGCATGGCGAGCTGCGCGGCGTGCGGCGGCGGGGTGGGGTCGGAAGCGCCGTTGGTGATTGGGTTTGTCATGAAGTTCTAAGTGCTCGGTGCGAAGTGCTCAGTATGGAGTGTTTCAAGACTTGGATGTTCGATGTTGGATGTTCAATGTTCAATGTTTGATTCCTTCACATGAGCCAGATCGAGAAACTCGCGGGCATCGACCTCCGCTCGCTCGCCGCGTTTCGCATCGGCCTGGGCGCGATCCTCGTCTGGGATTTGTGTGATGCGCTGGCGGGTGTGAGCTTGTTTTACACGGACGCGGGCGCGGTGCCGCGTGAAGTGCTGGCGCGTGTGCGGGAGAGCGGGTGGTTGTGGTCGCTGCACACGCTGAGCGGCGCGGCGTGGTGGCAGGTGGTGCTCATCGTGCTGCATCTGGTGGCGGCGCTGTGTCTCATCGCGGGATGGCGGACGCAACTCGTCGCAGTCGTGTCGTGGGTGCTGCTGTGCTCGCTCCAAGCGCGGAATCCGCTGGTGCTGCATGGCGGTGACACAGTGCTGCGGGTGATGAGTTTTTGGGCGATGCTGCTGCCGCTCGGCGCACGGTGGTCGGCGGATGAGCGGCGCGGTATCGTGAGCTGCTTCGCGGAGCGCGGTTTCGTTTTCTCCGCGGCGAGCATGGCACTGCTGCTGCAGGTGGCGATGATATATTGGTTCACTGCGATGCTGAAATACGGAGCGGCGTGGACGCGCGACGGGACGGCGGTGTATTACGCGATGAGCGCGGATCAGTTCGCCACGAGCGCGGGTGTGTGGCTGCTTCAGTTCCCCGCGTTGTGCCGCGCGCTGTCGTTTGGCACGGTGTGGCTGGAGGTGCTTGGGCCGTTTGTTGCATTTATTCCGTGGCGCACGGCGCGGTGGCGTGTGGCGGTGGTGTTTTGCTTCTGTGCGTTTCATCTCGGCCTGGCGGTGTGTCTGCGCCTTGGACCGTTTCCGTGGATGATGATGGTGGCATGGCTGCCGTTTCTGCCGGCGGCGTTTTGGGAGCGCTCTTGTAGCGGAGCGCGCCAGCGTTCCGATGGACGCGCGCACGGCTGGATGCGATCCGCTCCTGTGCAGGTGTTTGCACTGGCGTGTCTCGCGATCGTGCTGCTGTGGAATCTGCGCACGAGAGACGTCGAGCGCTGGGAGAAAATTTTCCCGCGCAGCGCAAACGCAATCGCTTATGTGCCGCGCCTCGAGCAATACTGGGCGCTCTTTGCTCCGAAGCCGCTGACGGATGATGGATGGCCGGTGCTGGATGCGACTTTGCGCGACGGCTCGCACATTGATCTGATCCGCGCGGGCAGGGCGCTGACGTGGGAGAAACCGGCGAGCATTTCTGCTGAGTTCCGCGATGTGAAATGGCAGAAGCTAGAGCTGGCGCTCTGGCTGGCGCGCTTCGAGCCTGCGCGCCGGCCATTCGCGGAACATCTCGCCGCGCGCTGGAATGCCGGGAGGCTTCCTGAGAAACATGTCGTCTCATGGACGCTCTCTTATATGAGGGAGGAGACGCTGCCACTTGGTTATGCGTTCACTCCGCAGCGCGTGGAGCTGGCGAAGTCAGCGGACTGAGGAACCACACGAATGCGGAGCATGCGAAGAGACACGCGTCCTTGGCAAGGCCGCCATACGGATCGCACCATGCGCCGGGCGAGTTTGTGATGACGAGCACCATGAGGATGAGCACTGAGATTGTGGCAACGAGTTGCGCGGTGCGCTCGAGCCAGCCGCTGATGAGGATCACGCCGGCGATCATCATGGCGATGCCGAGCCAGTGGAGCGTGGTAGCGGGTGAGCCGAACCACACGCCGGCGCGCTCGACCATGTCGAACTCCATCTGCGAGGGCCGCAGGATTTTTGGAACGAGCCCTTCCCAAAACCACACGAAGCCGACGGCGCAGCGCGCGGCGACTTTGAGGCGATGGAGAAGACAAAGGTGATCTGCTGGAAGCGTGGTCGTGTTCATAGTGCCGCGAGATTGTTTGAGACGAGATGCGGGCGGCCCATCCAGATGCCGGGATAACCGGGTGAATGATGCGCGCTCATGAGCCGCGCATGACGGCTCCATTCTCCGGTGAGGGCGAGCAGGCCATGGTCGTCCACATGCGCGTCGAGTGACGCGAGCGGCCAGGGTGGATGCCAGATGTAGAATGTGCGGTCGAGTCCGCGATGGGTGGTGAAGGCGGTGTAACGCTCGGCGACGAACTCGTCGAGCGAGCCTGCCTCACACGGATGATGCGCGGCAGCGCCGGTGAGCGAGGCGTGATAGGAGAGCACGGCACCGCTGCGCGCATCGGTGATGCAACCGCTCACCTCGCCAGCCGCGCCTTTGTTTTCATACGCGATGCGACCGAGGCGATAGGGCAGTCCGAATAGCGTGGGGCCTAGCGCGACGCTGAGTTTGTTCGGCAGCCACTCAGCGAGGAAATAAATGCCCGCGTCATTCTCGTGGCGCACATAGGTGCGCACGTTGAGGAACTCGTGCGTGGCTATGGGCTTCATCAAAAGCGCGCCGAGCTTACCGCCGAAGCGCGGGCGCATGTCGCGCAGCGTGAAGGCCACGAGGCTGACAAAGGCGCGGCCATCACGCAGATCGAGCGGCCAGGGCACGTCGCGTTGCAGGGCTTCGGGATCGGTTTCGTAATGCAGAAAGACCACGTCGATCCAGTCGGCGTGAAACAACGGCTCGCCGCGCTCGGCCAGCATCTGCTCGCGCCCGACTGCGCTCGGCAGCCAGGAACGGGCGGGAGCTGGGAGCAGTGCATTCATCCCAGTGCCGCGATGAGGTAAGCTGCCGCGAACGCGCCGTAACCGAGGAAGAGCGTCCAGTGAATGATCGTGAGCCGCGCATTGCCACGCCAGTGCGAGGAGCTGTAAAAGGTCCATTGCATCACGCAGCGAATGCCCCAGAACGTGCCGACGCTGAAGGCGAACCAGCGCATCAGCTCATGCGCAGGAAGTGCGATGTCGGCGGCGAAGCGCCAGGTGATCACACTGAAGATCGCGCAGGTCAGGGCAATGAAGAAGGTGTGGATGTGAAACACCTCGCGCACGAGCAGCGGCATGTTTGCGATGGCCTCGCGCCAGTTCAGCAGACGCGGAATCATGGGACCGAGGCAGGCGATGAAGAGCTGCCCGGCGGCGGCGAATTGAAGAGCGAGCGTGAGTGTTTCAGTTTTCATGATGAGGCGTTGGTTTTTGCTTTGGCGAGATCAGCGAGGGCGTCCCGCATGTTTGGAAAGCGAAAGGCGAAGCCTGCGGCGAGGAGTTTGCCTGGCACGACGCGGCGGCTTTTGAGGATCAGTTCCGTCTCGGTGCGCAGGAAGAATGCGCCGATCTCGAGCATCCATTCGGTGGCGGGCAGACCAACGGGCATCTGCATCAGCTCGCGAAACAGGCGCATCATTTCCGCATTGGGCAGTGGCTCCGGCGCGGCGACATTCACGGGGCCGCTGATGTCCTCATGCGCGACAAGCCACTCAATGGCGCGGCAAAAATCCGCGACGTGAATCCATGAGACGAACTGCCGTCCGCTGCCCATGCGCCCGCCGAGCCCTAATCGAGCCAGCCTGCAAAGCACGGGAAAGACGCTGTTCTTCGCGTGGCCGAGCACCATCGTCGTGCGCAGCGCGAGCTTGCGGGTGCGCGGCGTCTCCGCCGCGTTAAGCTCCTTTTCCCAGGCGTGAATCACATCGAGCGAGAACTCGTCTTGCACGGCCGGTGTCGCGGTGAAGTCCGTGCCCGTCTCATCCCAGGCCGCGCCATGCGTGTGGCGGTAAATGGTGGCGGAGCTGGCATTGAGCCAAACGCGTGGCGGCTCCGCGCATTGTGTGATGGCCTCGCCGAGAACGCGAGTGGGCTTCACGCGCGAGTCGATGATGATCCGCTTGTTGACCGGCGTGTAGCGGCAATCAACGGAGCGGCCCGAGAGATTCACGACAGCAGCAGCGCCATCGAGTTGGCGCGCCCATGTTCCGAGGGTCTCGCCGTCCCACTCAACTTCGCGGGCGAGTCTCGCGGTTGGATTCGGACGACGCGTCAGAACGATGACCTCCCAGTCCAGAGCTTGGAAGTGGGTGGCGAGCGCCCGGCCCAAGAAGCCGCTGCCGCCTGCG
>JANPIW010000017.1:0-2986 GCA_031425215.1 Verrucomicrobiaceae bacterium
GCGTCCGAGCTGCGCGTCCATGTAGCTCGTGGCGGCATAGTAGCCGTGGATGAGATGACGTGTGCGCTCCGCGCCGACGGGGCCGCTCTCCGGCATGGCCATGTACTGACGCAGCTCTCCACCAAACTGCGGCGCGAACTCCGGAGCGCCATCCGGCGGCGTGTCGCGCTCGGGCTGCGGCAGCTTCGCCGGGTCGTGCATGTCCCAGTACTTTTTCGGCGCGCAGAATGGCAGATGCGGTTTCACGAAACCCACCGCGAGGAAAAACGGCTCGTCTGCTTTTGTTTTCGCGGCGCGCAAACGCGCGATGGCTTCGTTGGCGATCTTGCCATCGCCGTACGTATCGTCGGGCACATCGGCGTTTTCGGTGGCGGCGCCTTTGGGCAGGTTGCCGGGCTTCTGGTTGGCAAAGAGCGCGCCTTCGCGTGTGGGCGCCAGGTTTTCCTTGAGCGCGTAGGCAACGGTCATCGCCTGAAAATGAGGGACGCTCCACGATGCGGCGTCCTCGTTGTTGCCGTGGCCGACGTGGAAGATTTTCCCCATCGCCTCCGCGCGCCAGCCAGCGTTCTTGAACACCTGAGCGAGCGTCACTGCGTCAGGGCGTGCTTTGCGGAAGTTGGTCGGCAGATCATAAATGCCGAGGGTCTGGGGTCGCAGGGAAGTCATCAGCGAATTGCGCGAGGGCGAGCACACGGCCTGGTTGCAGAAAGCGCGCTCAAAAAGAACACCACGCGCCGCGAGACGGTCGATGTGCGGAGTCTTCGCGTGAGTGTCTCCGTAGCAGCCGAGGGCGGGCTTGAGGTCATCGACGCAGATGAGGAGCACGTTTGGCTTTGCGGCTGCGCTGATCGATAGCGCAGCGGCGAGCATGATGGGACGGAGGAGATTCATGGGACGAATGAAAACGCCGAGGTGTGGTAAGGCTTGCAGCGAACGGCAGGAGAAGTCCTGCTTTGCACGAGCAGTCGGACGCATTATCGTGGGCCACGATGATCTCGACAAAGAATCCTTTCCCCGGCATGAACCCGTTTTTGGAAAAGCGGTGGCATGGGGTGCATACGATGCTGATTGGCTACATCAGGGACGCATTGACGCCCATCCTGCCCTCCGACACCAACGCGCGGCCCGAGGAGGCGGTGATGATCGTAGGTCGTGAGAAACCGCGAGGATACCGGGCCGATGTTGCCATCACGGAGTCATGGAAGAGTGGAGTGGCTGGGTCCTGGCAGCCTCGGACCGAGGAGGCGGGTGAGGTGCTGGAGGCAGACTCGATCATCGTGGATGTGTGCGAGGAGACGCTGCGCTGGATCGAAATCCGCGAGGCCACGGGCCGTCTCATCACAGTGATCGAAGTGCTCTCACCCTCAAACAAAAAGGGGGATGGATATGTCGATTACCGTTACAAGCAGCACGATTACATTCAGAGCGGCGTGAATCTCATCGAGATCGACCTGCTGCGCGAAGGCCGGCACACGCTGGCCTTTCCACGCGAGGAGATCGGCGCGCGCGCCACCCGGCCCTACATGGTGTGCATCACGCGCAGTGTCACCAAGGGCCGCCGCCAAGTTTTTCCCATCTCGCTGCGCCAACGGCTGCCGCGCATACCCATACCGCTGCGCATCAAGGACGAGGAGCTGAGCCTTGATCTTCAGCCGCTCCTTGACCGCTGCTACGAAATGGGCAGGCACTGGCAGGAGGATTTTTCTCTTCCGCTCGATCCACCGCTGGATGCAGAGGATCAAGCATGGGTCGCCGAAAGGCTTCGCGAGGCCGGGCTCATGACATGAACGCGCCCCTGTAATTTAGAGGGCGGTCATTCGTCATTCCTCATTCTCCGATCCATCGTCTCCAGCCATCCCTCACCCGTCTCTCCGCGCTCATTCGCCTGCCAGTAACGGCCGCTCAGCACGTCGAGACATGTCAGCCAGCCGCCACGGCACGCGCCCGTGTCGATGCAAACGGTGCGCGGAAACTCCAGCGGCACGCCGGAGCGCTGCGGCGTGTGACCGCAAATGAATGTCTTGCCGGAGATGTGGATGACTTCGCGCGTCAGATGCTCCCAGAAAAGCAACCACGAAGGCTGCGCGCTCAGCGGCAGGATCGGATCGAGGTTCGCATGGCCGAAGATGAAGCGCTCCGTCTCGTGATGCGGGCGCAGTTCCTTGATGAAATCCCAATGCTCATCCGGGATGTCGTCGAGCGTTCCCGCCTCATACGAGTCGAGCGTGCGATCTCCTCCATTGAGCATCCACTGGAGCGTGGTCTCGCCGGGATTCGCGCGCACCTCCTGCATCATCAGCTCGTGATTGCCGCGCAGCGTGATGAGACGCGTCTCGTTTCTCAAGGCGATGAGCCTCTCGATCACTCCCCGGCTGTTCGGTCCGCGGTCGATGTAGTCGCCCAGCGTGATCATCTCATCCTCCATGCTCGGACGGACGAGCGCTAGGAGCGTGTCGAGCGCGAAGCGGCATCCATGGATGTCGCCGATGGCAAGGAGTCGTGGCATTTGGCCGCGCAGTGAAGCACCCCCGAGCCATCGCGGCAAGCAACCACAGTGCAAAGTGTGACTTCCGTTTCGTGAAACACCAGTCGTTCCCGCAATCCGCTCTCAGGGAAAACCGCTCTTGCCCCCGTGCTTCCTTGCGTGAACCTTTCGCTCCCCATGAGCGACACCACACCTCCGCCACCTCCTCCACCCACGCCTGAAGAAATCACCCGCAAGCTGGAGGAATTCATCAAGACCAGCCTGGGCGGACAGGTTCTTTTCACACGCGTCGAGGGGCCGGGCATGAAACCGACTGCCGAGGCCCCGAGCGGCGAGGAACTGGAAGCGCCCGAGGAGCTGGACGAATCCATCTTCGAGTTCCGCCACAAGCCCGCCGACATCAAGGCGCACCTGGACCGCTTTGTGATCCGACAGGACGAGGCGAAAAAAGTCCTCGCCACCGCCGTGTGCGATCATTACAACCACGCGCGCATGATTCGC
>JANPIW010000018.1:0-2123 GCA_031425215.1 Verrucomicrobiaceae bacterium
CGAGGGGGGGGAGTTAAGCGCTTGAAGCAGAGGCGCTGGATTTTCTTGGCGACGGCTCGATAACCGCTCGGCATTGGGGTCATTGCCACGGCGGTCTTGCGTGCCTTGAATGCGGTTCCGCCGGAAGCCGGCCGCATGGGCGGGCTTGGTGCAGCCGGACTTGCGGTCAATGTCACCGCTGGGCTTGCTCTCCTGCG
Source organism: Verrucomicrobiaceae bacterium (assembly GCA_031425215.1). Classification (GTDB taxonomy): domain Bacteria; phylum Verrucomicrobiota; class Verrucomicrobiia; order Verrucomicrobiales; family Verrucomicrobiaceae; genus JANPIW01. The sequence goes on from JANPIW010000018.1 coordinate 198, forward strand.
CATCCGAACAAGGCGACGCCAACGCCCGCGCCATCTGGCTGTTCAGCCGCAATGACGCGCTCGCAAACATCGCGGTCATCGTTGCCGCCATTCTGATCGCTTTGCTCAAGAGTGCGTGGCCCGATCTGATCGTGTCGCGGGCATCATCGCCGCCCTGTTCCTGCATTCAGCGTGGGATATCATCCACGACGCCGTCGCGGAGCTAAGGAAGCTACCGTTCTGAGTAAGCATAAACGTGCCGATGTTGTTCCAGCCGCAGTGGTAGCACTACACCCCATATCTATGCACCGCAGTGCCAGCGACGCTGAGCGTTGGGTCAAAGGCATTCCGCCCGCAGACTCAAATCCCAGAAAACACATCGATATGAAAAACAAACATTCCGTCATTCAATCACTCAAGATCGCCATCCTTGCGCTGGCCCTTCTTCCCCTCGTGGCCCTGCAGACCACCGCAGCCGCCGATAAAGAAAAAGAAGCCCCTGATACCGACAGCGTCATCATGTGCGCCAAATGCAAAACCGTTTGGGTGAACGCCCCAGTCACAGTTGGCGGCAGCAGCGGCAAAGGTGGCGTCACCATCTATCGCCAGGAAAAGAGCATGAAGTGCGCCGACTGCGATAGCGCAGTTGCTACCTTCTTCAAGACTGGAAAACTCCAGCACGAGTGCAAGGCCTGCGGCTCAGAGTTGACGCATTGCAAAGCACATAAATAACCGCGTCAGCGTCGTTGAGTGTCGTCCGGAAATGAGTTCCCGGACGACAGATCAACAAAACCAAGCAAACCATATGGAAACAAAACTGAAAATTACGCTTGCCTCGCTGTGCATCGCAATGGCTGCCCTCACCATCACGGGCTGCAAAACCAACGGACGCAGTTCCGATAACGGCATGCACAACATGGGCACTTCAAAAACAGGCTACATGATGCGCGATGATGCCATGCCCGGTCACCGCTAAGATCAACTGCGCATGGCAATGTGATGCCATGTCTTAGTGAGTGGCGAACAAACGGGCCGCTCATTATCGCCAAGGACTGCCCGGTGTGACTCACCGGGCACTCCCTTGAGTTTAGTTTCGCCGTTGATTCAACCGGACCCGCCACCATGCTCTCTTTTACGCTCGCCTTGGTTGGTCTTGTTTCTAGTTTTGGTCTGCTCACTTCAGCCGCTGCAACCACACTTGAAGGCATAGCGCTACAGGTGGCTGCAAGGAATCCTGAACTCGCCGCCGCACGGTTCATGATCGAGGAAGCCAAGGGCCGCCATCTCGGTGCTGGGCGGCTGATGAATCCCGAGCTGGAGGTGAATGGTCGGCGCATGACAAGGGGGCGCGCGGGTGGATTTGGCATCGGGTTGATGCAGAAGTTTCCGGTGACCGCGCGCCTACGATTGGAGAAGGCGGTGACGGCGTCGCAGATCGCTGCGGCAGAGGCCGAGGTTGGTGACAAGCAGCGAATGCTCATTGCTGAGGCAGAGACGATGGCGGTGAAGATTTTGGCGATGCGAGCGGAGGTCGGCATTCAAGAAAGTCAGGCGACTCTCGCCGAGAAACTAACAGAGATCGCCACGGCGCGGGCTGCGGCGAATGAGTCCGCGATTGATGCCGGGCAGATGCGGCTGGAAGCGCGTCAGCAGCGCAACTCGATCGTCAGGATGCAGGCGGCGGCGTGGTGGATGACGACAGCGTCGTGCTCCACCTACCTCGAAGACATCTTCGACAAGAAGGAAATGAAGAGCATCGCTGAAATCCGTGACGCGGTGCTTCAGGCCGGATTGAAACGTATCCGCGCCAACCTCATGACCATCTGCACCACCGTCTTCGGCCTCATGCCCGTCTTCTGGGCCACCGGTCGCGGAGCCGATGTGATGAAGCCCATCGCCCTTCCCTCGCTCGGCGGCATGTCCGTGAGCGTCGTCACCATGTTCATC
>JANPIW010000019.1:0-2515 GCA_031425215.1 Verrucomicrobiaceae bacterium
GCAAGCGCAGGCGAATGCAACGCAGGCAGCAAAAGCCGCCGAGCAAACCGCCGCAAACGCGCCGCCAGCCGCCATGACCTCGCCCATCGAGCAGGCGCAAGGCATGATGCTGGCGCAGGCGCTCGACCAGCTCGACAAGACTTTGCATCCGATGAGTCAGGCGCCCGGCGCGCAACATCAGGAGCAAAGCCAGCAACAACAGCAAAGCGCGCAGCAGAACCTGAACGACGCGCAGCAAAACCAGCAGCAGCAAATGGCCGACGCGCGCAATCAAGGCCAGGTGCCCGGACAAAAGCCCGGCCAGCAGCAAGCGCAGAACAAGCCGCCGCAAGAGCAAGGCCAGCAGTCCGAGGAAGGCGGCAATTTTTCCACCCAGCTCAAGGACGGCGTGCTCGGTGCCGACGCAATTTTGGTGAACGGCGACTGGGGCCATCTGCCCACCCGCATGGCCAGCGACCTCACCGAAGCGACGAGACAAGAAGCCCCTCCTGAATATCGCGCTGCCATCGAGAGCTACTACAAAGCCATCGCGACGAAGGCGCGAAAATAAGAGTCGCGGCCACCATGGACACCGACGCGCAGCTCTATGAAATCTTCCGCGACAATCCGGAATGGATCAGCGACTTGATGAACGAGCCGTTCCCCGAGCCGTGCATCTTCCGTTCGATTACCATCAAGAAATCAGAGCGGAGATTCGACGGACTGGTCATCCCGATAAACCGCAACAAGCCGCTGCGTGTCGTTGAGTTCCAGTTCTTCGCCAGCTCCGATGTTTATCTGCGCGCCGCTGAGGAGAGACTCGCGGCACATCGTCTGCATCCAGGCCGCGAGGTTGAGGCCATCATTTTCTTTGCTACCCGGCGTTTGGACAAACGCCCGTTGCCGTGGATTCACGTCGTGAAGGCGGTGTATCTCGACGAGGAGATGGTCATCCTGGCCCAGCGCGATCCCGCTCACCCACTGCCGAAGCTGCTGGCCCCGGTGTTTGAGAAGAGTGACGCGAAACTTGAAGCCGATGCAGCGAAGGTGTATCAAGGATTCGGTCGGCTGAAAAAATACTCCGCCATCCGGCGCGAGACGCTTCAACAGATTTACACCAGCCTGCTTCTCAACCGCCTCAAACACAAAACCTTCCAGGAGATCACCGCCATGATAACCTCTCTCGACATCACCAAGACACGCGCCGGAAAAGATTTGATCGCCATCGGCTTTGCCGAGGGTGAATCCAGAGGCAAAGCCCGGACATTGCTGCACATCCTCCAGAAGCGCCTCGGCAGCCTGTCGAAGAGCGCGGTGGCACAGATCGAACGCCTTGATTATTTGCAACTCGAGAAGCTCGAGGATTGTGTGCTCGATCTTCCCGATGCCCGGCAGCTCACGCAGTGGTTGCGGGGCTTGAAGAAGTCGCGTTAAGCCAAAACAAACGCGGCATGATTCCACTGAGTCGAACCTATGAAGTCCAACGCCCGATGCTGGGTCTTAGCATTGTTTTTTTTGCTTTGGCCCTGATCGTCCCCGGTGCCCTGCTTCATGCTCAAGTGCCGAAGACGGAGTTCATCTCCCCGAAGGTGAAGACCTGTGTGGACAGGGCGGTGAGGTGGCTCATCACGCAGCAGAAGACGGATGGTTATTTCTCGGATGATAAATCGAACCAGCGCGTGAAGCCGGGTGATCTGCCTTCGCATTCGGGGGCGATGACGGCGCTCTCGCTCATGGGCCTCGCGTCGGTGGGACACATGCCGAATGATCCCACGCCGGAAGGCGAGGCGGCTGCGCGTGCGTTGCGCTTCATGGTCGATTACATCGAGCCTGACGAGAACGGTTACCTCGGCCGCAGCGACCGCTCGCGTATGTACGGCCACGGCATCATCACGCTGATGCTCACGGAGATGCTAGGCATGGCTCCCGACAAAAAGACGGACGAGAAACTCCGCAAGATGGTCGATGGCGCGGTGAAACTCATCATCCGCTCGCAACAAGTGCCCAAGAGCGAGGCCAATCGCGGCGGCTGGCGCTATGAGCCGAGCAGCAGTGACTCCGATATTTCTGTGAGCGTGTGGCAGGTGATGAGCCTACGCGCGGCCAAGAACGCGGGCATCGAAGTGCCGAAGGAATCCATCGACAACGCCATCGCTTACATCAAGCGCTCTTATCGCGTGGAGCGCGATGCGAATGGAAAACCGAAGAGCGACTCCGCCGCGTTCAGCTACGAGCCGTATGGAGGACGGCAGACTTTCTCGACGACGGCAGCCGGTCTTCTCTCGCTGCAAGTGTGCGGCCAGTACGAAGTGCCCGAGGTGCTCGGCTCCGCAAATTATCTTCTCAAATCACCGCCTGAGATCAGCGAGCCTTGGTTCTTTTACGGCAACTACTACTACGCGCAGGGCATGTATCAGCGCGGCGGCGACCACGCCGCGACCGCGCGCGAGCGCACCGAACGCACGCTCATCGCCGCGCAGACGCCGGAGGGCGCGTGGTTTCCGCGCAACGGCAATGAGAAGAGCGCAGGCGCGGT
>JANPIW010000020.1:0-11025 GCA_031425215.1 Verrucomicrobiaceae bacterium
TGAAGGTGCCGTTCGTCGTGTTGCTGGTGCCGCCGGCGTTCGTGGCGGTCAGACGGTAGTGGTAGAGCGTGTTTTGAGACAGCCCGGTAATCGCTGCGCTCACGCTCTGGGCGGTGGTTCTGTTGTTCGGGGAAAGCGTCACGCCGGCCGTGCTGCCGTAGCTGATGGTCGTGCCGTATTGTATCTGCGCCGTCGTGACCACGCCGTTGGGGTTCACGGTGCCGTTGAGCGTGGCCGCAGCGCTGGTGATGGCTGTCGCGGAACCCAAGGTGACTATGGGCGCCGTCGGATCGCCCAGGAAGCGCACCACTCCAAAGTCGTAGTTGCCGCCGTAGCCATGCCCTGCGGCGACGATTTTCCCATCGCCCTGCACCGCCACGCAGGTGGCGGCGTCCTGGAAGTTGCCGCCGCCGACGAGCGTGGTCGCCTTGCCATCGCCGCTGAAGCTCGCGTCCAGCGCCCCGGAGGTCGTGTAGCGCGCCACCGCAAAGTCATTGAAGTCGATGCCGCCACTGTAGTAAAAACCTGCCACGACGATCTTCCCATTGGGTTGCACGGCCACGCCGAAGCCTTGATCGGCTGCGCTGCCAAAAGAGGTGGTCACCTTGCCGTCGGTGTCGAAACTCGTGTCCAGCGCGCCCGTGCTCGTGTAGCGCGCCAGCGCAAAATCATCGTTGCTGCCGTTGCTGGAATATCCCGCCACGAGGATGCCGCCATCGCTTTGCATCGCCACGCTGCGGCCGATGTCGCCACCACTGCCGAAGGGCGTGGTCACCATGCCGTCGGTGTCGAAACTCGTGTCCAGCGCGCCGGTGGTCGTGTAGCGCGCCAGCGCAAAATCATCGTTGGTGCCGTTGTTTGAAAACCCCGCCACGACGATGCTCCCGTCGCTCTGTACCACGACACTGAAAACTTGATCGTTACCGCTGCCGACGGGCGTGGTCACCTTGCCATCGCCATCAAACGAAGTGTCCAGGGTACCGTTCGTGTTGTAGCGCACCAGCGCAAAGTCATTGTTGGTGCCGTTGTGGGAAAACCCCGCCACGACGATCTTCCCATCGCTCTGCACCGCCACGCTGAATGCCTGGTCCGTGCCGCTGCCGATGGACGTGGAAACCAGGCCGTCGCCACTGAAGCTCGTGTCCAGCATCCCCATGCTCGTGTAGCGCGCCACGGCGAAGTCATAGGTGCTGACGCTGTTGGAGTACCCCGCCACGATGATCTTCCCGTCGCTCTGCACCGCCACGCTTTGGCCAAAGTCTTCCGAGAATCCAAAGGGAGTGGTCACCTTGCCGTCGGTGTCAAATCTCGTGTCCAGCGCGCCGGTGGTCGTGTAACGCGCCAGCGCAAAATCCCAGTTGCTGCCGTTGAACGTTTGCCCCGCCACGATGATCTTTCCGTCGCTTTGCAACGCCATCTCGTTGCCAAAGTCGCTGGTGCCGAAGGGCGTCGTCACCTTCCCGTCCGTGTCAAAGCTTGTGTCAAGGTCACCCGGCGCGGCGCTGGTGGGCGTGGCGGTGGCAGCCAGCAGGGCGACGAGGGCGAGAAGGCAGGGTGCAGTTTTCATCGCGAGAAGAGAGTTGGGGAAGATGGGGACTCATGAGATGTTTCGCAAAAGGCAGCCTGACGTTACAATCTTTTTTTTGATCGACGGGCATCGAATCCATGTTTCAGCCAGGCAAAGTTGCTGAAATCGGGCCGGTTAAACCAAAGAGCGAGAGGCAAGGTCAAGCATGGAATCACTCGGAGTCAGCGCTTCAGCCCCCTTCATCAGGGCAATCACCCCTGCTCGGGCTGACGCAAAACATCAGCCGACCATTCCACCAATGGGAAGCGCGTCTTAAAGCCGTGGTCATTGACTCCGACTTGCTGGGCGAACTCAGCTCCTGGATCGGGCTACAGCTTCACTTCAACTCGCTGATCTTCACCGGCCTGCCGCCTTCCTCCGCGCTCAGGTCAGCGGCGAAGATGACCTCGAAGCTCTTGAGCGACTCGGTCAGACTCGTGAGCAGCATGTCTTTGCCGGCGTCGAGCGCGTCGAAGAATGCCTGGAACTGTGACTGATACGGGTGATCGCTCACATCTCCGCTGTCGAGCATCTTCATGGAGAGCTTGCTCCAGCCGTGCTTGTCGGTGTGCAGTTTGTTGGAGTGAAATTTGTCATCGAGCAGGCTGCCGTGGCTGCCGACGAGGTGCGTGTGGAAGTAATATGGCTGCAAGCAATCGACGACAGCGGCACACTTGCCGACTCTGCCGCCTTTGAAGTGGATGATGGTCACGCTCGTGGTGTCGTATTCGTAGGGCTTGAAGATCGTGCTCTTCGACTTTGCCGAGAAGCTGCTCACGGCCTCGACATCCGTGCCCATGAACATGAGCAGCGAGTCCAGCGCATGGCAGCCAGCGGTAAGCAGCGCGCTGCCGCCGTCTTTCTTGCCTGTGTTCCAGCGGAACTGCCCGTACCACGGGCCGATGCCGTGATAGTAATCCACCTCCGCGTAATGCAGATCGCCGAGCAAGCCTTCTTTGATGACGCTGTTCGTGACGGTGAACTGGTTTGAGAAGCGGCACTCAAAGCACACGCAGCCGCGCACTTTGTTTTTCTCCGCCGCTGCCACGATGTCGCGGCATTCCTTGAGCGTGTTGGCCATGGGCTTTTCCACGATGAGATGCTTGCCCGCGTTCGCCGCCGCGACGGCTTGCGCGCTGTGCTGGCTGGGGTAGCTGGAGACATCCACGACCTGGATGTCATCGCTCGCCAGCATCTTGTCGAGATCCGTGTAGGTCTTGATGTTGGTGCCGTGCTTCTTGCTCACCTCCAGCTCGTCGAGCTTGCGCGATGAATAGACGGCGGTGACCTGCGCCTTGTCCGTCGCATTGATGGCGTCGATGTGCGCGCCCGCAGCCCAGCCGTATCCGATGATTCCAACGTTGTATTTTTTCATGATGAGAAATGAGGAGAGCAAAACGCGGGCGCGGTGTCAATTCTTCAGTCGTCGGAGAGACGACGACGATTCGCGATCTGCGCGTTAAGGCGCTTCAAATATGCGCGGCGGGATCAGACGCGCTGCCGTTTGACTGCGGCTTTTTGGCTTCGCCGTTTCCATTCTCGAGGGTCGTCGTCTCATCGGGAGACTCGTGCTCGATCTCGATCTCCTGGCGCCAGCGGCGTGAGATCCACGGACGCGCGAGGCCGTAGAGCAAATAGGAAACAAAGAGCACGGCGGGCATCCACTGCCAGTTCTTCACCGTGATGGCGACGACGATGATGCTCACGATAACCCACTGGAAGGAGCGGCGGGTGCGCCAATTGATGGATTTGAAACTGGGGTACTCGATGTTGCTCACCATGAGATACGAGAGGAGCATCATCAGCACCGGGAGGAGGTACTTCCAGTTTCCGACGACGCGGTTTGTGCCATCCCACCAAAGAAGGAACAACGTGATGGAAGCGATGACGCCCGCCGCAGCAGGAATGGGACAGCCGCGAAACGATTTGCTGCTGCCCTTGTCGTCCATCGCCGCAAGGCAATTAAACCGTGCGAGCCGCATCGCGCCGCACACGAGATACACGCTGGCGATGAGCCAGCCGAGGCCGCCGAACTGGTCCTCGATGCTCTGGAGCACGATGTCATGCACGAGCAGCGCGGGCGCGAGACCGAAGGAGACGATGTCAGCGAGAGAGTCCAGCTCACGGCCGAAAGGCGACTCCTGGCCGCCGAGTCGCGCGAGCCTTCCGTCGAGCACGTCAAAGAGACAGGCGGCGAGGATGGCGAGGATGGCGTAGTGGTAGTGCGCCGTCACCTCGCCCTCGCGACCCTTGAAGATTTGCAGGATCGCGACGAACCCCGAAAGGATGTTCCCGGCCGTCATCAGAGTGGGCAGGACGTAGATGCGTGGCTCGCGGTCAGTCATGGGTAGTTCGGGGAAGGGCGCGAAGTCTAGCCGTGCCAGTGTGATTTCACAAAACAACTTTTGGGTTTCATCACCCGCGAGCGTAACTACTGTCCCCCTCCCCCATGACAGCGACCACCACCGATAGAAGGCTCACGCCATCTGCTACAGATGACAGAAGGCTCACGCCATCTGCTACACTCCCGCCTCTTTCCGGGGATATGACCATGAGCGCCGTGCTCCAGGCTTATCCTGGGGCGCAGCGCGCGCTCTTTGCAAAATATCACATCGGTGGTTGCCGGAGCTGCGGCTTCCAGCCCGGGGAGACACTGGCTCAAGTGTGCGCGCGAAACGAAAACATCCCGGTCGATGAGGCCATGCGGCACATCCAGGAGAGCCACTCGTCCGACGTGCGCTTGCAGCTTACGCCCGCTGAGTTTGAAACGCTGCGCACTGGATCATCCGGGCTAAGCATTCTCGACACACGCACTCGCGAAGAACACGAGGCGGTCAAAATCCCCGGCTCGCGACTCATCACTCAGGAGCTGATCCAGGAAATCTTTTCCACCGCTGACAAAACCGCGCCGCTCGTCATCTACGATCACGAAGGATCACGCGCACTGGACGCGGTGGCCTATTTCGTCGGCCATGGCTTCTCCGAGGCGAAGTGCATCGCGGGCGGCATTGATGCCTACAGCGCGGAGGTGGATGCGAGTCTGCCGCGCTACCGAGTGGAGCTGGAAGGCTGAATACGAACATTGAACATCGAACGTCCAACATCGAACATCGAAGTTGAAAGCCAGAAAACGAACACACGTCTCAAATGAACGAACAAGCCCTTCAGAACGCCATCGCCAATCCGCAGAACCTCGGCGAGATGCCGGACGCTGACGCCGTCGGCACTGTCGGCAGTCCTGACTGCGGAGACATGGTGCGGATGTGGATCAAGTATCGCGAGCAAGATGGCAAGAAGATCATCGACAAGGCCAGCTTTCAGAGCTTCGGCTGCCAGACTGCGATCGCGGTAGCCAGCATGGCAACGGAATTGATCCGAGGAAAAACCAAGGAGGAAGCCATGCAGATGTCCGGCGAGGATTTGTCCCAGCCGCTCGGTCCCCTTCCCCCGATGAAAATCCACTGCGGCCAGATGGTCGAGGGCGCGCTCAAAGCGGCGCTGGAAGCAGAAGGCCAGAAGTCAGAGGTCAGAGCCTCAGAACCTCCGTCACAAGCTGGCACATTGATGGAATCACTCGCAGCCTCCGGCAAGCAAGCCGGCAAAATCAAAATCATCCTCAACACCGCGAGCTAAGCCTCTAACCTTCTAACCCTCTAACCCTCCAACCTTCTTCCCCATGCAAGCCTCCCTCGAACTCAAACGCGAAGTCGAAGCCATCCAGATCCCCAGTGGTGATCTTGTGCGGCTCCCTCTCGGCACCAAAGTCATCATCACGCAGTCGCTCGGCGGCACCTACACCGTCGCCACCGACTTCGGCCTCGCGCGCATCCAGACCAAGGACGTGGACGCGCTCGGCATCGAGCCTGCGGCGCAGGATAAAATCTCCGAGGCAACTGCCAGCTCCTCCAACATTCCCGCCGAAGCCAGTGATCTCGAGCAGGAGGTTTGGGGACAATTGCGCGGAGTTTTCGATCCTGAGATCCCCGTAAACATCGTCGATCTCGGTCTCGTGTATGACTGCAAAGTCGTCGATACCGACGAGGGCAAGAAGCGCGCGGAAGTAAAAATGACTCTCACCGCCCCCGGCTGCGGCATGGGGCCGACGATCGCTGCCGATGCACAGGGCCGCATCATGACCATCGAGGACATCGACGACGCCGCTGTCGAACTCGTCTGGGAACCCGCCTGGAACCAGGAGATGATCAGCATCGAAGGCAAGATGAAGCTCGGGATGATTTGAGGGTTCTTCATTCGGAGTTCGTCATTCCCGGAAGCATGAGCGTGCCCCCCCAGCCATCCACATCCGGCGCCACTTTCATTCCGCCGTCAGTCGAAATTCTTTCCGCGCTGCTGCCGCAGTATGAGTTTCACGGATTGCTCGGCCAGGGCGGAGTGGGCGCGGTCTATCTCGCGCGCCAGATTTCTCTCGACCGCATGGTGGCCATCAAAATCCTGCCGCCGCTTTTTGAGGACCAGGCTGATGAGGCCGCGCGCTTCCTTACCGAGGCGCGTGCAATGGCAAAGCTCGTGCATCCGCACATCGTCGCGGGCTTCGATTTCGGCCAGACCAGCGAGGGGCATCTGTTCCTCGCGATGGAGTACGTCAAGGGCACCGACATGCATCATGCCATCCGCGCCGGTCACATGACGGCCGACCTCGCGCACCAGCTCATTGGCCAGCTTTGCGATGCGCTGCAATATGCTCACGACAACGGCATCGCACACCGCGACATCAAGCCCGCGAACATCATGCTCACCACCGACTGGCAGGTGAAGGTGGCGGACTTCGGCCTCGCGCAAAACTTCAAAGACGGCAGCGCGGCGGACGACGGCCTCGGAACGCCAGACTACGCCGCACCCGAGCGTTTCGTCGCAGGCGCTGTGGTCGATCATCGCGCGGACATTTACTCCCTCGGAGTCGTCATCCACGAAATGCTCACCGGCGAGACGCCGCGCCAGGCCGCGAAGCGCGCGGGAACGAATCTGCCCGAGGCATTCATCGGCCCGATGAGCAAATGCCTCATGGTCGATCCCTCACGCCGCTACCAGAGCGCGCGCGAGGTGAAGGCCGCCCTAGCGCTCGCGCGCCACGAAGAGAAAAGAGCCGCGCAACCCGCTCCGGTTCACGCAGTGCGCGTGATACGTCCGCGCCTGATGTCGCGTCGCTCACGGATGCGCAGTTCGGGTGTCGTCTCCTCGATTGCCTGGGCGTTTGCCTGTCTGCTCCTCGTCGGTGGAGGAGCATGGTTCTTGTTGAAGAACAAAAACCAGCCATCGGAGCAGGAATTGCACACGCTTGCTGTGAGCCAGCTCGCTGATCTCTCCTCGGTCGATCCAGAACTGGCCGCGATCAAAGCTGAGATCGAAAGCGCGAACCATGTGCCGACGGGTGAAGCGATCGACAAGCAGATCGCTTCACTGAACGAAAAATATGCCGCGGCGCTGCGACGCGAGGCCGCCACTGCTCCTGTCGCTGACCAGGTGAAAATGATCGAGGAAGCCCAGCGTGTGGAAGGAAGCAAGGTCATCACGTTTGAGGCTGACGAGAGCGCTCTGCCGAATGAATTGAAAAAACTCCGCGGCATTTACCGCGAGCAGATCACGCTCCTGGAAACGACGCACAACAATTCTGTCGCGGCGATGAAGTCAGCACTCGAAGAGCGGCTGCAGCCGCTCATCGAATCGCGCCAGGCAGTCAACGACTTCGCAGGCGCGGCGCGCGCAAAGGCTCTGCTGGAAAACGTGCCCGCTCCATTGAAGCTCCACACATCATGACTCTCCCCTCCTCGATCAAACTCTCTCAAGAAAAACCCGGCTGCCCGCTGCTGCGTGTGAATCACCCGGCGGCCACCGGCAGCATCGCGCTTCTGGGCGCGCATGTGCTCGAATGGACGCCGCGCGGCGCGGCGCAGCCCGTACTTTATGTCAGTCCCGACGCCGTGTTTGAGGACGGCACACCGATTCGCGGCGGCATTCCCATTTGCTGGCCGTGGTTTGGCCCGCGCGACGGGCTGCCAGGTCACGGCTGTGTGCGCACGAGATTCTGGGAAGTGGCGTCCGCTACCGAGGACGCAAGCGGGGTGCGGATCGTGCTAACTTTTGCCAGCGATGCGGAGACGCTGAAACTTTGGCCGCATGATTTCGCTCTCAATCTCACCATTGAAATGGGCGCTGCGCTTGATGCCTCTTTGTGTATGACGCATCGCGGCAGCGAGCCAGTGGAGATCACCGGCGCGCTGCACACTTATCTCAGTGTCGGGGACATCGCGCAGACAACCGTGCTCGGACTCGATGGCACGAGCTACGCCGACACCATTGATCACGATCAAATCAAACCGCAGCACGGCGATGTGCGTTTTGATCGCGAGGTGGATCGCGTTTACCAGAGCAGCGCCGCCGTGCGCGTGGATGATCGCGCGTGGGGTCGCGTGCTGGAGATCACCAAACGCGGCAGCGCGGCAACCGTGGTGTGGAATCCGTGGATCGAAAAATCGAAGCGCCTGAATGATCTGCCTGATGAAGCGTATCACGGCTTTCTCTGCATCGAGGCTGCGAATGCCGGCGCGGACCGGGTGCGGCTCTCGTCTGGCGGAGAACATGTGCTGGCGACGCGCGTAGAGGTCCGGTCATGCTAAAACAATTTCTCTTCTTTCTGACCTGCGCCCCGCTCTTTGCCGCGCCCCTCCTTGATCTCTCGCTCGAGCCGCCCATCATCAACAGCAGCCCCGGCCCCGAGTACGCTGATGCCGTCCGCCCTGGCAACATGATCATCGGCATCGACCGCACACCCAAAGGCAGACTTTGGGCCGCGTGGGTGGGTAATGGCGATTCACCAAACGGCTTCTTCATGCTCGCCACGAGTGATGACGACGGCAAAACGTGGTCGAAGCCGCGTGTGGTCATCGATCCGCAGGACGGGGAACTCGATGGCGTGCGCTATGAGCGTCGCGCCCTCGTCGGCAATCTGTGGACCGATCCGCTGGGCCGATTGTGGTGCTTCTTTGATCAAAGCATCGGCTATTTCGACGGGCGCTGCGGTGACTGGTATATCCGCTGCGACGATCCCGATGCTGTGGAACCGCGGTGGACGAAGCCCGTGCGTTTCGCCGATGGCTGCACGCTGAACAAACCCACCGCCCTCTCCAACGGCCACTGGCTCCTCCCCGTCGCCCTCTGGACACGCGACCGCATCGGCGGCCCCGGCACCGACAAGGAAGCGCACCACGATCTCGACCCCATTCGCATGGCCAACGTCTTCGCCTCCACCGACCAAGGCAAAACGTGGACGCGACGCGGTGGTGTGGCGTTTCCACGCACCGATTTCGACGAGCACATGATCATCGAGCGCAAAGACGGCAGCCTCTGGATGCTCGCGCGCACGAAGGACGGCATCAGCGAGAGCACCTCCACCGACAAAGGCGCGACGTGGAGCGAGCCGCAGCCGAGCGCGATTCAAAATCCGAGCGCTCGTTTCTTCATCCGCCGCCTCGCCTCGGGCAAACTCATCCTGGTGAAGAACGGGCCGATCAACGTGCGCCTGCCGAATCGCACGAATTTGAAGGCGTTCCTGTCGGATGACGATGGCAAATCCTGGGGCAAGGGACTGCTCATCGACGACCGCGCCTCCGTCTCGTACCCCGATGGCTTCCAGGCGCCGAACGGCGACATCCACATTCTTTATGATTGGAACCGTCACACCGACGCCGAGATCCTGCACACGAAGTTCACCGAAGCCGACTTCACCGCGCAGCCAAAGCTCACCAAGGTCGTCGTGAACAAAGCGTACGCTCCCAAATTGCCGAAGAACATCACGCCCGATCCGCAATGGACCACGCAGGCAGCCGAAGATGCGAAGCAAGACTTCAGGAGCATCCCCTACGACGGCATCACGCCGAACAAGATGGTGTGCGACACCACGCTGCGCGAATTGCCCGATGGCTCATGGATTCTTTTCATTCTCGCTGGCGGAGACACCGAGCCAAGCCCGCTGAACTACACGGGCGTGACTCGTAGCAAGGACTTGGGCAAAACTTGGTCGCCACTCGAACGCTTCGATGTCGGCTTTCCACGCGAAGGAAAAACCATCGGCCAAGGCCCCACCGAGCTGATGATCCTCGGCCAGCGCAGCACACTTTTTTTCTCCACGCACTCCAAGCACTGGGCCAACGATTGGCGCTCGTGGTATCTCACCAGCGACGACTCCTTCAAAACGTGGAGCAAGCCCATGGAAGTACCCGGCCGCCTCAAAGAGCGTACCTTCATCCGCAAACACATCGTCTGCAAAGACGGCCGCATCATGATTCCCTTCCAGCACTACATCGGCCCCGATGATGAGAAGGACAAAGCCCCGCTCGACCGCGCCTTCACGAATCCACGCAACGGCGTGCTCATCAGCAGCGATGGCGGCAAAACCTGGAGCGAGCACGGCAACATCCGCCTCACGCCAAACAGCCGCTACTTCGGCTGGGCGGAGAACGATCTCTTTGAGCATCCCGACGGCCGCATCACCATGGTCATCCGCGCTGACGGCCTCGGAGGCCTCTTATATAAAGCCGAGAGCAAAGACGGCGGCAAAACCTGGCCCGAATTTGGCAGCGTCACCAACATCCCAAACCCCGGCAGCAAAACCACGCTCTACAACCTCGGCGGCGATCGCGTCGCCATCCTGCACAATCCCAACAGCAAACACCGCAGCCCCATGGCCCTCTGGATCAGCTTCGACGGCATGAAGACATGGCCCTACCAGCGCATCCTCCAGCAAGAATCCGTCGATGGCCCCAAAGGCCGCATGAACTACCCCGACGGCTTCGCCAGCAAGGACGGCCAATGGCTCCACTTCGCCTTCGACGACAACCGCCACCGCGCGGTGCATTACTCCGCGAAGCTGCCGCTGGTGAAGTAACCGTCAGCGCCTCCACTGCGTCACACTCAATCCAGCCAGTTCTCCACGCGCAAACCGTCGATCTTTTCAAAGTGCAGCAAGTTCCGGCTCAGCAGCGTGGCATCGTGTGTGATGCAAATGGCGGCGATCTTTAGGTCCATCTTGCCGATGAGCGTGTGCTCCTTGGCAAGCTCATGAAAAATCATGGCTGCCTCGCGATCAAAGGGGAGAATGCCGAGCTTGCTCAGCGAATCGAAGCAAGAATGAAACCGCTCGTAGCCTTTCAGTTGGTCGATCCCGGCCCGATGTTTGCGAATGAAGGCAATCCATCCGCCGAGCGATTCCTCTACAGCGACAATGCAGGAAAAAGTGTCCGCGTCGTGTGACTTGATTCTCGACTGAAGCCGCTGACCCGCAGGAGAATTCTCCCGCAGCTCTCGAAAGTGGTTCGTGTCGAGGACTACAAACATGGCTCAGTCACCCGCCAACCCCTCGCTCCGCCGCCATTCCTCGCCGAGTCTGGCCGCTTCCTGGTCCAGTTCATCCCCCTTGGAGGTGCCGATGATCTCCATCCACG
>JANPIW010000021.1:0-13603 GCA_031425215.1 Verrucomicrobiaceae bacterium
CCTTTTTGCGGTGGCGTCAGGATTCGTTTCGTCACCTGTGAGCCTCGCAGCGCCGCCCGGCGGTTGTGCGAACTTTGGTCATTCTACCTCGCACCAAGCCGAGCGGGCTGTCGCCACACCCGGCCTACCTCCATGCGGCACCGCTCCCGGCTACGTCTCCTCTGTCAGCTATTTTGCCACGGCTGCGAGCCAACCCTCTGCATCTCCTCCTGCTTCGGCTGTGGCTTTTTGGAGTTCTGCTGCGGCTGCTGATACGACTGCTGCGGCTATTTGGGGATCTGCTGTAGCTCTTTGAGGATCTGCTATAGCTATTTGGGGGTCTGCTGCGGCTATTTGGGGGTCTGCTGCGGCTGTTTGGGGGTCTGCTGCGGCTATTTGCGGGTCTGCTACGGCTATTTGTGGGTCTGCTATCACTTTTACTACCTCTGCTGCGGCTTCTTCCCTCGGTGTTGTGATAACAGACCCCCAAATAGCCGAAGCAGCCACCCAAAAAGCTGATGCAGATCCCCATCCAGCTGCTGTAGGAGGACAAATAGTCACAGCAACTTCTAAAACAGCCACCGCAGACTTCCAAATAGCCATAACAGCCTGCCATGCAGCCGCCGCCAATGATCTACCAGCGGCAACTGACTGGCGGATAGCCAGGGAAGCCAGCCGAAAAGCCGTCGCAGCCATCAAGCCGTTCCTCCAAGACGAGCCACCAGCCCCGGCATCAAGCTATCGCGCCAATGAAACCACCCCGCGTGCCGCGAACCAACCGGATCGAGCCGTAAGCCAGAAGGAAACAGATGACCGGAGCACATTCACGAGAAGCACCCCACACCCGTCCGCCGAAAACCACCCAGCCAGCGCCCCCGCTGTGTAAAGTCCAGCGACGCAAGACAAGCCAAAAAAACGAAAAACTCCTCCTCCTGCCGCATCAGTGCCGCCAAGCGCCGTCAGCCTGCCCCCGCCCGTGAGTGCGAATCCATATTCATGTTGCCTTGCACTCACCGGTGAGCGAAAACACACAAAACTGTCGGCTATAAAGATGCTGTGACACAAACCGGCAGATTTGTTTGTGATCTTCAATGTTCGGCCAACCAACTGCGTCACTCGCCATTCCCATGATCACGCTCGGTAGCGTCTCCCGAGAGCAAGCCGCTCAGTGGTTCGAGTTTCTCTCCCCAGATATTAGAGGCAGACGTACAGCGATTCGAGACCTTACACACGGTATTCCCGAGTTCGTCTTTTGGATATACCCTGACGGCAGACTTCATGATGCCAGACGCAGCCATCGTTCTTGTCCTCCACCGGGGTTTGAGCACATCTTAGATGACGAGCCAGATTACGGAGGCTTTCTCCGTGGTCGAGTCGTCCGCCACTTGGATCATCAGTTGATCGCTGTCTATTGCCGAGAGGAGGCATTGGCAGTTTCTGGCCCAGCGCTAACTCAGCTGCTTGCCGGTTTGGAGCAGATGCCCATGCCCATCGACGATGAGGCACTTGTGATCTCCGACAACGCAGATATATACGGAACCGTGCGTGACCTTTGGGAGCGCAGATACCAGCCATGACAACGCAGCAGCAGACTACTGGCCACACAAGTCCGAACGGATGCAGGCAACGGCTCGAATGTCATCTTTCGTGTCATCGACACCCCCGCTCGCCGTCGCCTGATCCGGGACGCTGGACGCATGAGCAGGCTATGAGTCAATCGACGTCACCAAAGGCAATACTTGTGCCGATCGCCCGTGGCATCGGATTTCTGCTCATTACCGTGACTGGGCTGTTCACTGCTTTCGTATGTCAGGCGTCCTCACCCGATTACCGCGAGCTATTTTGGACGGTCGCCCCCGTCGCCGTGATCCACTTCATTGCTGTCGGCATTTATTTTCGGCTAGTAAGCGACGGCGACCGCTGGGTTGCCGTTGCCATCGGTGGTTTTGCCGCTGCCTCTTTTGGGGAGATGGCTCTTCGCGTCCTATGAATGCGCCTCCTGAATAACAAGGTGTCAGTTCGGGTGGTGGGAACGCGTTGGAGGCCGAGTTTGGCGGCTTGCTTTTGGAGGTTGATGAGACGGCGTGTCTGGAGGGAGGAGGTTTGTTTGAATGCTTCAGCTACCCGGCGATGAGCCACACGGCTGCGAAGAGGGTGAGGATGAAGAGCGTCCACTCGAAGGGTTTCTGCGGGATGCGTTTCAATATTTGCCAGCCGAGGATGATGCCGAGGATGACGGCGGGGAGGAGGATGAGATTGGTGGTGAGGGAGATGGGATTGATGATGCCGAGGTCGGCTGAGAAGGGGATTTTGAAGAGATTGATGAAGAGGAAGAAGCGGGTGAAGACGCCGAGGAGTTCTTTTTTTTCCAGTCGCTGGGAGAGGAGATAGACGGTCATGATGGGGCCGGCGGCGTTGGCGAGCATGGTGGTGATGCCTGCGCCGAGGCCCATGGCCCAGGCGAAGGCGCGGTGGGTGGTGAGGGCGATGAAGGTTTCTCTTTTGGCGTCGAGCACGAGTTTGAAAAGAAGGAGGGCGATGATGAGCCAGCCGATGGTGACGCGCGCGGCGGCGCCGTCGATGTAATCAAGCAGACGCCAGCCGATGATGACGCCGATGATGGCGGGCGGTGCCATGGGCCAGACT
The DNA here is from genome assembly GCA_031425215.1 of Verrucomicrobiaceae bacterium. Classification (GTDB taxonomy): domain Bacteria; phylum Verrucomicrobiota; class Verrucomicrobiia; order Verrucomicrobiales; family Verrucomicrobiaceae; genus JANPIW01. The sequence goes on from JANPIW010000021.1 coordinate 2,626, forward strand.
TTGCGCCAGCTCCCGCCGCGTCGGTTTAACCAACAGCCCATGAAGTCGGCGGCGACGAGGAGCGGGAGGACGAGGCCGACGGAGGTTTTTGCGCCGAAGGCCTTGGCCATGAGCACGACGGTGAGGGTGGCGGTGCCGGCGAGGCCTGATTTGGAAAGCCCGATGCAGAGCGCGCCTATAAAGGCGAGAAGAACGACCGCGCCTTCACCGCGCAGGAGGGTGTGCTCGTGGAGCCAGGATGTGAGGGGGAGGTTGATGGGTGAGAGTTGAGTGTTGAGAGTCTGAGAATGAATCTGCCCGGGCAGACTGGCTTGTATTCAGGCTCTCAACACTCAACTTTCAACTCTCAACTCCGACAGCATTCACGGTGGTGATCTTGCGTGCCATCTGGGACAGCTCGCCTGCGCCGTAGGGCTTCGATAAGATGTCGATGAAGCCTTGATCGAGATAGCCGACCTGCACGTCCTCGGTGACGCTGCCGCTGGTGAGCACGACGCGGGCGGAGCGATCAAAGCAGAGGATCTCGTGCAGCGTCTCGGCGCCGCTCATGCCGCCGCGCAGGGTGAGATCCATGAAGACGACATCCGGGCGCTCGCCTGCGCGGGCGAGGTTACGATAGATTTCGGCGGCCTCCTGGCCGTTGTCGCATCCATAGACGCGGTAGCCGCAGCGCTGGAGGACGGTGCCGGCGATGCGGCGCAGATCGTCCTCATCATCGACGATGAGCACGGTGCCCTCGCCTCTGACGAGCGCGGCGGGTTTGACCGGAGCCGCGGGTATGGCGCTGTGTGTTGCGGGTCGTGCGATGGATGGAAGGAGAACGCGGAACTCGGTGCCGACGCCGACTTTCGATGTGACGCGGATGTCGCCGCCGTGGTCCTCGACGAAGCGTTTGCAGGTGGTGAGGCCTATGCCGTTGCCGTCGGCTTTGGTAGTGAAGACTTCGTGAAAAAGGCGCTCAAGGTTTTCCGGCGCGATGCCTGTGCCGCGGTCGCGCACGATGATCTCGGTGTAGCGGCCCGGCTGAAGGATCATGTCTTTGCCTGGGGCGATGGTGAGATTTTTCGCCTCCACATCCATGTAGCCGCCGTGTGGCATGGCCTGGATGCCGTTCATGATGAGGTTTTGCAAAACCTGGCTGACCTTGACGGAATCGGCCACGGCCCAGTCGATGTCCTCGGGGACATGGACGCGCACGGAGACGTTCGCGCCGGCTTGCGAGAGCTGCACGGTATCGCGGATGAGGCAGGAAAGATCGGTGGGCTCGGATTTGCCGGACTTGGCTTTCGAGGCTTTGACAATCTGGCTGGTGAATTGCTTTGCGCGGCTGATGCCGGCGTAGGCGAGGCTAAGCTCGGAGACGAGAGGCGAGTCCTGCGGGAGCTTTTGGACGATGTCGGAAATGCGGATGGCAATGGGGCCGAGGAGATTGTTGACGTCGTGCGCGATTCCTTTGGCGAGAGCGGCGAGGTTCTCCGTGCGGAGCTGCTCGCTCTGCGCGTCGAGATCGTGGATTTTTTTCGGCGCGTGCTGGACTGCGGAGTTTTCAGCAGGCGCGGCCACGGGCGCGATGGCGATGGTGAAGTTCAGCAGTTTTTTCATGCTGCTGAAAACCGCGCGCACCGTCCAGCGGCACATCTTCGGGCCGGTGCCGTAGAAGGTTTGCAGCGCGCACTCGCACTCGCACTCGGCCGAGCCGCCTTCGGCCGCGCTGAGGAGCGTGGCAAGCATGGCGCGCGCCTCGGCTTCGCTGGTGACGAGGTCGGCGAGATGCAGGCCGCGCAGGCCCTTCGTCGGATCAGCACCCATGAGACAGGCAGCGGGCGCGTTGCTAAAGATGACCTTGGGTCCCGTGCCCTCCAGTGGCCCTGTTTCCAGAAGCACGATGCCTTCGGGTATTTGATCGAGAGCGACGCGCAAATAGTAGTTGGCGATCTTTAGCTGCTCCAAGCCTTGCTCTTGGCGAGGCTGCGAATCCGGGGGATTTGGTTCAGGTGAGGAAGCCATCGGGCGGGAATTTCGTCCTTTTTAGCAAACCTCGATTGTTAAGTAAACCTTAATTTTTACTATTCTCCTTTTTGAGTCTCTCGCGTCGCTGCGCTCGGACTGCCATGCGGCGCTGATATGGATGCAACACCGCCTCTCATGCGCTCGTAAATGTGGCCCCCTTTTCCCATGACTATGCTCCTTCGTGCTCTCGCCATTCTCGCCGCCGCTTCCACGCTCTCCGCAGCACAAAACGCGAAGCCGCTTTTCAAATCACACGTCGTGACCACTGAGACTGTCGGTCATGTGTTGGACATCGACGTGGAGCTGCCTGGGGATGCGAAGGAGATTTTTCTCGTGGTGTCCGATGGAGGAAATGATTTTGGATGTGATTGGGCAGACTGGGCAGAGCCGCGCTTCATCATGGGTGATGGCGCTGAGAAGCGGCTCACGGATTTGAAATGGAAGAGCGCGAAGGCCGGCTTCGGCGAGACGCAGGTAAATGCAAATGTGCGCGGGCAAAAACTGCGCGTCGCGGGCAAGGACATCGCGTATGGCATCGGCACTCACGCGAACTCGCTTATCGTTTATGATGTCCCCGCAGGCGCGAAGCGATTCAAAGCGCGCGGCGCTCTCGACGAAGGCGGCACGAAGCAGCAAGGCGGCACCGCGACGAGCGTGCAGTTTGCGGTTTACAAGCAGAACCCAGGGCCGATCACAGCGCCGTCGGTGGCGACGGGGACGCGCGAGCCAAAGGATGCCGTGGCTGCGCTCGATGTGCATCCAGATCTCGCCGTCACGCTTTTCGCCAGCGAGCCGTTGCTTTTAAGTCCCTCAGCCATCGACGTGGATCATCGCGGTCGCATCTGGGTTTGTGAAGTGGTGAACTACCGCAAACACAATGGCGAGCGCAAAGAGGGCGACCGAATTCTGATCGTCGATGATGCGAATGGCGACGGCGTGGCGGACAAGCAGACTGTGTTTTATCAAGGCACCGATGTGGACAGCGCGCATGGCATCTGCGTCCTCGGCAATCGCGCGCTCGTGTCGTGCGGCGACGATGTGTTCTGGCTCATCGACACAAACGGCGATGACAAGTCCGACAAGAAAGAGCTGCTCTTCACGAAGATCGGCGGCGCTCAGCATGACCACGGAATCCACGCATTTCACTTCGGCCCGGACGGGCGTCTGTATTTCAATTTCGGCAACTCAGGCAAACAGCTCTGCGACGCGAAAGGCAATCTCGTCACCGACATCCACGGCGTGAAATGCACGAACCAAAACAACCTGCCTCATCAGGAAGGCATGGTGTTCCGCTGCGAGATGGATGGCAGCAAAGTGGAGATGCTCGGTTGGAACTTCCGCAACAACTGGGAGGTGGGCGTCGATAGCTTCGGCAGCATCTGGCAGAGCGACAACGACGACGACGGCAACAAGGGCGTGCGCATCAATGAGGTCGTCGAGTTTGGCAACTACGGTTACAAAGACGAGATGACAGGCGCGGGCTGGCAGAGCGAGCGCACGAACATCGAGGAGGAAATCCCGCTGCGGCACTGGCATCTCAATGACCCGGGTGTGATGCCGAACCTCCTGCAAACAGGAGCGGGATCGCCCACCGGCATCTGCATTTACGAAGGCGCGCTGCTGCCTCGCGCTTTTCAGGGGCAGATCATACATTGCGACGCGGGGCCTAACGTGGTGCGGGCCTACCCCGTCACGAGTTACGGCGCGGGATGGAAAGCGGAGATGCTGAACATCGTGGAGGGCGCGCGGGACAAATGGTTCCGTCCGTCGGATGTCGCGGTCGCACCGGATGGCTCGCTGATCGTCGCGGACTGGTATGATCCCGGCGTCGGCGGTCACGGCATGGGCGATGTGGAGCGCGGCAGACTTTTCCGCGTCGCGCCAAAGGGATCGAAATGGAGCGTGCCGAAGAACGAGTTTGATTACATCGATAAAGCAGCCGTTGCGCTCACGAGTCCGAACGAGGCAGCGCGTTATCTCGCCTGGACCGCGCTGCGCAAGATGGAGGAGAAAGCCGCGCCCGCGCTGGAGCAGATGTGGCGCTCCGAGAATCCGCGTCATCGCGCACGGGCGCTGTGGCTGCTCGGTCGTCTCGATGCAAAGAAATGGGTGAACGCTGCCATCGAAGACAAAGACGACGACATCCGCATCACCGGCCTGCGCCTCGCGCGCCAACTCGGCGTGGATGTGATCCCGCTCATTGCGAAACTCGCGAATGATGAGTCAGCGCGCGTTAGTCGCGAATGCGCCATCACGCTAAGCCACAATAAATCCCCAGAAGCGCCAGCATTGTGGGCGAAGCTCGCAATAAGACACGATGGACAAGATCGCTGGTATCTCGAAGCGCTAGGCATTGGTGCGGATGGACAGTGGGATACGTTCCTCTCTGCTTATTCAGGGATCACCGGCACATTCGCTAGTGACATCATCTGGCGCAGCCGTGCCAAAACAACATCGACTCTACTGGCAAAATCGATCAACGCTTCTGAGCCACTGATGCTCCGCGCGATGCGCGCGCTCGACTTCCAGCCTGCGGGCGCGGAGAAAGACGCGGCCATCGCATCCATCCTCACCACTTCGACGAATGAACGCGCGGTCATCGAGGCGGTGAAACGTCTTCCATCTTTTGAATACGCTAAAGCCACCGACTCAACGAAAGCCGCGATCCAGCGCTACCTCGCTAAGAACCTCGGCAGCAAGGATTACTTCCAGTTCGTGCAGCGCTTTGGCGTGCGCGATGAGGCGGATCACCTGATGCAGCTCGCGCTCGACAAACCAACAGCCGCCGAGGGCATCGAGGCGGTGCGAACGATGCTCGCGCTGGGTGACACCACCATCATCACGGGTCGCGTCAGCGACAAGGATCATCGTTTGCTCAAGCCGCTCGGTTCTCTCGGCCTGAAAAACTCATCCGCGTTGCTCGCCTCTTTTTTTACCGATGGCAAAAGCTCCGTTGTCGTGCAAAAAGCCGTCGTCGCCGAGATGGTGCGTACGCGTGAAGGTGCCAGCGCGCTATTGAAACTCGTGGCAGAAAAGAAGGTCGCCGCAGAGCTGATGCCTGGCATCGGCTCAGAGCTGGCTGCATCGCCCGATCCCGTGATCCGAGGCGATGCCACGAAACACTTCGGCGTGACCACCGCCGCCGGAGCGAAATTGCCGCCCGTGACTGAACTCGTGAAACGCAAGGGCAATGCCGAGAACGGCCGCGCCATTTACCAGCGCGCCTGCTTTGTGTGTCACCAGATCGGAGAGCAAGGAATCATGTTCGGACCCGCGCTGACGGAGATTGGCACCAAGCTGCCGAAGGACGCGCTCTACGCCTCCATCCTCGAGCCGAGCGCCGCGATCACGATGGGATTTGAAGGCTGGGAAGTGAAACAAAAAGACGGCACCACCATGCTCGGCCTTATCACCAGCGACGCGGGGAAAGAGATCACGCTGCGCATCATCGGCGGCGTGGACAACAAGATCGCGCGCGGCGACATAGCGCAGCGCAAGAAGATCGACCTCTCCCTGATGCCCCCCGGCCTCGCCACGACGATGAGCGAGCAGGAGCTGGTCGATCTCATCGAGTTCCTCAGCGCGCAGGTGAAAAAGTAAGCTGGCAGGCACCGGAGAGGCGCGTTGACATTTAGTTAAGGGTCATTAACTTTCGGCCCTCGCTTCCCGCGCCCGCCCCCACCGTGCCCGCCGCTCCTTATTATATCGTCGCCCAGGTTCTCCTCATCGCCGCATCGGCCGCGGTGGTGAAATCGAACCGGCCCGCGAATGCAGTGCCGCAGAAGGCAGCGGAGGTGGAGGAAGCGCTCGTAGCGCCAGCCGTCGATCCCGCATTGCTCGCGCGTGCAAAAGCCATGCCAGCGGATGTCATTGATCGCTTTGGTGTGCTGGAGAACGACAAAGCCGATGCGCCACCCGAGGAGCGTCGCATGGGCTTCGATGCTGATGCGGATGAAGGCAGCTTGCTCAAAGAGTTCGCCGGTGTCGTGCGCGCGGCATCGGCGCCGAAGGACGAGCCGCCGCCTGCGTTTGCGCCGGTGGCGGAGGGCAGGGGCTATCACATCTCGTCGGATGCGGCGACAAACTTTGATCTCAGAAACAACACCGTCGTCTTCACCGGAAACGTCTCGCTCAAGTGCGCGGACTTCTCGCTCAAGTCATCGCGCCTCGTCGTTCACATGGACAAAAACAAGAGCCTGGAAAAACTCGTGGCCAATGGCGCGGTGGATGTGCATCTCACCGGCGTGCCGAAGGAAGAAGCGTATCGCGGCCAGTCCGAGGAGGCCGTCTTTGATCCGAAGACCAGCATCATCACTCTCACCGGCTGGCCGAAGATCACCGGCCAGGACAAAGAGCACATCGCCGCCACCGCATCGACGCGCATGATCCTCAACACTCGGAATCCCAAGCTCGAAACCGAAGGCCGCGCCAGTACGCGTCTGGCATTCGATGGTGAAAATGGACTGCCCGGCTTCTCGATGGGCGGCGGCTCACCGGCCTCTGCGCCAGGGAAGAAATGAGGACCAGCCTTTGCCGCGGCCCGCTGCCATTTCAGGCTCGCTCATCGAGGCGAGAAACTCGGGATCGCCGAAATCAAAATCTTCCGCGCGCGGCGTCACGTTCGTTGTTGCCCTGGTCGGCTGCGGCACGCTCACGACGGATTCCACAGGCTCATTGATTTCATTTTGCGGCCCGGTGCGGCTGGGCACCACGAGGCCGCCGGAGAAGATCAGCTTCATCGCATCCTCGATGGAGATCGGCGCGTCGGTCACCTTGTCCTCATCGATCACCAGCAGCAGCCCCGTCATCGGACTCAGCGCGCCGGGGATAAAAACAGAAACCATCGTCTTCTCCGCCACCGTGTCGTAGAACTGTCCCGTCGCAAAGCCGAGCATCCGCGCGCCAGCCGCCGGGTAATCGACATACACCGCGCGTTTGAAGTTCTGCTTTCCGCCCAGGCCCTTGAAGGCATCGATCACCTGCTTGAGCGATTTGTAGAGGAACGACACCACCGGCACGCGCAGCAGCAGCTCGTCAAAGGCCGTGACCACGCGTCTGCCGATCACATTCGTGGCCATCACGCCCAGAAAAACAAACGCCAGAAGCGGAATGAGAAAGCCCACGAAGCTCACGAAGCGCTTGTAGCCCTCGCTCTCGATGTCGATCATCATCTGACCTGTGAAATCATTCACCCACCACGCGAGATGAACGAGGGCAAAACCGCTCAGCCCCTTGAGCAGCGAATACACCGACCACAAAATCCACGCCGTGATCACCAGCGGCAGCGCCAGTGCGATGCCCGCGAGCAGCTTGTTGCGCAGCCACACGAACGGTTTGTGCGTGAAGGCTGGCGAGATGCTGGCGCTGGATTGTGGTTTCTGCATGACTGCTAGATTGGAAAGCGTGGGTTACCAGATCGCTCGATCTCGCAACGCATTGTCCCATCAAGATACTCGTGCGATGGCCGATGCAAAGCATGTTATCGTCGCAGAATTTCTTTGGCGGCTGGTAGCATCACCGTTATTCTGCTGACATGACAATGACCTTTGAAATCCCACGCGATGTGCAAAGCGGCGTGGCCGACATTCCTGATCTGGAAGTTCGCGTCGCTTTGTATTTACGTCATGAGGCGCAAATGGAAACTGTGCGCCGCGAGCGCCACCGCGCTGAGGCACGAGCCATCGCGGAGCGCGCGGCGCTCAAAGCTCAGTGCGATCAAGCCGCAGGTTTTGACTGGGATGCTTCGTTTGAGCAATTGAAGCACCAGCATGAGGCCATAACCGCGAAACTCTGATGGCCGGACAATTGCGAACGGTGCTGGACACGAATGTGGTGCTCGCCGCAAAACGCAGCAAGCATCCCACCAGTCCGAACATCGAAATTCTCGACCGCTGGCAGCGCCGCGAGTTTGTCTTCTTGTGCAGCCTCGACACGCTGGCGGAGTATGCCGAGAAGCTGCTGGAGCACGGCATCCCGGAGGCGGAGGTGGAGGCGTTCATTGAATCGCTCGCCCGCCACGGCGAGTTGGTTGCCGTGGTGTTTTTTCACTTTCGTCATTATCCCGTCGATCCTGACGACATCATGTTTCTCCTTTGCGCCATCAACGGCGTCGCCAGTCACCTTGTCAGCTACGACGATCACCTTCTCTCGCTCCGGCACTTTTACGCGAACGAGATCAAAATCTGCGAACCAGTGGAGTTTCTTAAAGATTGCCGCACGGCGATGCCTTTCGAGTCGTGATCAAGGACAGCGCCACTACGCCCCCACTAAAAGTCGCGCCGGATTCTCGATGCAGTCCTTCACGCGAATGAGAAACGTCACGGCCTCCTTGCCATCCACCACGCGGTGATCGTAGCTCAGCGCCAGATACATCATCGGGCGGATGACCACCTGGCCGTCCACCGCGATGGGGCGCTGCTGGATCGTGTGCATGCCGAGGATGCCGCTCTGCGGCGGATTCAAAATCGGCGTGCTCAGCAGCGAGCCGTACACGCCGCCATTCGAGATGGTGAACACACCGCCCGTGAGATCAGCAAGCTGGAGCTTCCCCTCCTTCGCGCTCATCGCGTAGTCGAGGATGTCGCGCTCGATCTGCGCAAAGCTTTTCTTGTCCGCGTCACGGATCACCGGCACCACCAGCCCGCGCTCCGTGCCCACGGCCACGCCGATGTCATGGAAATTATTCGTCACGATCTCATCGCCCTCCACGCGTGCGTTCACCTGCGGCACCGCCTTCAGCGCATCCACCACCGCCTTCACAAAGAATGACATGAAGCCCAGCTTCAGCCCATGCTTCGCCACAAAAGCCTCCTGCAATTTCGAGCGCAACGCCATCACCGCGCTCATGTCGCACTCATTGAAGGTCGTGAGAATCGCCGCCGTGTGCTGCGCGTTCACGAGCTGCTCAGCGATCTTTCTGCGCAGCGGCGACATCTTCTTCCGCGTCACACGCCCCTCAGGCTGCGCTGCTGGTGCTGGCACGACAGCAGGCTTGGGCACCACCTTGAGTTCCGGCACTGCGACTGGCGCAGGCACCTCGGCCTTGGCTTTTGGTTTCTCCGCTGGTTTCTCCACCGCTTTCTCCGCAGGCTTTGCAGCCGCAGGCGCGCTCGGTGCTGCAATGGCGTTCGCATCGATTGTTCCGACCACGCCACCCACCACGACATCATCGCCTTCCTTCGCGCTGATGTGCAGCACACCCGAGGCCTCCGCCGTCACCTCCGCCGCCACCTTGTCAGTCTCCAATGTAAGCAGCACATCTCCGGTCTTCACGGCATCGCCGTCCTTGAGATGCCATTTCGCGATTTGTCCTCCGGCGACGGATTCGCCGAGGGCTGGGATTTTGATGTCGGTGGTCATGGGGTAAAAGAAAAAGAAGTGCTCGGTTCTCAGCGCAAGGTGTTTGGCCCGGCGGAGCACCTCGCATCACGCTTTGCTCATCGCACAGGGCGGGTGCGAGCGCAAAAAGTCTGTTCGACCAGCTATCAACGGCGCGGAGGGTTGAAGTGTTCCTGAACGATGGTTGTGTGGTGCATCGATTGCGCCAGTCATCGTTCAGCCATGTCGTCGAGGCACAAAACCAGTTTCTTCACGCTCCCCCTGCTGCTCGCCATGGTCGCGCCGGCGACGGCGCATTGGCCGCAGTTCGGCGGCAATGCGCGGCACACGGCCATGTCGGCCACGCGTGCGAGTCCTCTGGCGCAGGTGCTCTGGCAGACGCCGGTGGATTTGAATCCCGTGGCCTACACGCACTATGGCTGCCCCGTCATCACCGACGCGAACACCGTTGTGCTCCCGCTCACCACCGGCGCGGGCGCGGACTTTGTCATTGAGGCGCGGCGCGGATACGATGGCACGCTGCTTTGGTCGCAGGCCACGGATTACGTTGCGCCGTCGTCATTCTGGCGGTCGAGCTTTGGGGCCACGCTGGTCAAAACCGCGCCGGGTTCCTTCCGCGCCTACATCCCCGCCCTCGGCGGCACGCTCGACTGGCGTGATGGCGTGGATCAGTCAGCGGCCACGGCGGCGGGGAAGCTCGTCTTCTTTGACAACTCTCCCGGCCGCACCGCCTACCTCGCGAACAAAGCCGCCTATGACGCGAACGTGAAGATCAACACGCCCATCACCGCCGACACGGCGGGCAACATCTTCTTCGGCTTCTAGGTCGCCGCCACCACCCCGCTGCTCCCGGCAGGCGGCGGCATCGCGCGCATCTCGGCGGCGGGCGTCGGCACCTACGCGCTCGCCAGCAGCGTGTCCGCATTCACGCAGACCGCGCTCAATGCCGCTCCCGCGCTCTCCCACGACGAGGCCGCCCTCTATGTCGTCTTCAAAAACAGCGGTGACTTCGGCGACGGGCAGCTCGTGCGGCTTCACAGCACCACCCTCGCGCCGCTCAGCGCCACCGCCGCCATCCCCGGCGTGTACGGCATCGGCACCGCCTCGCCCACCATCGGCCCCGACGGCGACGTTTACTTCGGCAACAACGCCGACGGCTTCAGTCGCGGCCGCCTCCAGCACTACTCCGCCGACCTCACGACCGTAAAGCTCACCGGCGGCTTCGGCTGGGACAACACCGTCTCCATCGTCCCCGCCTCCCTCGTCCCCGGCTACACCTCCGCCGCAGGCTCCACTTATCTGCTCTTCTCCAAGTACAACAGCTACAGCTTCCCCGGCGGCCTGAACCGCATCGCCATCCTCGATCCCAACGTCTCGCAGACCAACCCCCTCACCGGCGAGACCGACATGAAGGAAGTCATGACCCTCATCAGCCCTCAGGGTGACAACGAGGAATGGTGCATCAACACCGCCTGCGTCGATGTCCCCGGCCGCGCCATCCTCGCCGGCAACGAAGACGGGCACGTCTATCGCTGGGACCTCGTCACCGGCGCGTTCACCGCTTTGCAGATCGTCCCGCCCGGACTCCAGCCCTACGTGCCCACGCTCATCGGCCCCGACGGCACCGTCT
>JANPIW010000022.1:0-3788 GCA_031425215.1 Verrucomicrobiaceae bacterium
CCGCTTTTCTCCTGACCTTCATTCATACGAGGATCACACCAGAACGCCGCGTGGATGAAAAGCACTTTCTTCGTCCATGAATAGAGATCATCGACGCAATCCAGGGCAGTGTTGCGCCTCTTGTGAAGCGTGCTTACTCTCCCCGCCCGTCCGATAGCGGCGGCACGGAGAATGCTCTTCTGACACCCCTTATGCCCGAACTGGAAAATCCCTTTCAGGAAACCCTGCTTCAAAAACACCGCGCCGAGCCGTGCTCGCTCGTGATCTTTGGCGCGACGGGAGACCTGACCCACCGCAAGCTCATCCCAGCCCTCTACAACATCGCCGCGTCCGGCGAGCTGCCGCCGCAGTTCAAAGTGGTGGGCTTCGCGAGGCGTGAGAAAACAGACGAGGTTTTCCGCTCCGAGATCGAGGAAGCGAACAAGAAGCACTCGCGCCAGGGTCACAACGACGAGCTTTGGAGCAGCTTCGGGCAGTCGATCCACTACCACCGCAGCGAGTTCGAGGACGCGGAGGGCTATCGCGCGCTCGGCGAGCTGCTTGACGGCTTTGACAAAGAGCGCGGCACCACGGCGAATCGTCTTTTCTACCTGGCCTCCGCGCCGGAGTATTTTGATCAGATCATGCAGCAGCTCCGTGACGCGGGGCTGAACCAGGGCAGGGAAGGACGCTGGGCGCGCGTGGTGTGCGAGAAGCCGTTCGGCAAAGACCTCAAGACCGCGCGTCATCTGAACCAAGTGGTGAACGAAACCTTCGACGAGAGCGACACCTACCGCATCGACCATTACCTTGGGAAGGAGACGGCGCAGAACATCATGGTCCTGCGCTTTGCCAACGCGCTCTTTGAGCCGAACTGGAACAGCCGCTACATCGACCACATGCAGATCACCTGCGCGGAGAATCTCGGCATGGAGGGCGGTCGCGGCGGTTACTACGACACGGCGGGCGCGCTGCGTGACATGGTGCAGAATCATTTGTTCCAGCTCCTCAGCCTCGTGGCAATGGAGCCGCCAACGGATCTGAGCGCGGACTCGGTGCGTGATGAAAAAGTAAAAGTCATCCGCGCGCTGCGGCCTCTCGTCGGTCCCGAGGCGGTGGGCGCGAACGTGATCCGCGCGCAATACACCGCAGGCAGTGTGGATGGCATCGCGCGCGTGGGCTACCGCGAGGAGGATCGCGTGAGCAAACAGTCGAAGACCGAGACGTATGTGGCGCTGCGGCTTCACATAAACACCTGGCGCTGGCAGGGCGTGCCGTTTTACATTCGCATGGGCAAGCAGTTGCCGAAGAAGACCACGGAGATTTCGGTTCACTTCAAGAAGCCGCCGCAGGTTCCTTTTGCCACCAGCACGCTACTGCCCAACAGCGAGAACACGCTCATCATCCGCATCCAGCCCGACGAGGGCATCTCCCTGCGCATCCTGTGCAAGCAGCCCGGCCACGCGCTGCACATGCAGCCGGTGAAGCTCGATTTTCACTACAGCAACAGCTTCGGCAAAGCCAGCCCCGAGGCCTACGAGCGCCTGCTGCTCGACGCCATGGCCGGCGATGCCACGCTCTTCGCCCGCCGCGACGAGGTGGAGCACGCGTGGAGGTTCATCGACGAGCTGGAGAAAGCCTGGCACGAAAGCCCCACGCCACCGCCGATGTGCGAATACCCCGCCGGATCATGGGGGCCGAAGGAGGCTGATGATCTGCTGAGACGCGACGGGCGGGAGTGGAGGAGATTGTGATCATGCCCCACACACTCGACACCGCCCTCATGCTCCTAGGCCAGGAAGTTCCTCTTGGCCGCGTGGATCGTGAATTGAAAAAGCTCTGGGACTCCGACGAGGGGAAGACGCGCGCTTCGCTGATGAACTTCGCGATTTACACGGAGTGCGCGGATGATCTGGAGCGCAATGTGAAGCTGCTGGATCAGATCACCGCTGAGCACTCGTGTCGTGCGCTGCTCATCCTTTGCCAGCCCGGCAGCGAGAAGGCGACAGCGCGGGCGTGGATCAATGCGCTGTGCCGCCCGTATCAAGGCAAGCAGGTCGTGTGCAGCGAGCAGATTTCCTTTGTGCTGGAGAGCGGTAACGCGGCGCAGGTGCAGAACATCGTCTTCGCGCACCTCGATTCCGATCTGCCGCTGGTCGTGTGGTGGCAGGGTGATTTGACCTCGAATTTTGAAGAGCGCTTCTACAGCGGCATCGATCGTCTGTTCATCGACAGCAGCCAGTGGTGCAAGCCGGTGGCGGAGTTTGCGATGCTGGACGCGGCATTCAACGGCGAGACCTCGGACTTCGAGGTGCATGACCTGAGCTGGACGCGCTCGCACTATTTGCGCTCGGCGCTCGCGGGCTGCTTTCAGGACGACGTGGCGCTGCGCGAGCTGCCACGCGCGAACCGCATCGAGATCACGCACGCGAAGGGGCACCGTGTGGCCGCGCTGCTGCTGGCATCGTGGGTGGCGATGCGGTTGCACTGCACGCTCAATGAGAAGGCTGAGGGCATTGTCTTTGCGAAGCCCAGCGGCGGCACCATCGAGCTGGCGCTCACGGAGACGGCGGAGGGGTGCCCGCTCCAGCGACTCGCCCTCACTGGCCCCGGCCTTTGCGCGTCAGCGCGGCGCGATGAGCAAATGCCCTTCATCCACACCGCCATCGGCTGCGGAGCGCATGAGCGCGCCGAGATGCTGCCTGCGGATGTGGAGAGCGAGGCCGATCTCATCTCCAGCCAGCTCAGCCGCGCACATGGCACGAGCTTGTACTTTGAGATGGTGCCGATGCTGCGGCGGCTCCTCCGGCGCTGATTCAAAAATGCGGGGTGGCTGCAAGCGAGCGTGCTTGCCGCAGGAGGATTCTTCATTTAAAGCTCGCGCCCTATGTCCGCCATCCCTGCTGAGTTCCCTGGAGTCACCGCTGTCGCGAAAGCCAATGTCTATTTCGACGGCAAGGTCGTTAGTCATTCCATCCTGTTTCCTGACGGGAGCAAGAAGACGCTGGGACTGATTTACCCAGGTGATTTCCATTTCGGAACCGGCAAGGCAGAGCGCATGGAGATCGTCGCGGGTGATTGCGTGGTGAAGCTCGATGGCGCTGATGCGAAGACGAAATACAGCGCGGACCAGTATTTCGATGTGCCGGCGAACAGTGGCTTCGACATCGCCGTCAGCGGCGGCATCTGTGAGTACATCTGTTCGTTTCTGGATTGATGTCTGTGCCTCAACGGTAACGCGACAGGCCTTCGAGATACTCCCGCGCCAGCGGCGAGGCGGGCTGGACGAAGAAGTCCTTCGACGGCGATGATTCGACGACTTTGCCCTCGGCGAGGAAGACGACCCAGTCGGAGACGAGCTTGGCAAAGGAAATCTCGTGCGTGGCGAGGATGATGTTCTGGCCGCTCTCGGCCAGCTCGCGGATGACATCGAGCACCTCGCCAGTCATCACAGGATCGAGCGCGGAGGTCGGCTCGTCGAGGAGCAGCAGGCGCGGCTTGGGTGCGAGCGCGCGGGCGATGGCGGCGCGCTGCTGCTGGCCGCCGGAGAGTTCGGTGGGGCGTTTCGTGAAGTGCGCGGAGAGACCGAGTCGTTCGAGAAGCTCCTTGGCGCGCGTATCGGCTGCGGTGTGTGTCATGCCGTGTACTTCGCGCAACGGCAGCGCGACATTTTCGAGCGCGGTGAGATGAGGGAAGAGATTGTAGCCTTGGAAGACAAAGCCGTTCTTGCGGCGCTCAATGAGCGTGCCAGCTTCTTCATGCGGTAGTGTGATGCCGTCGATGCTGGCCTCGCCGGCCTCAGGTGTGAG
>JANPIW010000023.1:0-8222 GCA_031425215.1 Verrucomicrobiaceae bacterium
GCTATCACTTCATCGCGAAATTTTCATCGATCGACTCGCTGCTCGATGCCTCCATGATTCTCGGCGGCATGGGGCCCGTGGGTGCTCTGCCCTCGGACGACGCGAAGCTCTTCGGCTCTCCCTACGCGCTATTCAGCGGGCTGGTCTTCATCGGCGTCACGGCGATTCTTGTCACACCCGTTGCGCATCGCATCCTCCACGCGTTTCATGTGGATGAATCCGACGACCAGAACAAATCATGAGCACCACCACCAAAGAACGCGTCGTCATCATCGGCGCCAGCGACAAACCCGACCGTTACTCTAACAAGGCGCAACTCCTGCTGCAAAAGCACGGCCACGAAGTCGTGCCCGTGAATCCCGGCCTCTCCAACATCGAAGGCATCCCCGTCACACGGGATCTCGCCGAGGTCACCGGCGCCGTCGATACCGTCACGATGTACGTCGCCCCGAAGATCTCGAACGATCTCGCGGACAAACTCATCGCGCTGAAACCCCGCCGCGTGATCTTCAATCCCGGCAGCGAAAACCCCGCGCTCCAAAGCACACTCACCGTTGCCGGCATCGAAACGCTGGAAGCTTGCACGCTCGTGCTGTTGCGCACGGGGCAGTATTGATTTGTGCTCGGCGTGAGCCTACTCTCCGGCCATGACGACACTAATGGTTCACCCGCCGCAGACTGACGCGCCCGTGGTCCTGCATCTCGATCCAGGCCGCGACCTGATGGATGACGACGCGCTTTTTGATTTCTGCCAGAAGAATGAGTGGTACAAAATCGAACGCACCGCCGAGGGAAGAATCATCATGCACCCACCGACTGGATTTGAAACGGGATCACAAAACATTGGCATCGCAGCCAGGCTCTGGATATGGGCGGAGCGAGACGGCAGGGGGGTTGCCGCTGACTCGAGCACCGGCTTCATCCTTCCCAACACCGCCGAGCGTTCTCCTGACGCGTCATGGATTCTCAAGTCACGGCTCGCACCGATATCTATCGCCAAAAAAAGAAAATTCCTCCCAGCCGCACCGGATTTTGTCATTGAGCTGCGATCCCAAAGCGAGTCGCTCTCCGAGCTTCAAGACAAGATGGACGAGTACATGCAAAACGGTGTCTCACTCGGCTGGCTCATTGATCCCTTGGCGAAGAAGGCCCACATCTACACCCCCGATCGCGCACCGGTGATCCTCGAGCAACCCAAGACGCTCACCGGTGAAGGCGTGATCGCAGGCTTCGTGCTCGATCTCACTGACGTGTGGCGCGGGCTGGAGTGATCACAGCGCCGCCAGCGCACCCGCCACTACCTCGGCCGTGCGCGCGAGGTCTTCGCGTGTGTGTGCCATCGAGATAAATCCGGTCTCAAACTGCGACGGCGCGAAATACACTCCAGCATCAAGGCACGAGTGGAAGAACTTGCGGAACGCCGCCAGGTCCGAGGTCTTCGCGTCAGCGAGGTTGTGCACGGGCTGCTCGGTGAAGAAGAGGCAGAACATGCTCCCACGGCGATACCATTGATAATTGCGGCCGGTTTTCCTTAGCACATCGAGAACCGCAGTCTCCATGGTCTGGCCCAACTCTTCGAGCAGCGCGTAACCGTTGCGTTTCTCCAGCTCGCGGAGTTGCGCGAGGCCCGCTGCCATCGCCACAGGATTGCCCGAGAGCGTGCCGGCCTGATACACGGGGCCAAGCGGCGCGAGCTGCTCCATGATGTCCGCGCGACCACCGAACGCGCCGACGGGCAGACCGCCGCCGATGACTTTGCCGAGGCATGTGAGATCAGGCGTGATGCCCTCGATCTCCTGCACTCCGCCTTTCGCCAGGCGGAAGCCGGTCATCACCTCGTCAAAGATGAGCAACGCGCCGTGCTTCGCCGTGATGTCGCGCAGCTTTTGCAGAAAGCCGGGCTGCGGCAGGATGAGGCCGGCGTTCGCCGGATACGGTTCGACGATGAGCGCGGCGATCTCATCTCCGCTCTTGGCAAAAAGCTCTTCAAGCGCGGCGACATCGTTGAAGGACAGGATCGAGGTGAGCGCCGCGAACGCAGCGGGTACGCCCGCGCTGTCCGGCCTGCCATGCGTGAGCGCGCCGCTGCCCGCAGCGACGAGGAGAGAGTCCGCATGACCGTGGTAACAGCCGTCGAATTTCACAATGCGATCACGCCCCGTGAATCCGCGCGCCAGACGGATCGCGCTCATCGTGGCCTCCGTGCCGCTGTTCACCATGCGCACCATCTGGATGGACGGCACCCACTGGCAGATCGTGCGCGCCATCTCGACCTCGTATGGGTTCGGAATGCCAAAGCTCACGCCATCTTTCGCTGCGTTGTGAATCGCCTCGATCACTGGGATCGGCGCGTGACCGAGAATCGCAGGACCCCAGGTGCCGACGTAGTCGATGAGATCGCGCCCATCCACATCCTCGATGTGGCTGCCCTTTGCGCGCCGCACAAAAAACGGCTCACCGCCCACATTGCGAAACGCGCGCACCGGCGAGTTCACACCTCCTGGAATGTATTGCTTGGCTGCGGCGAAAAGTTTGGCTGAAAGCGCTCCCTGACTCATGCCTTGATCGTTAGCCGGAGTGGTGGGCGAGTCGAACAAAAGCTCAACGCTCGCACAGCTCCGCGATCACCGGCTCCACGCGCTCATGCAGCAGCGCCATCAATTCCACGTCCATGAATTCGTAATCATCGGGAATGTCGAGCACACGAACATCGAGATCATCCACCAGGGCAGGAAACGCATCCCGCAGCCGCCGCTTGTGCTCATGCTCCATCACCAGCACCACATCAGCCCACGCCAGCATCTTCTCCGTGAGCCTGATCCGCGCCGCCGCGCTCACACCCGCGGATCGCGCCTCCACGCGCGGGTCGTTCTGAAACACACGCTCCGCGGTCGGGCTGCGCCATTGGTTGCGGCTGCACACGAAAAGCAGGCGGAGTGCGCGCGTGCTCACTTACGCAATGCCCGTTTGATCGCATTGGCCGTGATGCGTTGCACTCGCTCATCGGGGCCGTGCGGACGGGAGTAATGACTCCACGGAATCATGTGGCCGGGCGGATCGCCGAGGCCCTGGCTCCAGAAAATCGTCGATGCATTAAAGACAATGTTCTTCTTCGGGCCTTCAAAAACGGTCGCGGCGTATTTGCCGAGGCGGGTGCCGCCGGCCCAGACTTTTCCTTCGGCGATGACTTCGAGTCCCGCGCGCTGCGTGTCGGGATCGCCGTGGAATTCCCAGCCGACGAGGCCGGGAATGCTGTCGCCTTTTTTCATGCCGGTGCCCTCAAAAAGCCAGTGATCGGGCAGCGCGCAGGTCCAGTCGCCGCCGCCATTGAAGGGGACGATGGTGCGCGCTCCGATGATGTCGCGCTCGTCGGGACCGGGGTTTTCAAATGGACCGAGCACTTTTGCGTATGCGGCTTTTTCTTCTTCGCGATACTCACCGAAGCAGGTCTCGCGGGTGAGACGGCGGTTCGCGTCGCCCTTCGCATTCGATGTGAAGGGAGTGACCATGTAAACGTCGTTGGCGGAGAGCCAGAGGACGCTGAGGCCGTTGGCGATGGCCTGCTTCACGTTGTTGTACTGCCGCACGTCCCAGTATTCGTCGTGCCCGACGCTGATCATCGTCTTGCTGCGCGCGAGATTCGCGGGGTCAAGATTGTCCACGTTCGAGCAGTAGGTCACGTCGTACCCTTCTTTCTCGAGCCAGTAGCACAGTGGATATTCCCAAAGCAAAAACTCGCCGCTGCCCATGCTGAGCGGGTTGTCGAAAATCTGCACATACTTGCCGTAGGGCCGGTCGAAGCTCACGCTGACACCGGGGGCGTGTGCGGCGCGCGGATCGGTGTAGAGCGATTCCTTCACCGGCCACTGGTTGTAGGCCTGCCAGGTGTTGTCGCTGCATTGGAAGAGGATGTCGGCAGGGCGGTCGTCTTTGACGATGAAGGTGACGTAGCTCTGCCAGTACGGTTTGTCGGCGGCATCAGGCAAGGTGGTGAGGCGTCCGAGATAGACGCCGCTGCGCCAGTCGGCGGGAATGACGAACGTGGCAGACACGTCCCATTGGCATTCGCGAAGCCGCCGTTCGCCGATCTCGGGCACCGGTTGCGTTTTTCCATCGAATGGCCCGAGCGTGGTCATCAGGCGAGCGCCCGCGCCACCGTAATAGCCCATGCGGAAGACATCGATGCTGAATCGCGCTGCGGGTTTTGTGCTCACGAAGATGTCGAGCCTCTCGCCCGCCTTCACCGACTGGCGTGAGCAGTAGCCCTCAATGAGCGAGGTGCGGTGCGACTTCGCGTCGTCCGGCCTCATGCGGGTGAGCTGAAAGCTGGTGCCGAGTTTTGTGTTCTCGGCCTCGATCAAATCAGGCCGTCGCGTTGATGCAAAGGAGGCAGACAGGAATGTCTGCCCCACACTGGCGGCACTGGTAGTCTTGATAAAATCGCGGCGATCCATGATGGGAAGGAACGCGATGAGAGTTGGGTCTCATGCGCGCGCCTCCCCTGTCTGCCTCAGTGAAACTTCAAGACTGGCGGCGGCGGCGCATGATGAGAGCAATGCCGCCAAGCGCGAGGAACATGGCGCGACCGGGCTCTGGCGCGATGGAAAAGTTTCCTGAGTTATTGTCAAACACACCATAAAGAGTTGGTGCGAGATTGAGCGCTGTGAAGTCCAGCGCCAATGTACCTGAGATGCTGCCCGGTCCGGTGGCGAGGTCGAAAATCTTCCAGCTATCGCCATCTGCGAAACCGGTGAGATTGTTGGGATTGGAGAGGACAAGCGTACCGCCGAGACTCGAATCGAGAAGACCGAATAATTTGAGATAGTCTGCGGCGGCTGCATTTCCCGTGTTGTTGCCGTTGCCTGCTCCTGAGAACAGATCGAATTGAATCTCGCTGGTCGCACCTAGGATGGTGCTACCGGTGCCGCTGGTGGCGACGGTCAGGTTGGATGCCACGGGCGATCCCAGGGTGCTGTCGCCAACGATCAAGGCGCCGTTGAGGTAGATCAGATTGTTGGCCCCCGCATTGACGGTGCCGGTGCCGCTGAGGGTGCTGGTCGTGTCGATGGTCACGTTGCCTGTTCCGGTGGCGGAACCCGACGTGTTGTTTGCCAGGAGAGTGCCGCTATTTTGCACGGTCGTCGGGCCGTTGTAGGTGCTGGCAACGCTGGTGACGACAGTGGTGCCGTCGATCACGAGATCGGAATTGGCTGACGCTCCGCTGATGCCCGTACCGGAGACATTGATGCGACCGCCTCCAGTCATGGTGACAGTTGTGCCGTCTTTTGTGATGCCGCCGGTGAGATTGAGCGTGCCGCCGCCGGCACTGATTTTTGAGCTGGTCGCCGCAGTGATGGGGCCTGCAAAAGTGCTGGTGCCGCTGTTTTGCAGAGCGCCCGCGCCACCGACACCATTGCCATTCAACTCGAGACCCTCGGCGGTGGTGTAATTCACATTGCTCAGCTTTATCGACGCACCATTCGCCACTGTCGTGCCTGCCGCGTTCGTGCCGAGGCCGTTGTCTGCGGAGACTTCGATCGTGCCTGCCGTGACGGTCGTAGCACCGGCGTAGCTGTTGGCAGCGGTGAGCTGCAAGTCACCCGAGCCTTGTTTTTCCAAAGCGCCTGGGCCCGTGATGACGCCGGAGAGCGTGGCGGTGAAGCCGTTGGTGTCGATTTTTGAAGTGGTGGCTGCCGCGAGCACCGGATCCGCTGCCGTTGTAAGATTGCTGCCGGTGACTTTGATCGTGCCGCCGCCGAGGTTGAAGGCATAGCTACCGCCCGGTCCGTTTTGATAAAGCTCTTGCAGGCTGTTGCCGCCAATCTCGAGCGTTCCGCCGTTGAGATTGTACTGGCTGCTGCCGTGGCCGCCGAGAAACAGCTGGGAGTTGGCAGCCACGCGGAAGGTGCCGCCGGTCTGATTGATCACGCCGGAGCCATCGGTGACGCTGTCATCGCGGTCGCCGATCACAAAGGTGGCGTTGCCGTTGTTGAGGCTGGATTTGATTTCCATGAGAGCGGTGCCTGAGATGTTCAGCGTGCCTGTGCCGGCGGCGCGGTTTGACGTGTTGCGTCCGAGGCTGTGCAGGCCGCCTTCGAGCGTGAGGGATCCGGCGGAGATGCTCCAAGTGCCTGTGCCAGCCTGGTTTCCTAGGTTGAAGGAGCCATCCGTGAGCGTGACGCTGCCACCCGTCTGACTCACCACGCCCGTGGAGCCAAAATCACCCACGACGATGAAGCCGTTGCTCGTGAGTCCGTTCACGCCAAATGAATCCGAGTTTCCCACTTCGAGATTGGCTCCGGCCTGGATGTTTAGTGTGCCGGTGCCGGTGCCTTCGCCCACCCTCATTCCTACGTTTTTGTTGGTCTGGCTGATGGTGACATCCGCGCCGCTTTGGAGAGTCACGGTGCCGCCTGCCGAAACCACGAGACCGTAGCGTGTGGTTGCCGAAGGATTTCCATCACGCACTGGATGCGAGACCGAGCCGCCGTTGAGCGTGGTTGTGGTCGCGACATTGATCGTGCCATACGCATCGAGCGTCGCCGCACTCACAGCCCCGGCGCCCGTGGTGCTGAGCGTCGCTCCGCTCTCCGCAAAAAGGTAGCCGTCATTCGCCAAGGTGAGCGTCTGGCTCGCTGCGACATCGAATGTGACGTTACCGTTGGTCACGCCGAGTGTGCGGACGCTAGTGCTCGCGGGCACACTGACGGTGTAGGTGTTGTTGAGGTCAAAGAGGCCGTTGACCGTCGCGCCAGGTGCCACTCCGCCCTCCCAGTTTGCTCCCGTGCTGAGCGTTCCTCCCGCTGCGTTCGTCCACTTGGTGCCATCAGCGAAATCGATGATCTTGCCGCTGTTCAAGTAGCTGATGCTGGCAAAGTCCACCGTGCCCAGCGCATCCTGGTTGCCCGAGCCGATGCCGAATTGAGTGTTGCTGATCTTCGCTCCAGCGCCAAAAAGAAGCGGCCCCCATGTGGGATCTGCCGCCCACTGTGCCAATGTTTTGCCCGTGAATCCCGGCGGGGTGTAAAAGGTATTCCCCGCTTGATCGAAAAGGTAAAACAGACCTGATGTCTGACTGATCACGGATGTGTGAAAAGCACCGTTGGTGGTCGAGTTTCCTGGCATATTGGTAGGCTCCGCAGGGTCATAAACCAGCAGCAAATCCCAACTAGGCTCGCCCGAGCGCGTGGGGACATATCCATTCTGCGACTGGCCCACGCCCGTGCCCCAGTTCGTGGACTGGATGCCGATTTTGAACGCGACACCAGGTGCCACAGTGTCGTTGTTTTGCCAGCGATAGGTAGTCGAAAACCCTGGGTCATTCAGCACACTGGCTGCAGACAATCCGCTCGTGGCATCGATGACGCTTAGAGTGCTTTTGCCACTCCCAGAGGTTGTGCCGTCGAGGCGCACCCCGCCGAGGTTTCCCCGGGAGCCATTGTTGTTCAACCAGTCGATCTGCAAAGCCACTCCGGCTGGATCAAGGGTCGCGGATCCCAGCGGTGCATTCGTCGTGCCATTGATAATATGCACCCCATCGGACCTCCGGGTGTCATCTGATTGCCACCCTGCTGTGCCGAGACCACCGGCCCCAAAATTATTGACTGTTGTGTTGAGCTGGCCGTGGGCGGAAGCGGCTAGTGATAAGAGCATTGATGAAAGCAAGATATTTTTGTTCATAAGTATTAATGGATGATAATTCTGAGCCAACGTAGGACCGAGATTCGTCCAGAACCGATGTTATCGAGCAAAGCTCTGGCCACACAAGCGCAGATTTTTCGGCGAAAACATCAACTTGCACCAAGGCACTGATCCTCAACGAAAAGCACGGCTTGGCATCGCTCAAGTGAGCGAATGTCTATGAGGCAGTATTAGGAGCAATTGGCGTGCTCAAGCCGCCTTTTCCGCCAAGTAGAGGCGTGCAACGCGATTACGCCTCCATCGCGGGCCTGATGTTTTTCCAGATCGGCACGCTAGTCTTGACCTCATGCAAATACCAGCGGCACAGGTCGAAGGCTGCCGCGCTGTGTTTGGTGCGCACGATGATGACGATGCTCGGCTCCTCTGCTGCGACGAAGCCGAGACGGTGCTGGATGAAAACGCGGTGCGCGCCGTGCTCGCGCTCACCGCGCGCGATGAGACCGGCCAGCATCCGCTCCGCCATCGGCAGATAGGCACTGTAGTCGATGCCGAGGATGGGCGCCCCATCCTCCTCGCCACGC
>JANPIW010000024.1:0-3961 GCA_031425215.1 Verrucomicrobiaceae bacterium
CGCCTCGATCGCCTCCACGCCTTTAAGATAGGCGGGCAGCAGAACTTTCTCGAAAAGGTCGGTTGGCTTGTCAGCCAGCATCGTGCGGTAGATGCTCTCCTGCTGGCTGACGAGCGCGGGATTCTTGGAAAGCTCCGTCACCATCGCGCGCAGCAGGTCTTCCTCCTTCGTGGGTCGGATCATCGGCAGCAGTTCCTTCATTTCGATCGGACCAACGGTCGCAAACACTTTCGACAGTTCCATGCGCTCCTCTTTTGTGAGGCCTGCGCGCGCCAGCATGGCCGCCGCCTGAATCCTCGCCGCTGCGGACGAAGCCGCATTGGTGAGAGCATCGAGCACCATCACAAAAGTCTCGCCCGTGATCTTGCGGCTGCTCATCGCATCGAGCGCCTTGAGTCGGAGAGACTGGGGTTGTTTGGTATCGGCCGCGATGGCTTGGAGCGCGGGATCGAAGCGGGGGGATTTGAGTTTCTTGATCGCGTCGATCACAAGTGGCTTCGATAGGTCATGCACTGCGAGCATTTGTTCCAAACTCGGAATCCACGTTTCATGCGCAACGCCAGCCTTCTGATCGGCAAGGACGCGCAGCGCGGTTGCGCGAACGTCTGCGGAGCCGTGCTGCAACATTCTTGTCAGCAGCTTCTGCGTCTCGGGCCTGGCGATGAGCAAGGTGCAGAAGCCTTCCAGCGCCTTGATCCGCCTTTCGGTTGTCTTTGAGCCATCGAGCCATTTCATGAGTTCAGGCGCGACCCACTCGTCCGCGTCAGGATGATCCGTCACTTGCTGGAGTGCCGCGCGGGCCAGGGACTGCTCTTTGGAATCGAGATGAGTTTTGGCGATACCCATCGCAAGGTTCGCCGCGCCACCATCATCTGGCTGAAAACTCATCAGCATCCGTCGCAGCGCCGCCGGACTCTTCTCCGCTTTCAAGTCCTCAAGCGAAACGGCGAGCAAGCTCATCCTTTGCGCGGCGAGAATCAGCGAGTGCTCCAAAACGGAGTCGATGTCCTCGCGCATCATGGCGCGCACTTGCTCGCCGAGCTTCTCGGGAACCGTGTCGGCCTTTTCATCGCGCGCCCAGTCCTCTGGCATGTTTTGCGCGATCCATTCGAGCGTGTGGCGGCGGGCATGAGCGTCCTTGGATTTCAGTTTTGCAATTTGTGATGTCAAATCCGCAGGCTTCGCCGCAAGCGGTTGCAGCGCAGGGCGCTTCGTCTTCTTCGATGAACTGACCCGATACACCGCGCCCATCACGTCCGGCTTTGCCATCAGGCTGCTGGGGCAGCCGATGCGGAACCAGCCGCCGGTGTCGATGACGAGCAGCGATCCGTCCGCGTCCTCCATCACGTCCGTGATATGGATATCGGGGCTGTGCATTTTGAGGAACTCATTCTCCACCGCCTTGTAGGTGGAGCCGTCACGCGTCAGCTCCATGCGCACGACGCGCTGGGTGTTGAAATGGGTGACGAGAAATTGCAGCGGCTTCGTAGCTGCGCTCGCAAGAGCGTGACCTTCATACCCCCGCCAGAAACAGCAGCCGCTCACGGCAACGTGTCCGAAATTGTACATCACCGGCATCGTGTCCAGCGTGCGCGGGAGACCCTCGATCACTTTCATCTGATCCTTGCGCTCATACACGCCGCCGTAAAGCCAGTGGACGATGGTGTCTCCGCGCGGCTGGCTGTAATAGAGATTCTGCACGCCGATGACATCGCCCTCGGGCGTGAAATCCACCTCCACAGGATTGTCACCCGCGAGGAGCGAGTGCCATTGCACATCGCTGCCGTCAGGCTTCGCGCTCCAGATGCCGCTGCTTTTTCCTTCATGAACAATGTTGCCGTCATTGTCCGGAACCTTGTAACCTTTGCGCCCGTGACACCAATAAAGCCGGCCATTCGGATGCAGAAACGGGCCGTGAACGTCAGCGGCGTTGCCGGTGTACTCGAAGCCGGTGATGATCTCCTCGCGCTTGTCGGCCACACCATCGTCATCGTTGTCCGTGAGCTTCCAAATGCTCGGCGGCGATGCGACATAGAGACTGCCATCGAGCCATTGCGCGCCGCTCGGGAAAGTCATCTTGTCGGCAAACACCGTGCTCTTGTCGAAGCTGCCGTCCTTGTCGGTGTCCTCGAGCATGATGACACGGTTCGGCGGATTGGCCTCAAGCTGCTTCTTGTTCCAGTTCACACCCACCGCATCCCCGAGGAAGAGCCGGCCTTTGTCATCAAGACAGCCCGCGATGGGATGGGTGACGAGCGGCGAGGCAGCAGCAACGCTGATGGAGTAACCTTCGGGCAATTCGCACTTCGGCAGCTCAAGAGAAGCCTTGCCTGTGACGACAACAGGCCGTTTGCCGCCGGCTGGGATTTCATTGCCTTTGTCGGGCGGCAGATCGGCTGCCGAAGCGGTGAGTGACGCGAGTGCGAAGAGAAGCGGGATGTGTTTCAACATAAGCGGACGGGTTGACCACGGTGCATAACGAGCCACGATGCGCCACTCTCTCGGCCTGAGCACTACGCACTTCGCACTTCGCAAACCCATGAAACCCGTCTTTGAAAAAGTCCCGCTGCGTGAAGGCGAGTCCTTTCATTGCGAGGTGATTTGCGGGCCGGACTACGGGACGCGCTGGCATTTCCATCCTGAGTTCCAGCTCACACTCGCGATCAGGAGCGCTGGCCATCGCATCGTGGGCGACAACATCGGCACGCTCAGCGATGGCGATCTCGTGCTGCTCGGCTCCAATCTGCCGCATGTCTGGCATCAGGATTGCGAAGCTGGCAGCGTAAGCCGCCAGACTTCCCAAGAGCGCGGAAGGACGAAACAATGCGCCAGAGGATCGGAGGGAAATCTGGCGACTTCCGCCACGGACAGTGCCGTCCACGCCATCGTCATCCGCTTCGAGCGCGACTTTCTTGGCGATGGTTTTCTCGCTAAGCCCGAGGCCGCGCCGCTTGCCCGCCTCTTGCAGCGAGCCAGCCGGGGACTGCGCGTGAATGGACGCACGCGGAATGAGGTCGCGCGTCGCGTCGAGTCGCTCGCCGAAAGTGACGGCCTGGGACGTCTGGTGGAACTGCTCGCGATTTTGCACACGCTCTCGATCTCCAAAGACCTCACGCCTCTCGCCAGCGCGGGCTACGCCCCTGCCCTGCGCGCGGAGGACCAGGGTCGCATGGAGCGCGTGTGTGATTTCATCGACGCGCATCTCACGGAGGAAATCGCCCGCAGCCACCTCGCGAAAATCGCGGCGCTGAGCGAGAGCGCGTTTAGCCGCTTTTTCAAATCGCGCACAGGTCGCTCCGTGCCGCAGTATGTGAACGAGCTGCGCATCAGCCGCGCCTGCCGGATGCTGGCCGAGGACCGTCTCAACATCACCGACATCGCATTGGACTGCGGCTTTCCCAATCTCTCAAACTTCAATCGCCGCTTCCGCGAAATCATGAAGACCACGCCGCGCGAGTACCGGCGAGCCTTCACCGGGACGGCGAGTCTTTGACACGCCTGAGCGGGTTCAGAGACCCTCGCTCCCCCGGGATTGCCGCGCGGTGAAATCGGAGTTCAATGGCCCGCAATGTTTCGCCGCTCCATCACCCTCGCACTGCTCATCTCCACGTTAGCCTCGGCTCAAGATCTCGGCCCGGCGCGCGGTGACCCCTCGGTGCCAAAAGACCGCGACACCATTCTGCGCATTCAAATCTTCCTCGACCGCGAGATGTTCTGCCCCGGCAAGGTCGATGGCGCGCTGGGCGAGTTCACCTACAAAGCGGTGGTGAATTACAACGCGGCTCACGGAGAAGAAAACTTCTACAATTGGCAGCCGGTGATCGAAGCCTCCATTCGCGCCGTGCCCGTGCTCTACACCGCTTTCAAAATTCGCGCCGACCTTGCACCCTTCGTCGATGCCACGTTGCCACAGAAGCCGGAAGAACAGGTGACGAGCAAATACATGGCCTACCGCAGCCTC
>JANPIW010000025.1:0-2632 GCA_031425215.1 Verrucomicrobiaceae bacterium
GTGTTTCCGCTCATGCAGCAGGTGCAGATCATCATCGGCCTGGGCGTGCTGACGGGTGCGGTCCTCTCACTCACGGTGCATCCGAACTGGGTTTTTCTCAGCGCCTTCTTCGGCGCGGGGCTGGTGTTTGCAGGCAGCACAGGCTGGTGCGGGATGGCGATTCTGATGTCCAAGATGCCTTGGAATCGTGTGTCCGGTCAGTCGTCCTGTGCGTCGGGTTCCTGCTCGCCGCCAAAATAAAGCATCCTTCATCAAGAAACCCTTCACTCATCCGCACACCATGTTTCTCCGCCAAATCACTGACTCCGCCCTCGCGCAAAACGCCTACCTCATCGGCTGCCAGCGCACGGGCGAGGCGATCATCATCGACCCGGAGCGGGACATTGACCGCTACTTGAAGGTCGCCGCTGAAAATGATCTGCGCATCACTTCGGTGGCAGACACGCACATCCATGCCGACTACCTCAGCGGTGCGCGCGAGCTGATGGAGCACCACGGAGCCGTGACCTATCTCTCGGCGGAAGGCGGGCCGGACTGGCAGTTTGAATGGGCCCAGGGTCATGCGAAAGCGCGCTTCCTGCATGACGGCGACACGTTCCGCGTGGGCAACATTGAGCTAAAGGCGGTTCACTCCGCCGGACACACGCCAGAGCACATGAGCTTTCTGGTGACGGACCTCGGCGGTGGAGCGACAGAGCCGATGGGATTGCTTAGCGGCGACTTCATCTTTGTGGGTGATGTGGGGCGACCCGATTTGCTCGAAAG
This sequence comes from Verrucomicrobiaceae bacterium, assembly GCA_031425215.1. Classification (GTDB taxonomy): domain Bacteria; phylum Verrucomicrobiota; class Verrucomicrobiia; order Verrucomicrobiales; family Verrucomicrobiaceae; genus JANPIW01. Next base: position 766 of record JANPIW010000025.1, read on the forward strand.
CGCAGCGGGGCAAGTTGGAGCGATGGAGCCGAGCGCGCGCACGCTTTACGCCAGCCTGCGCGCCACGTCCGCACTGTCGGAGCATCTACAAATCCTCCCGGCGCACGGTGCGGGCAGCGCTTGCGGCAAGGCGCTCGGCGCAGTGCCCATGAGCGTGCTGGGTTATGAGCGTCGCTTCAATGGGGCCCTGCGTGAGGCTTTGGATGGCAACGAGGATGCCTTTGTGAAAAACATCCTCTCGGGCCAGCCGGAGCCGCCGCTCTACTTCGCGCGGATGAAGCGCGACAACAAACGCGGCCCTGCGCTGCTGCCCGATGGCAAGCTGCCGGAGCCGCGCCGTCTCACGGCGGATGAACTCTCCGCGTTCGTGTTCGATGAGAGCGAGCACTTCATCCTTGATCTGCGCAACGACCGCGTGGCGTTTATGGAGCGGCATCTCACCGGCTCGCTTTTTGCGCCGCTGACGGGCGGGAAGCTGCCCATCGTCGCCGGTTCGTATGTGGATGAGAACGCGGCCATCATCCTCGTGGTGAATGACGCGTCCGAGGTGAACGAGGCCGTGCGGCAGCTCGTGCGCATCGGTTTGGACAAGGTGGAGGCGTGGATTCCGGCGAGCGAAGCGCTCTCGGAGCATTTGGAAAATGACGACCTCACAGCCAGCGTGAAACGCATCACCACCGCCGAGCTGGCCGGGGCGCTGGCCGCTCATCCTGGCGCAGCAGTGCTCGATGTGCGCAGCACGGGAGAGTATGCGGAGTCGCATGTGCGCGGGGCCACGCACATCCCCTACACGCGTCTCGCCGCGCGACTCGCGGAAGTGCCGCACACGCATCCGCTCTTCGTCCATTGTGGCACCGGCGTGCGTGCCAGCTTTGCCGTGCCACTCCTCGCCCGTGAAAGCCGCGAGGTGGTGCATGTGGACGGCGAATTCAGCGACATCTCCACGAGCATCCTGGAACCATCGTCCAGCAAAGGAGCCTAGAGACGAGGCAAAGCCATGCCGCGTTACTTTCCGAGACTGTCGAAACCCAAACTCCAACCCTTAATTCCATGAACACCAAAACCCGCTACCTCATGACACACATCCTCATCCCACTTCTCATCGGGGCCGCGCTCGGCGCGCTCATGGGCTACTTCGGCCAATGCAACTCCGGCACCTGCCCGCTCACCTCCACCTGGTGGCGGGGAGCGATCTACGGCGGCGTGCTTGGACTGCTATTTGCGTTTGGTTCCCGTCGGTAAAACAACACTCACCCATCCCCATTATGAACCCACAATACATCGCCGAAACCGCCAAATCCCCGGCCCAGGCCGTGATCGATCTCCAAGCCGCCGTGAAACAGCACGGCTACGGCGTGCTGCACATCTACGATCTCAAGGAGACCCTCGCTGCGAAGGGTTTCGATCTGCCGAACGCCTGCCACATTCTCGAAGTGTGCAATCCCAAGCAAGCCGCCGCCCTGCTCGCCGCCGACATGAGCATGAACATCGCCCTGCCTTGTCGCATCTCGGTTTATCAGGACGGCGGCAAGACCCTGATCGGCATGGTGCGCCCCACGGTGCTGCTCGCCTCGCTCTCCGAGTCGGAGAATTTGAAGACCATCGCCGCACAGGTGGAGAAGGACAGCATCGCCATCATCGAAGCTGCCAAGTGATGCCCATGACGAACGCCTGCTCACACCACCATGAACACCACGACCCATCTCGCCACCCTGCTCATCCTCTTTCTGTTCAGTGCCGCCACATTGCCAGCCGCCGAACCCGCCCCGACCGCCATCCCGCTGCAAGTGCGGGAGAATCTGCGCATCGTTTATCAAGTGACCGATGACGCGCAGCACGAGGGCGTGAATCGCGGATTGTTCTACGC
>JANPIW010000026.1:0-8064 GCA_031425215.1 Verrucomicrobiaceae bacterium
GCAGGTCTTCGTGAATCTGCTCAGCATGGAAAACGAATGGAAAGTCTCGCCCCGATGCGAGCACTTCTACGAAGCCACCGACCGTGCAACCGGCGCGATGAAGTGGATGGCCACCTCCGTGGACCTTGTCTTTGGCGCGAACTCCCAACTCCGCGCCACCGCCGAAGCCTATGCCAGCTCCGATGCCAAAGAAAAGTTCGTCACCGACTTCGTAGCCGCTTGGACGAAGGTCATGAATTTGGATCGCTTCGATCTGAAGAAGTGATCTGAGAAACGCCAAATCCACTCACACTACCCCATCCTGGCTCCGGTCGGGATGGGGTTTTGTTTGGGAGGCCGGCAAAGCAAAGAGGACGCGGGCATGAACCAAGAGCGGCGCGGCGTATTTTCCCATCATCATGAAAACCACCGACTGGACACGACGCCACCTTCTCCTCGGCAGCACCGCATGGGCTTCGGCTCACTCACTGCGCGCGGCCGATGGCCCAAGGCTCAAAGCGGCCATCATTGGCCACACGGGAGCGGGTGACTACGGGCATGGCATCGAGCTTGTTTTCAAAGACATGGCGGATGTCGCGGTCGTGGCCGTCGCGGACCCGAATGACGCTGGACGCGCCATAGCAAAAGCCGCATGCGGCGCGGCGAGGGACTATGCCGACTATCGTGCGATGCTGGAAAAGGAAAAACCCGATCTCGTGGCCATCGGGCCGCGCTGGGCCACAGCGCACCATGTTATGTCGATGGCGGCGCTCCAATCGGGTGCTCATTTGTACCTGGAAAAGCCCTTCACCATCACACTTGCCGAAGCGGATGACATCCTGCGCCTCGCCAAACAAAAGAATCTCCGCATCGCTGTGGCTCACGTCGCGCGGATGGCTCCGAGTGTGCAGCGATTGGACAAAGCGCTGCGCGAGGGACTCATCGGTGATGTGCTCGAGATTCACACCGTCGGGAAGATGGGATCACGCGCGGGCGGGCAGGACATGATGGTGCTCGGTCTGCATGTGTTCGATCTCGCGCGGCTCTTTGCCGGCGAGGTGCAGTGGTGTCAGGCGCGGATGCGGCATCAGGGCAAGGTGCCGACCATTGCCGATGCCAAGGAATCGCCTTCCGACAAAGTCGGGCCGGTGGTCGGCGACGATATTTTCGCGAGTTTCGCGATGGACTCGGGCGTGAATGTCACCTTTCGCAGCCGCGTTGGCTTGGAGAAAGCCGCAGGGCCGTTCGGCATGGAAATCATCGGCACAAGCGGCGTTGTGCGACTCAACTCAGGATTCGCGCCCACCATTTCGATCCTCACCAATCCCAATCGCGCCGCCACCACACGCACAGAGAGCTGGAAGGACTGGACCGGCGGTGTCGATCCAGCCACCGAGGCTGCTTTTGAAGGACTCACCGGCTATGATGCGTCGCATCGCCGTGTCGTGCGCGACTGGTTGCAGGCGATTGACGAAAAACGCGAGCCGCTCGGCTCCGGCGAACGCGCCATGAAAGCCATCGAGATGGCGCATGGCGTTTTCCAGGCTGGCATCTCTGGACAGCGCATTGAGTTTCCGCTCGTGAAGCGCACGCATCCGCTTGCCTTGAAGTGATGGCTCGGGCGCCCAATGAGCAAATATTCTCTTTGACGAGTAACTCAGATGTTTAGGTCGAGACGAGAGAAGGTTGAAGCTTCATTGCAGGTGGATGAATTTGTCTTCGATTCTGGAGAAATGGAGACGCAAATTATCTCTGTCATGGTGGCAAAGGGTCTACATCCCGTCTGTAGTCGATGTGGATGTCGATTGGAGTTTGCTCTTAGCCCGGCGGAAGCAAGGACAAAGCAGACATCGCCTGGTGTCCGCTGTCCGAAGAACCTAAGCCACTGCCAGATTAGTGTGAGTTTTCCAAGGGATCTGTGAACGCGATTAAATCTTTGGAAGCTCAAATCCCTTTCGGTGCTCGCGTCCGATCAATGCATTCGCCTCCGCGTCATCAAAGGTCTCTGTCTTCGCATCAAAGCGCAACTTCTTGCCGGTTCGCCAGGCGATGTTGCCGGCGTGGCACATCACGGTGCTGATGTGACCGGAGTAGATTTCTTGATTGAGCGACTCGCGCTTCCGGTTGCGCACGGCATCCAGGAAGTTCCGCACATGCGCCGTTTGGCCCACATCGCTGCTGCCTTCCTTCATGATTTTGCCATCGGCATCGAAAGCCTTCCAAGACGTGTTCGTGAGCTGCATCCAGCCGTTTTCGCCATAGATCACCGCGCCTTCGCCAGCGCCGAAGAGCTGGGGCTTGGACCACAGCCGCATCTCGTATTGGATGATATTACCTGGGTAATCGTAGTTCACCATGAGCGTGTCCGGCCACTGCTGGTCATCATCGAAAAAGAACTTGCCGCCTGAGGCGCTGATCGCCTGTGGGAACGTATCTAGCCCCATGACGTAGCGGCAATAGTCGATGCGATGCACGCCATCATTCCCGAGATCGCCGGTGCCATAGTCGAACATCCATCGCCATGCGCCTTCGACGATGGTCTTGTTGTAAGCCCGCTCCGGCGACGGCCCCTGCCACAGATTGTAGTCGATGCCCGGAGGTGGCGCGCCATCGGCGACCAGCTTCACCGGACCGACACGATCCGTCTCCCATGCGCGGCCGGTGATCACTTTTCCCAGCGCGCCGCTTTTCACGAACTCACGCGCCTCATGCAGGAAGTTCGCGCTGCGGATCTGCGTGCCCATCTGCACCATGCGGTCCTTTTTGCGCGCCGCCGCCACCGCCACCTTGCCTTCCTGGATGTTGTGGCTCGCCGGTTTCTCCACATACACATCCTTCCCCGCCAAACAGCCCTCAATGGTCAGCAGTGCATGCCAGTGATCCGGCGTCGCCACCATGAAGGCATCAATCGACGGATCGCCGAGAAGTTCGCGGTAGTCTTTCACCAGTTTCGGCATCTTCCCCGTCTTTGCCTTCACCTCCGCCCCGCGCTGCGCCAGCACCGCCTCGCGCACATCGCACAAGTGGGTCACCTCACAATCCGTCTCCGCGATGAAACTGTTCATCACCGAGTTCCCCCGTCCGCGAATGCCGATGCAGCGGCAAAGGCGCCGGTGGTTTTCAGGAAAGCACGTCGAGTGGGAAGTGGAGTGTTCATGATCGGGTGGTCGGTTCAGCAAGGATTACGCTGACGAGATTGCGAGCTTGCCGTGCGAGGCAACGACTTTGCCGACAAGACCGCGATCACTCTTGTTTGTTTGTTTCATTCAAGTGGTGGCGATTCGATGGACAGGCTACTTCTGCAACCGCCCTTGCTTGGCTGACCTTCTTCGGTAATTTTCAACATGCCACAAACGGACGAAGAAACCCTTTCACTCTGGCGCGAGCAATGTCGCCGCCAGATGAAGCGCCCGCTCAGCGCCCGGCTGAAATATGGCTTTGTGCGGGTAAGCAACCGCGAGCACGTCAACCGCTCCTTCGCCACCATGAGCGATTATCGTGCGTGGTGTGAGCAGCATCAGCCTTCGTATCTCGGTTATGGACGAGCCCAACCGACAGCCCAAGTTTGAACTCGCACAGGCTCGAGAGCTGGCAGAAGCCCTTGCACAGCACGGTGCTGACTATCTCTTCCTGGGCAAGGCGGGCGCCATCCTGCTTGGGTATCCAGGTACCACCCTCGATCTGGACCTCTTTGCACCGAAGGATGCCGACAACGCTCGTCGCTGCATCGACGCCCTGCGCAAACTCGGTTTTCATCTCGACGAGGAGACTGAGAAGGCACTGCTAACCGGCAAGGACTTCGTGCAGATCAAAGACGGCCCTTTCGACGTGGACATCATTCATGCACCGGACGGCATCGAATCTTTCAGCGCCGCGAAAGCCCGCCGCGTGATGGAAGACATCTTTCCCATCGCTAGTCTGCGGGACATCATCGCAAGCAAGAAGGCATCGAATCGACGCAAGGATCTCGTGGACATGGAGCTGCTGGAAGAGTTCGCCCGAGAATACGCTGCCATGAATGCAAAACCTTTATCCTCCGCTTTCGATCAGGCAATGAAGCGCAGCGGTGGTGACGCATGATGCCTACATCACGTTCTTCCTGCGCACCACGAGGCTGCAGAACTCCATCAGACACTCCACACCCTCAGCCACTGCTTGCTGAGGATGTCCCTGCTGCTTCTGCCTTGCGGGGATTCGATGGATGGACTGCTCCGGTAGGCTTGAGTGCTGGAAAGGGTCGATTTTCTGTGGTGTCGAGGATGGATCAGGCCAGCCCCTTCAGCGACGACTTGCTGTCTGCGGTGCGCTCGATTTGCGCTCCTGCATTGCGCAGCATCGCCAGATGAAGATCGGCGAAGGCCTCGCCGTGGTAGCGCACATGGCGGCCGCCGCGGATCATGCCGTTGCCGCCGCCGGCGAGTAGCAGCGGCATGTCATCACGATTGTGCAGGCGGCCCCAGGTGAGGCCGCTGCCGTAGGCGATCTGGCAATGGTCGAGCACGGTGCCTTCGCCTTCGGGGAGCGTGGCAAGTTGCTGGATCATGCGCGCGAAGATTTCGACGTAGGCTTGATCGATGCGTTGCAGCTTGTCGAGCTTGTCGCGTCCCTCGTCGGTGCGGGGATCGAGATGGGCGAGGCCGTGATGATCTTCTTTTACGCCGATCTCGTTCCAGTGTCTGCGGCCGGGTTCGTTGTTGAGCATGAAGGTGGAAACGCGCGTGGTGTCGGTGCGCAGGGCGAGCACGAGCAGATCGGTCAGCAGGTGGGCGTGATCCATGTAATCAGAAGGCACGCCGTCGGGCAGTTTGATCTCGGGCGGGTTCTCCAATTGATGGCGGGAGGCAAAGTCGATCCGACGTTCGATGGAGCGGACTCCCTCAAAGTACTCGTCGAGCTTTTCCTTGTCGATGCCGCCGAGCTGGCTGCTGAGCCGCCTGGCATCCTCGCGCACGGCATCGAGAATGCTGGTGCGATACACGTCGGCCTTCGGATCAGCGAAGAGCCGGTTGTAGATGTCCTGCGGATTGAACTCCTTGCCCATCGGCGACGCGGGGCCGCGCCACGATATGTTGGTATCGTGCATGTTTCGCGTGTCGGAGTCGCAGCCAAGCTCCAGGGACGGCAACCGCGTGTCCTTGCCCACCTGATTCGCAATGAGCTGGTCCACGGAAATGTCCGTGCAGTAGCCGCCGCGATCTTTGTCATTCAGCGGTGCGCTGCTGAGCCACGGCGCGGTGCCGAGCGGATGGCCGTTGGCGCCGACTTCACCGTGGCGCGCATTGAGGCCGCTCAATACCAGCACATGCTGCCGCACGGGCGCGAGCGCGGCGAGCGTCTTGCCAGGCTGATAATCCGCGCCCTCGGTCTTTGGCAGCCATTCATCGTGATTCACGCCGCCCGGCACAAACATGAACACGGTGCGCAACGGCGCGGTCTTGGTTGCAGGAGCGGCCATGATGTCCAGCCACGGCAGCGCGAGCATGGAGCCTGCGCCACGCAAAAGTGTGCGGCGCGAGAGAGTGCGTTTGCGGAGGATGTTCATATCAATGGGTGTCCGGTTTGGTTTTCAGATAGCGGAAGGGATGGCTTTTCACGATCTCCGTGATGAGCGTGGAGAACCGGTAGTCGTCCGCCTCCGCCTTCTTCACGATGCTGTGAATGGTGGCGATGTCGTAGTACTGCACGGGCCGGCCGAGGGCGTAGGTGAAAAGGTGCTCGGTCAGAGAGCGGACGAACTCATTGCGCTTCGGTCCGCGCAGCATGTCCTTGAGGCCGATGGGGCCGTTGAACTTCGTGCCGTCCTTCAGCACGCCAGAGGGATCGATCACAGCCTTGCCTTCGGTGTCGCGCCACACGCCGATCGCGTCGTAGTTTTCCAAAGCAAGCCCGGGTGGATCGAGCCGCGCGTGACACGATGCGCAAGCCGCGTCGTTCCGGTGCGCCGCGAGTTTTTCGCGAATGGGCAGCCCGCCTTGCACGACGGGCGTTGCATCGAGATTGGGGACATTCGGCAAAGGCGGCGGCGGCTCCTGTCCCAGCACTGCTTCGAGCAGCCACTTGCCGCGCTTGATTGGATTCGTGTGCGTGGGATTCGAGTTCACCATCAAGGTGGCTCCGGCGGTGATGATCCCGCCGCGCCGACGATCCGTGATGTTATAACGCAGCCACTCCTGGCTGCTCGGTTTTGAAATACCCGCGGCGAGGCGGTTCTCGATGCCATACACATTGCAGAGCGTCAGGTTCAGCCAGGTGAAATCGGGATCGACGAGGTCCAGCACGCTGCGATCCTCCGCCATCACGGTCGCGAACAGGAGCAAGATTTCGGACGCGAGCGCTTCGTTGAAATTCTTCAAGCGGTTGTTGAACGCGCCGAGCACGGAGGGATCGGGCGCATGGCTGCTGATGTTCTGAATGCGCAGCCATTGCAGGGAGAAATCTCTGATGAACTCCTCGGCGCGCGGATGCCGCATCATGCGCCGGGCCTGTGTGGCGAGCGCTTCGGGATCGCGCAGCTCGCCATCATCGGCTGCGCGGCTCAGCTCGGAATCAGGAATCGTATCCCAAAGAAAGTAAGACAAGCGCGTGGCTAGCTCATGATCCGTCAGCGGACGCACGCCGCCTTTCTCCTCGCTGGCCACACCCGATTCCAGCCGGAACAGAAACTGCGGCGCGACCAGGATCGCCCGCATCGCCACCGCGACGGCTCCGCCACGGTCCTCGCCGTTCTTGATCGCCAGATCGTAGAAGCCCGAATAACGCGCCGCCTCATCAGCGGTCGGCGGGCGGTGAAAGGCGCGCTTCAAGGTGTCCGCGATGATGAGCCGGTCGATCTCCGCAGGATCACCCGTGCGCTGCTGTTGCGGACGCACGCGCTTGAAGAAAGCCTGCCGCACATCCTCGCGCGCGGTGAGCTTCTCCGCCGCGTCGAGATATTTCTCCAGCAGGAAAGGCGGCAGGTTCAGCGACTCCGCCATCGAATCAAAACCGTGCGCCGCAGGATCGGGCGGCAGATGCACGAGCGGCTCCTGAAACTGCCGGTGCAAAACAAAGCGCACCGTCTCCGGCATTCCGCCGCCGTTGCGCTGCGGATCATAAAACGTCGTGCGCCGCTGCACACCGAACAGATCCGCCACCGTCGCATTGTATTGCACCGCCGTGAGCCGACGCGGCGGCACATGGCCGGGATCACGCGTGCCATCCGGCGCGGGCCGTGCCAGCATGTTCTCGATCCAGTCCGTCAGCGCCAGCCGCTGGTCTTCGCCCGGCTGCTGTTCCTCCGGCGGCGGCATCTCGCGATTGTGCAGCATCTCCCAGACGCGCCGCCACACCTTGCGCTCGGCAAGCACAGCGGCTTCGGTTCCGAACCTCGCCAGATTCAGCTCGCCCTTTTGCTTTTTTTCGTTGTGGCAATCGAGGCAGTACGTCTTCAACACAGGCTGCAAGGACTTCGAGAAATCTTGCGCCGAGGCGGTGGCGGAACAGGCGAGGAGCAGAATGGCGATGCGTTTCACGGAATGAAGGAACAACCCAATGCACAACGTCGCAAAAGCACGCTTTCCATCCCTTGAAGGGGTGCGCGTCATCGCTGGTGCGCTTGCACCCTTGCAAATCTACTTCAGCGGTCTCGCCGGATTCTCATACCAGATGACACCGAGGTTCGTCACCTCCTCGGTCGTGAGAGCGTCGAGATCGCCGTCGCCGTCGAGGTCGGCGAGCCGGACTTGATCGTTCTTCACACCGTTCACGCCGCTGAGCTCATGCCACTTCCATTTTCCACCGAATGGCGCGCCGTCGTGCGAGAGCCGGATGAGGGAATGGCGGGGCGCGGTGCTTTGCTCGAAGCTCACGACGAGGTCGATGCGTCCATCGAGATCGATGTCGCCAGCGGAGATGCCTTTGCCGCGGCCGATGATGTCGGAGGGCAGGGGGACATTGTTGTCCTGCCACCGCGTGCCTTCGCGATTGAGGCGGCGGATGGCGTGCAGTTTGTTCGCTGAGGTGATGACGGCAATATCCTGGAGACCGTCGGAGTCGAGATCAGTGAGGGCGAAGAACATGCAGTTCTCTCCGACGGCGCCGAGGTCG
>JANPIW010000027.1:0-9702 GCA_031425215.1 Verrucomicrobiaceae bacterium
GGACGCGCTCATCGCCGCGGGTGTTCCTGAGCAGCGCATCTTTTGCGACTACGCGGGCTTTCGCACACTGGATTCCGTCGTGCGGGCGCGCGAGGTCTTCGGGCAAAACCGCATCGTGCTTGTATCGCAGCAGTTTCATAACGAGAGGGCGATCTACCTCGCGGCCCGGCATGGAATAGATGCGATCGGCGTGAACGCTGCTGATGTGCGATTCGGCAGCGCGGTGATGACCCATGTGCGCGAGGTTTTCGCGCGAGCGAAAGCGGTGCTGGAAACCACGGTGCTGGGCACCAAGCCGAAGTTTCTCGGTCCTCCTGTGGAAATGGTGGCGCGATAGAGCGCGGTCACTTGTCCGCGCAGTTCTTCAATTCCAAATGTCCTGTTCAAGCGCGCCTGCGCACACCTCGGCTTTTGAAATTCCATTCAGGGCAAAAAAACAGCCGCGCTCAGCGCAGCGACTATAATAAGCAGGTGCCGGATCGGTGATTTGGTTTGAATTACGGGCCGCCGAAATAATTTCTGGCAAATGGTGAATTGCAGTGGCGACAAGCGCTCATAGTATCATCACCATGAATCCATTTAATGACGACGTGTGCGCTGATCCTCTCGCTGTTGCCGAGGAACGCTCCGTCGCCGCGATGAATCGCGATGTCGTCTCGCGCGTGGGCGAGGCGATTGATGAACGGCAGCGCAGCGCAGGGAAAACAGGCGGTCATCCACTCATGCTTCTCACCGCGCCGCGCGCCGGATACGGCAAGACGCATCTGCTCGGTCGTGTCGCGGCCGCCACAGGAAATCAGATGACGCTCGTGCCGCTGGCGTTTCGCATCGATGACGAGATCGGCTTTTGCAGCATAGGTCTGCGCGGTGCCGAGGCGCTCACACGCGCTCCGGGATCGCGCTCCGGATGGTCGCGGCTGCGTGAATCATGCGCCGGCGTAGTCTCCACTTTGCTGCTGCGTTTGATCCAGGGCGGCAAGCTGCCATGCGCAAACCCCGAGCAGGCGATCCGCGTGCTGTCATCGGATGTGGCGGAAATTTTTTCCGACACTGGCAGCGCGCGACTCATCGGCGACTGGTTGAAAAAGCATTTTACGCAGTTGCGCAAACCGCTCGCGGACTCAGCCGTGGAAAACATCGGCGGATCCGCATCCGACGCGGAGCGCTGGCTGCAAGCGATGCTCACTGCCGCCTCCGAAGGAGACTCGCGCGCCGAGGGCGCGGTGCGTGCGCTCGCATCCGAGAGTCGCGGCATGTGCGAGATGTGGCTGCGCCTCCTCTCCATCTGGCGGCCCGTCGTTGTGCTCGTCGATCACCTCGACGGTTACTACCGCAACGAACAGGCCGGCCTGCGCATCGCGATGCTGCTGCTCGATCTCTCCGAGGTCGAGGGCGTGCATGTCGTGCTCAGTCTGAATCAAGATGTGTGGCAGGCGACATTTGGTCATCACCTTCCCAGCGCGCTCGAGGACCGGCTCACAGCTTCCCAGGTGCTGCTGCGCGGCCTCACCGCCGAAGACGCGCAGGAGCTGGTGCGCCTGCGTTTGCAAATCGCGCGCGTGGGCGAGGATGACGCGGCGAAGTTCCTGCGCTTCCTTGATGTGAGGCGCTTCTTCCTCGGCAGACCACTCGGCTCCGTGTCAGCGCGAGTTTTTCTGCGCCACGTCGCGCAACAGTGGAGCGCCTTTGCAAACGCGCCGGAGAGCGATGCTCCATCCACGCTGATCGACGAGAGCGACAGCGTGCTCCCAGTGATCGAGGAAAAGTCCGCCATCGCGCCATTGCCAGCGCCAGTTCCTTCAAATGAGATCACCGTGTTTGATTCTAGCACGACCGATTATGTGAAGCGCGTCGCCGAAGGACTCGCCGAGCCAGTGGCCGCGCTGCCGCAGCAGGACATCGCGCCACTGCCCGTGCCGGATTCATCCGCTGCCATCTCATCAGCTCCCACGCTAAGCGCCGCGACATCTGCGCGCAGCGCCGGTGCTTTTGAGAAATTGCGCGAGATGCTCGACAAGCTCCGCCACGCCGATGGCGCGACGAATGGCAACGGCAGCGCCTCTGCGACGCCACCACCGCCTGTTGCAGCGCCCGCCGCAGACCGTCCCTCCGCGCCGCTCACCACGAGCAGCTTCTCACGCGACGCTTTGCTCGGCCGCTTTGAGGCGCTGCGTTTGCAAATGAGCGCGGAGGCGGAGTCTCGTCAGCTCGATCTCACACGCGTCGCCGAGCTGGTGCGCCTCGCGGGCAAGCGCTTCCCGCTCGTGCATTTCTCCGAGGTCGAGCTGCCCGGCATGACCAGCCGCACCGCGGCAAAGTGGGTGCTGCAAGGCTCAGAGATTCTCTTTGGCCTCGCCGAGTTTCAAGATCGTCGCTACTGGCAGACGCTCGGTCTCTTCGCCGCAGGCCGCCAGGCGGAGATCAGTGACGCCGCCGCGCGCACGGGTGATGCCGCGCCGCAGTTCAAGATCGTCGCCTTCAAAACCGACCGCGACACGCAAGGCTGGACCGAGCTGAACCGCGACGAGATTTTCCCCTCGATGATCCGCGAGAACGTCGATGCCGTGCATCTCGACACGCGCAGCATCTCAGCGCTCTACGCCATGCAGCGCATGATCAAGGAAGCCGCTGCCGGGACGATCCAGGCCGAACCTGCACAAGTGATGAGCGTCCTCGCGCGCGAGCTGGATTTTTTCTGGAAGCGCATCACGCGACCGCTCGCGATGGCGAAGTAGGGAAAGCGCATGGAACGCCGACGACTCGTCGGCCAATCGAAGCCTCATCTGCATCCTGGAGATTCAGCCGACGACTCGTCGGCACTCCATTTGATGCGAACGCGCTTACAACGTCTTGCGCTTCCGCTTCATGTGAAGCTGCGCGGTGCTGCGCTGGATGATGGCCATGACGGCGGCGACTTCTTCTTGATGCTCGCCGGGCTTGAGGGTTTCGAGGGATTTCTTGGCGCGCTCCAGGGCCTCCTCGACGGCCTTCTCGTCGATCTGATCGACGCCGATGGCCATGTCGGTGAGGATGCGGGTGCTCGTGCCGGTGACTTCGACGAGGCCTTCGCCCACTGCCATCTCGGTAGTCTTGCCGCCTTTGGTGTAGCGCAATTCGCCGGGGATAAGGCTCGTCACCAGCGGGGCGTGCTGCGGGAGCACTCCCATTTCGCCCTCGAATCCGGGGATCACGACGATGTCCACCTCATCGGAGAAGATGGAGGCTTCGGGGGTGACGATTTCGAGTTTGAGGGGCATGGGAACTGGATGCTAGATGCTAGATGCTGGGTGTCGCTGACTCGGTGCATTTATCTAGCATCCAGAATCTAGCATCCAGCTTCGACGGTCAGTCTTTCTTCACAGAGTCAATCCCGCCCTTCATATAGAAGTTCGCTTCCGGCACGCTGTCGTGTTTGCCGTCGAGGATTTCGGCGAAGCCGCGGACGGTGTCTTTGACGGAGACGTACTCGCCTTTGGTGCCGGTGAAGATTTCGGCGACGGTGAAGGGCTGGCTGAGGAAGCGCTGGAGTTTGCGGGCGCGGAAGACGGTGAGTTTGTCGTCATCGCTAAGTTCGTCCATGCCTAGGATGGCGATGATGTCCTGGAGGTCTTTGTAGCGCTGAAGGACGCGCTGCACGCCGCGTGCGACGCGGTAGTGCTCCTCACCGACGATGTCGGGGGCGAGGGCTTTGGACACGGAGGAGAGAGGATCGACCGCAGGGTAGATGCCCAGCTCGGCGAGGGAGCGCTCGAGCACGACGGTGGAGTCGAGGTGAGCGAAGGTGTTCGCGGGAGCGGGGTCGGTAAGGTCATCGGCAGGCACATAGACGGCCTGGAAGGATGTGATGGAGCCTGACTTGGTGGAGGTGATGCGTTCCTGCATCGCGCCCATCTCGGCGGCGAGGGTGGGCTGGTAACCGACGGCGGACGGTGTGCGTCCGAGGAGCGCGGACACTTCGGAGCCGGCCTGGGAGAAACGGAAGACGTTATCGACGAAGAAAAGCACGTCCTGGTTCTTCTCATCGCGGAAGTACTCAGCCATCGAGAGGGCGCTAAGTGCGACGCGGAGACGGGCGCCGGGAGGTTCGTTCATCTGACCATAGACGAGCGCGACCTTGGAGCCTGCAGCGAGGACGGGGCGGCCTTTGTCGTCGGTCTTGACGTGACCTTTGTCGTTCTTCTCGGTGGCGATGACGCCGGACTCGATCATTTCCCAGTAGAGGTCATTGCCCTCACGGGTGCGCTCACCGACGCCGGCGAAGACGGAGTAACCACCGTGGCCTTTGGCGATGTTATTGATCAACTCCATGATGACGACGGTCTTACCGACGCCTGCACCGCCGAACGCGCCGACTTTGCCGCCCTTGGTGAACGGACAGATGAGGTCGATGACCTTGATGCCGGTTTCGAGAACCTGGGCGGACGGATTTTGATCGGTGAACTCGGGTGCCTTGCGGTGAATGGCGTAACGCTTCACGGTCTTCGGCGTGGGCTGGTCATCCACGGCATCGCCGGTGACGTTGAAAATGCGACCGAGAACTTCTTCGCCGACGGGCACGGTGATCGGGCCGCCAGTGTCGATGACATCCATACCGCGCTTGAGGCCGTCGGTGGAGATCATGGAAACAGCGCGCACCCAGCCGTCGCCGAGATGGCTTTGCACTTCGCAGACGAGGCGCTGGGTTTTGCCACCGAAGTCGAGGGTGATTTCCAGCGCGTTGTAAATCTCTGGCAGCTTGGTGCTGGCGGAGAAATCCACGTCCACGACGGGACCGATGACTTGGACGATTTTGCCGATGTTGCTCATGGTAAGATTGGAGATCTGAGATTTGAAATTTGAAATTACTCCAGCGCCATCTTGGCGGTGGTGATTTCGAGGAGTTCGTTGGTGATGGCGGCCTGGCGGAGCTTGTTGTACTCGAGGCTGAGGTCTTTGAGCATCTGCTTGGCGTTGTCGGTGGCGTTCTTCATCGCGACCATGCGGCTGGAGTGCTCGGAGGCGCGGCTTTCGAGGAGCATCTGGTAGAGCGTGTTGTTGACGTATTGCGGGAGCACGGTCTCAAAGACTGTCGCTGCGTCCGGCTCAAAGGTGTATTGGGGCACCTCGGTGGATGTTTCCTTGACCTCGAGCGCGCTGCCCATGCCTTCGTAGCTGCGCTTGCCGCCGAGCTTTACTTTATCGACGGGGAGCAATTGCTCGACGGTGGGGACGATGGTGACGGTGTTGACGAAGTTATTGAAGGCGACCAGCACCTTTTTGTAATCGCCGCTGCGGAACTTATCCTGGATAAATTTGCCGACGGGGCGCAGTTCGGTGAACTTGGCGGGGTCTTTGACGGGGAAGTCGGCCAGCAGGTTCTTGCGCAGGCGGGTAAGTGCCTGAGTGGCTTTCTTGCCGATAGTGACGAACTCAGCCTCTCCTTCGATCTGGGTGTTGATGAGCTTCTTGAAAAGGTTTGTGTTCAGCGCGCCGCAGAGACCTTTGTCGCTGGCCATCACGAGCACAAGGGTCTTGCTGCCTTTGCCTTCCTCGAAGAACGGATGCGATCCTTCCTCGGCAGCGTCACGGAGCGCAACGAGGATTTTGTTCATCAGCTCGGCATAGGTGCGGCCATTGGTGGCCTGGTCCTGGGCCTTTTTCATCTTCGCAGCCGCGACGAGCTGCATGGCCTTGGTGATTTGGGCCGTGCTTTTGACCGATTTGATTCGGCGTCTGATGTCGCGGGTGGAAGGCATGAAAAGCTAAGAGCGTAGGGCTGAGAGCGCAGGTGGAATTACTTCCAGCTCGATTTGAAGTCTTCGAGCGCGGATTTGATGTCGGCTTCCACGTTGTCGAGCGTCTTCTCGTTGGCGAGCTTGTCGAGGACGGCGCTCTTGCGGTTGGTGAAGTATTCTTCGAGCTTGGCCTGGCATTCCTTGATGCGATCGACGGCGACGCTGTCGAAGTAACCCTTTTGCATCGCGTAGAGCGACACGACCATGATGGCGAGGCTCTTGGGCTGGTATTGCTGCTGTTTGAAGAGTTCGACGATACGGGCGCCTCGGTCGAGTTTGGCTTTGGTGCCGGCATCAAGGTCGGATCCGAACTGCGCGAAGGCGGCGAGCTCGCGGAACTGGGCGAGGTCTAGCTTCGTGGTGCCGGACACTTTCTTGATGGCCTTGGTCTGCGCGGCGGAACCGACGCGCGACACGGAGAGGCCGACGGAGATGGCGGGGCGGATGCCTTGGTAGAAGAGGTCGGTTTCGAGGAAAATCTGGCCGTCGGTGATGGAGATCACGTTGGTCGGGATGTAAGCGGACACGTCGCCGGCCTGGGTCTCGATGATTGGAAGCGCGGTCATGGAGCCGCCGCCGTATTGGTCGCTCACGCGGCAGGCGCGCTCGAGGAGACGTGAGTGGAGATAGAACACATCGCCGGGATAGGCTTCACGGCCCGAGGGGCGTTTCAAGATAAGTGACACCTGGCGGTAGGCGACGGCTTGCTTGGAAAGGTCGTCGAACACGATGAGTGCGTCCTGACCCTGATCCATGAACCACTCGCCGATGGCGCAGCCGGTGTAGGGGGCGAGGTATTGGTTCACGGCGCTGTCGGAGGCGGAGGCGCTGATGATGGTGGTGTATTCCATCGCGCCGGCGTCTTCGAGGGTCTTGGCGACGCGGGCGACGTTGGATTGCTTCTGGCCGATGGCGACGTAGATGCAATAGAGGGGCTTGTGGCCCTGGAGCTTGCCTTGCTCGGCAGCTTTGTTTTGCTGCGCCTGGGAGATGATGGTGTCCACGGCGATGGTGGTCTTGCCGGTGGAGCGGTCGCCGATGATAAGTTCGCGCTGACCGCGTCCGATGGGGATCATGGCGTCGATGGACATGATGCCGGTTTGTACGGGGACGGACACCGACTTACGCGCGATGATGCCGGGGGCGAGTTTCTCGACGGGATATTGCGCCTCGC
Source organism: Verrucomicrobiaceae bacterium (assembly GCA_031425215.1). GTDB lineage: Bacteria > Verrucomicrobiota > Verrucomicrobiia > Verrucomicrobiales > Verrucomicrobiaceae > JANPIW01. Next base: position 6,949 of record JANPIW010000027.1, read on the forward strand.
CTTTGATGTCGCCCTTGCCGTCGATGGCCTGACCGAGAGCGTTGACGACGCGACCGAGGAGTGATTTGCCGACGGGGACTGAGAGGAGGCGACCGGTGGTTTTGACTTCATCACCAGCTTTGATGCCTTCGGCGGAACCTAGGATGACGCAGCCGACTTCGGTTTCTTCGAGGTTCAAAGCGAGGCCGAAGACACCGCCGGGGAACTCGATCATCTCATTCAGCATGACATCGCTAAGGCCTTCGACCTTTGCTGCGCCGTCGCCGATCTCGCGCACCACGCCCACATTGGACTTGGTGACGGCAGTTTTGAGGCCCGCGATTTGGGATTCGATTTCTTGGAGTATGTTGCTCATGAGAAGGGGAGGGACAGAAGGGACTTAAAGGACGGGAATGACAGGACTAAGAGAGTGAGTTCTTGAGAGTTTCGAGGCGGGCTTTGACGCTGCCGTCCCAGACATCGGAACCTACCTTGACGCGGATGCCGCCAAGGAGATCGGGATTGACTTTGTAGTCGAGGGAGAGTTCGCGGCCGTATTTTTTGGCAAGACCGGCTTTGAGCTGGTAGCGCATGTCGTCGCTGATGGGCGTGGCGCTTTCGACGATGGCGCTCTGGCGCTCGGCCTCACCGCGAAGGAGGCGGGTGAAGTGTTGCAGGATGGCGATGTAACCGCGTGGCTTTTTCTCCGTGACCAGCCTGACGACCGAGCGCACACGGTTCTCGTCGAGCCTCGCGCCTTCAAAGCAGGTGCGGAAAAGCTGGCGGGAAGTGCGGCGGGCTTCTTTGCTGATCTTCATTCGGAGAGAGAGTTAGAGCCTTAGAAGGTTAGAACCTTAGAGGGAGACTTGGGCGGCGGTTTCTTGGTTGATGCGGCCTTGGTCGTCGGTGGTGAGGACTTTGCCGGTGACTCGGGCGGTAGCGTCAGAAACCATGCGACCGAATTCGCGCTTGAGCTGGGACATTAGCTGCTCGTGCTCGAGCTTGGCGGCCTCGCGGGCCTTGGCCATGATCTGGCCAGCTTCATGAATCGCATCCTGCTGGCTTTTCTCGACAAGGCTCTTGGCGCTGTCTCCAGCCTCTTTGATGAGGCGGGCGGAATCAGCGTCGGCCTTGGCGAGCACTGCTTTTGCGTTCTTCTCCGCATCGGCAAGATCGCGGGCGATTTTTTCGAGATTGGCCTCGCCATCGGCGATGCGTTGGCGACGCTGCTCGAGCATGGCCTGGATCGGGCCGAAGGCTTTTTTCTTCAAGATCGTGTAAACGATGATGAAGATGATGACCTGTGCGGCGAACTTGCCCCAGGAGAGGCCGAATTGGGTGGCGAGTTCATAAGCCTTTTCCATGGCGAGCTAAGATTGGTTGGTTTGGTGAAAGTGAGGACCGGCGGATCGCAATAGAGCGACCAGCCGGCTACTTGGACTTGGGTCCCGCCTCGGTTAAAGAGCGAAGAAGGCGATGATACCAAGGCCTTCTGCGAGGGCCATGCCGATAATGCTGATCGTGAGGATCGAGCCGAATGCGCCGGGGTTGCGGCCGACGGCTTCAGCGGCCTTGGAGCCGATCATACCCACGCCGAGCGCGGCACCGAGACCAGCGAGGCCAGCGGTGAAGCTTCCGGTGATTCCGCCAGCGGCGGCAGTAGCGTGGCCTGCGGCGGCGGCGTGAGCGCCACCTTCTTGTGCCATTGAGATAAGGTCCATCATCATAGTGTTATGTCTTTCTTGTTTTGTTGTTTGCTCGTCCGCGCCCACGCGTTGCGCATGGTCTCGCGGACAAAATGATCAGTGGTGCTCCTCGGCGTGTTCTTCGTCGTGGGCGGTGGACAGATTAATATAAACCGCACACAGCAGGGTGAACACGAGGGCCTGAAGCAGGCCGACGAGCAGTTCCATGAAATAAAAGGGGAGAGGGAGCAGGACGCTGCCGGCGAAAGCAACAATGCCACCTTTGGCATCGAGCATTGATCCCATAGTGTGCAGCACTTTCTCGCCTGCATAAATGTTACCAAAGAGACGCATCGGGAGCGTGACGTTGCGAAGCAGGATAGAGAACAACTCGACGATGCCGACAATGAAGAAGATCACGGCCATAAGCAGTCCCATGATACCTTTAAGTCCGCCCTTGGGACCAAATGTGTGGACCAGGAAACCCCACACGCCTGTCTCGCGCACGGTGATATAGATCCAGAATAGGAAGAACGTGATCGCCATACCCAGGGTCATGTTCAGGTCGGCCGTCGCCGGACGCAGCAGCGGGTCATGCACTTCTTTCACGGTCAGCGGCCCGGTGCCCTCACCCCATCCGATGGTGCCCACGCCTGGGAGGAGGCCGAACCAGTTCGACACGAGGATGAAAATGAAGAGCGTCCCGAGGAGAGGAAAACAGCTCGGCGCGACTTTCTTGCCCACGATGGCCTCAACCTGGCCGTAGAAGAATTCGACGATTAATTCCATGAGGTTCTGAGACTTGTGCGGCACCATGGTCATGCCAGTGGTGGCCTTTTTGGAGAACCAGAGGATGATCCCCAGCACGATGAGCGCCACGACGACCGAGTTGGTGACAAAGCTCAAGAAGGAAATCTTCGGCATCAATTCCACTGCCTTGCTGCTGACACTGGCGAGCATCGGCGGGAGGGAAAAGAGACTGGTGGAAGCGGAGAGCATACCGAAAAAGTGGGAGTGCCGTGAGCGGCGCGGCCTTGTGATTAGCCGGTTGAGGTGGGGAGGCAAGGGGTTTTGTGAAATTTTTCACAAA
>JANPIW010000028.1:0-9330 GCA_031425215.1 Verrucomicrobiaceae bacterium
GCGCCAAACCCTTGCTCCAGCATCTCGAGAGCTTCCGCTACCCGCTCGCCGGAGAGTTCGGATGCGACATCGATGTCCTCGGCCGCTTCTCCATCCCCGCAGGCTGGGGCCTCGAAGTCGCCATGCTCTGTGATGCGCACCGTCAGCTCAAACCCAGCGAAATCTGCCAGGTCGATATCGGCTCAAACTTCGAGCACCGCCATCGCCGCCTCGACGACGACTCCGCCCCCGAAGACTACGCGCGGCCCGACGCAGGACTCGTCGCCGCCGCCACCGAGGTCGCGCGCTGCCTCTTCAGCGAGGTGCTCACCGATGCCGAGCCGCGCGCCGCGGAATCGCTCATCCATCTCATCTGCGATCGCTACAAAGCCAAGGCCGCCGAGTGGGTCGAGCGCTACGAGCACGTCTCCCAGCTCAACGGTCTCGAGTTCCACGCCGCCGGAGAAATGTACGCCGTCGGTGTCTTCGACGAGGCGCTGCGAGGCATCGCGCGCTCTTGGAGAAAAGAAAACTCCCACGCCAGGATGCCAATGCTCCCGCCACCCGCTGATCTCCTCTCGCAGGACGCCAACGTCGCGGCTTTTGCTCGCTCGCTCGGCGAGGACATCTGACATCACTCCGTCTTGTGCCCAGATTGACAGCGGGCGCAGTCTCGGATGCCAAGACCATTTGAAACCAGCCGCTAGCCTCAGCATCTCATGAAGATCACACGCATCCTCGCTTACCGCGTCGAACTCCCGCTGCACGAGACCACTTACAAATGGAGCGGCGGAAAATCCGTCACCGTTTTCGACAGCACCATCGTCCGCGTCGAGACGGACTCAGGGATCACCGGCCACGGCGAGGTGTGCCCGCTCGGACCGTTTTATCTTCCCGCTTACGCCGACGGCGTGCGCGCCGGATTGCGCGAGCTGGGGCCGCATCTCATCGGTGATGATCCGCGCCAGCTCGTGAAGCTGAACCGCAAGATGGACGCCGCGCTCAAGGGGCATCCGTATGTGAAGAGCGGCATCGACATCGCGTGCTGGGACATTCTCGGGCAGGCGACAGGAATGCCCGTGTGCGAGCTGCTCGGCGGTCGCTACGGTGATGATGTGCATCTTTACCGCGCCATCTCGCAAGAGTCGCCGGACGAGATGGCTGCGAAAGTGGCTGGCTACCGCGCCGAGGGTTACCGCCGCTTCCAACTCAAAGTCGGCGGTGATCCCGACACCGACATCGAGCGCATCTTTGCCGTCGCCGCAAAGCTCGAACGCGGTGACCGCCTCGTCGCCGATGCCAACACCGGCTGGGTGCAGCATGAGGCCGTGCGCGTGGCCAAAGCCGTGCGCGATGTGGATGTGTACATCGAGCAGCCATGCCTGACTTATGAGGAGTGCCTCGCCGTGCGCCGCCAGTGCCCGCATCCTTTTGTACTCGATGAAAACATCGACGACCTCGGCATCCTGCTGCGCGCCAAGGCCGATCTCGCAATGGACGTGGTGAACTTGAAAATCAGCAAACTCGGCGGCCTGACGAAAATCAAACAAGCGCGCGATCTCTGCGTCAGCATGGGCATCGCGATGACTTTGGAAGATAGCTGGGGAGGCGACATCGCCACCGCCGCCATCGCGCACCTCGCGCAGAGCACGCCCACGGAGTTTTTGTTCACCACAACCGACTTCAACAGCTACGTCACCGTCAGCACAGCAGACGGAGCGCCGCAACGCGTGAACGGCCGCATGTCCGCGTCACGCGAACCAGGCCTTGGCATCACGCCGAGGATGGAAGTGCTGGGCGAGCCGGTGGTGAGCGTGGAGTGATCCTGGATTACCGTTTTACGCCCACTGGTATTGGAGATAACCTTCAAACTAGGAAATGAAACGAATCGTCAATCTCGAAGAAACCATCGGCAAACAGGTCGGCAAACGCCAGCCTGCTGATCCGCTGCGCGTGATGCCGGGTGAGAAGGAGGATGCGCGCATGTGGCAGAAGTACTTCGGCGGAATCCAGATTGAGCGCAAAGGAGTCTTTCGTTTTAGAACCCACGAGGACGCTGATGCGTGGCTATGGAAGAGAATGACCAGGAAGCGTGGTTAGAGTGCCGAGAGCCGACACTCAAAGATCTCTCCGAGGTCTGCGGCTGGCTGAACACTGAGAAGGCCAGATATGTGGTCGTGGGAGGATTTGCCGTGCGAGCCGCAGGCTACAACAGGCGCACAATGGACATCGACCTGCTGATCGAGACAAGCCCTGAGAATGAAGCCGCCGTTTTTCGAGCACTCTCCCACCTTCCGGACAACGCCATCGCAGAAGCGAATATCGGCGAGGTGCATGAGTATGGTGTGTTGCGCGTCGGCGACGAATTCATGGTCGATCTGATGAAGTCTGGCTGTGGCATTGATTACGCGACAGCCATCAAGGACGCGCAAACCTCGGAAGTGGAAGGCGTCCCCATCCCTTTCGCCTCGCCGCCAACTCTCTGGCGCATGAAACAGACAATCCGTGACAAGGATGTTCCCGACAAATTGTACCTCATTCAGTGGGCCCATGAAAACGGCGTCACTCTCGATCCTCCGCCCGCGTCAAAAACGGTCGAACCGGAGATCCCAGCATGGTTGCGGAAAGTGCTGGGCTGGTTTTTGGACAAGAAGTGACAAGCCATCATGCGCCACGTCATGCTTTTCCTCCTGGTGATTTCGCTTCTCAGCGGATCATCCGAAGCGCGCGCCGATCTCACCACCGCGCTAGCATTACGCTCCCTGACGGCGGAGCAGGCGCGAGAAAAAACACCTGTCTCGCTGCAAGGCACCATCATCTTTATCGACTCGCCGGGCACCGCGTTCATGCAGGATGAGACGGCGGGCGCTCACATCCACATGAAACCGGGCCGCTCCGACCTTCGCATCGGTGATCGCATCAAGGTGGAAGGTGTCACCATGCCCGGCCTCTTTCTTCCCGGCGTCGATGTCAGCAATTTGGAAATCATCGGACGTGGCGCGCTCCCCGCCGCCATCCCCGCGAGCCACAACGATCTCACCACAGGCCGTTTCCATTACCAGCGCGTCAGCGTCGAGGGCATCGGACGCACGCTCGCGCCGCTCGATGAAAACCGCTCGCTGCTGCGCCTGGCGACGGGCGGACGCGTCATCGAAGTGCGCGTCGATGCTCTGCCCGAGTCCGCTCCCGGACTCGTTGACGCGCGCCTCCGCGTCACCGCGCTGGCCGCTGGCGGCATCAATGATCGACGCCAGCTCGTCTTTCCCTACCTGCGCGTGACGGATTGGAGTAACGTGGCCATCGTTTCTCCCGCGCGTCCCGAAAATGAAGTGCCGCTCATCTCCGTCACGAATCTGCTTCGCTTCACCGGCAAACCCGACGAGGCCGCGCAAAGTGTCCGCGTTCAAGGCATCGTGCTCGCCGCGTTCCCCGACGGTCGCGTCTTTGCGCGCGATCAAACGCCGCCGCCCTCTGACGTTTCATCACAGGATACGGCGCCCGTGTCAGCCGCTGTCAGCATCCGGCTTGATCTTCAATACCAATTGAATCCTGGAGATGCGTTTGATGCTGCCGGCTTTCCCATCATGGAGGGCTTCACTGCTTCTCTCGCGGACGCGCGGTTGCTCTCCGTCGAATCTGGCCCCGCTCCCAAACCCCTGATCGTCGCCACCTCGGCGTTCATGGATGGCACACACGACGCTGATCTCGTGATGTTGGATCGTCCTGTGACATTGCTCGATCATTTTCGCACGGCCGACGGTTACGAGCTGCGTTTGAATGCGTATGGCACAGCGATTCGAGCCTTCATGCCGCGTGATTTTTTTGTCGGCAGCATTTCCTCGCATCTTCCCAGTGATCTGCCTTCCGCATCCATCGACAGCGACGGCAATCTCACGCTCCAGAAAGGCGCCACACTAGGCGTCACCGGCATCTGCCTCGTGGAATCTTCATCCGACAAAGGTTTCCGCTCGTTCCCCGATCGCGCCTCGCTCCTGCTGCGCGGACCGCACGATGTTGTCGTGATCAACGCAGCGCCGTTTTGGAACATGCGCCGCCTAATTATTGCGGTAAGCACACTCGGCGGCATCGTGCTGCTCTCGCTCGTCTGGATAGCAGCGCTGCGCCGCCGCGTCACGAGTCTCCAGGCACGCATCGTCCACCAAGCCACGCTCGACGAGCGCCAGCGCATAGCGCGTGAGTTTCACGACACGCTGGAGCAGGAACTAGCTGGCCTCTCGCTGCGCATGGACGCCGCCGCCACGCGGCAGATGGATGAAAAAGCGCGCGCCTTGCTCAAAACTTCGCGCAGCCTCGTCTCACGCGTCCAGGCCGAGGCGCGCAACCTTGTCGCCGATCTCCGCGACGAGCCCGGTGAAAACGTCAGCCTTGTCTCAGCACTGCAAGCCCTCGCGCAACGACAGCCACCCAACGCCCCAGCCGTGCACGTCGAACTTGAAGGCTCGCCGCCCGCGCTCCCGCCGCACATCACGCATCACCTCCGCATGATCGCGCAGGAAGCCCTTACAAACGCATTGAAGCACGCGCAAGCACGCCACATCACCCTGCGTCTCGGCACATCGGGCGGCATCGTCACGCTCACCATCGCCGACGACGGCCCCGGCCTCGACCCCTCCATTACCGAAGGCAAACCCGGCCACTTCGGCTGCATGGGCATCCGCGAGCGGTGTCGCAAAATCAACGCGAACGTCGAATGGCAAACTCAGCCAGGTCATGGAACTACTGTCTCCGTGACGCTCCCGCTCTGATCATGCTCAAGCTCCTCATCATTGATGACCACTTCGTTGTCCGGAGCGGACTGGTCGCCTCGCTGGAACTCGAAGACGACCTCAAAGTCGTCGGCGAGTCGGATCGCGGCGAAGACGCGTGCAAACTATTCGCGAAGAGCAGACCCAATGTCGTGCTCATGGACCTCCAGCTCCCCGGCATCAGCGGCATCGAGGCCACCACAGCCCTGCTGCGCGAGCATCCCGGCGCGCGCGTCCTCATCTTTTCCACCTTCGCGCGCGATGATGAAATCCAGTCCGCGCTCAAGTCCGGCGCGCTCGGCTACCTTCAAAAATCCTCCTCGCGCGAAGATCTCCTCGCCGCCATCCGTGCGGTCGCCAAAGGCGAACGCAGTCTCCCCGGCGAGATCGCTCAGCGTCTTAAAGATCGGCTCGCTGAGCCAGAGATCACGCGGCGCGAAAGAGAAATCCTCACTCTCGTCACGCGCGGCAACGCCAACAAAGAAATCGCCGCCAACCTTGGCATCAGCGAGGACACCGTGAAGCAGCACGTCAGTCGCATCCTCATGAAACTCAAAGTCAACGACCGCGCCCAAGCCACGGCGGAGGCGATTCGCCGTGGGTTAGTCCAGGTTTGATCCCATCACTAAAGTGGGGGGCTTCTAATGCTGAAATCCTGCCGAACCTGCCGTTAATGAGGCATGACGCGCCACGTCCTTGCCATCCTTTCTGTCCTTTTTGTTCCTTCCTTGCTTCGTTCTCAAAACGACGCGGGCGGCAATGACGTCACCGATAAACCGACGCTCACGCCCGTGATGCAATGGCGCTTTGACGTCGGTAGGGAACCAGGTCCGCGCGCACCGACGTATCCGGGCTTTGCGAAAACCAACACGGCCATGCTTTTCACAGGCGATGGCAAGAAATCGGTGATCGAGGTTAAAGACACCGAGGAACTGCGCTTCGGCATCAATGACACCATCACCATCGAGGCTTGGGTGAAGACGACGAATCTCACGGGCACACCTTACCTTCTCGGCAAAGGGCGGCTCGGCACGAAGGAGTTTGGCGCGAACAATCAAAACTACGCGCTGCGACTCCAGACGACAAAGGGCGGAGCGCAGATCGGCTTTCTTTTCCACAGCGCCGATGTGCCGGATAAAAAAGGCGACTGGCATCGATGGTGGTCGAAGGACACGCTGCCCACGGCGGGCTGGCATCACGTCGCGGTGACTTACACGTTTGGAAAACAGAAGAGCATCAAGGGCTTCATCGATGGACGCGAGACCGACGGCGTGTGGGACATGGGCGGCGCGACGGATCGCGCGCCAGTGACGGATGGCGATGCGCTCCTCATCGGCACCGGCTCCACGCGCGCCAGCTCGCACTCGCTCCATGGCTGGCTCGACGATGTGGCGATCTATCGCGGCGCGGTTGATCTCGATGTGATCAAGGGGCGCTACCGGTTTGTGCCGCCGCCTCCGCCCATCGCGACGAAGGACGTGCCCGCAGGCCGTGTGCTCGTCCAGCTCGCGGAGGAAGGAATGCCCGATGCTAACGCGTGGCCGAGCGAGCCGCCAAGAGTCGGCGAGACTTACACCGAGGACGCATTCGGATTTTGCGAGGTGCCGCAGAAGTATGTCGAGACCGGAGTGCGCGGAGACCGCCACGTTCCTTTCCTTCTCCGAGCTGCAGCGAGCGTGACCTTGCCGAAAGGAAAACACCGCCTGCTGCTGCGCGCCCGTGGCGCGACGAATCTCTACATCGACGGGAAATCGGTGCTCACCACGCCCTTCCCGCCACCCGACAGCGACGGACATCATCTCGTGGCCGATCAAAAAGAGTACCTCGACCTCGGCCCCGACTTCCGCTTCGCGCCGCCGGGAAATCGCGAGGCATGGTGCGAGATCGTGGCGACGGGCAAACCGCAGTTCTTCGTCCTGGAGAGCCTGATCGGCAGCTACGCGGGCAAAAGCAAACGCAGGCCCGAGACGGGCGAGACGGTGGTAGCATGGTCACGCGAAGGCACCGAGACGTGGACCCTGCTCACACCCGCAAAACGCGAGGTGCGCTACAACGACGAAGGCTGGAAAGCCTACGAAGCCGAGCGTCGCTCACACTACGCCGCGATGAACACAAAACGCCGCGCCGAGCTGCGCGCTCAACACGACGCGTATTGGGCGAAGCGGCGCGATGCCGCGACGCAATGGCTCGCCAACGCGAAAGCAGTGACAGTGCCCGCGCTTCCCGCTGGTTTCCCGGCGAGCAACGAGATCGACAACTTCATCGCCGCGCGCATCGCGAGCGTGTCGGCGCAGGCAAAGCACAAAGGCAGCATCGACTTTTTCAAAGACGTGCAGCCCATCCTCGAAGCGCGCTGCACCGAATGTCATCGTGGCGCGAAATCCAAGGGCGGTCTGCATCTCGACTCGCTCGCAGCAGCGATGAAAGGCGGCGAAAGCGATGGCGCGGCAATCACTCCCGGCAAGCCCGACCACAGCGCGATCATCGCGCGCATCACATCCGAGGACGAAGACGAAATCATGCCGCCGAAAGGTGATCCACTGACGAAGGAAGAAGTCGCCACACTCAAGCAATGGATCGCCGAGGGCGCGCACTGGCCGGAGCTGAAAGCGGATCATCTCACGCTCACATCATTGAGCAACGACCTCACTTTTATCCGCCGGGCCTATCTCGACACAGTCGGCGTTCCACCGTCGCTTGATGAGATCGCAGCGTTTGAGAAGAACAATGATCGCTCCGCGCTCATCGACAAGCTTCTCCAAGACGAGCGCTGGGCCGACCACTGGGTGAGCTACTGGCAGGATGTGCTGGCGGAAAACCCGAACATCCTCAACCCCACCCTCAACAACACGGGACCCTTCCGCTGGTGGATCTATGAGTCTCTGCTCGACAACAAGCCGATGGATTTGTTTGTCACCGAACTACTGCGCATGAAGGGCAGTGATCGTCTCGGCGGTCCCGCTGGTTTTGGCGTAGCCTCGCAGAACGATGTGCCGATGGCGGCAAAAGGCACCATCGTGAGCACGGCCTTCCTCGGCATCGAGATGAAATGCGCGCGCTGTCACGACTCTCCGACGGGCAAGACCTTGCAGGCCGATCTCTTCCAAATCGGCGCCATGCTCGCGCAAAAGCCGCTCGATGTGCCCAAGACCAGCAGCGTGCCGATGGACAAGATCCATGCTGGTGGTCGCAAGCCTCTGATACAGGTCACGCTCAAACCCGGAACGAAGGTCGAGCCGAAATGGCCGCTCGCCGAGTTTTGCGACGAGAGCGCCGCATCACTTGCGCAAGACGCGAACGACACCCGCGACAAGCTCGCCGCGCTCATCACAGCACCGCAGAACGAACGCTTCGCTCAAGTGATGGCCAATCGCATCTGGGCGAGGTTCATGGGCCGTGGAATCGTGCAGCCCATTGATGACTGGGAGAAAGGCAAGGCCACGCATCCTGAGTTGCTCGCGTGGCTCGGTCGCGAGTTCGTGCGAGGTGGATATGACGTGAAGAAACTCGCTCGCATCATTTTGATGAGCCATGCCTACCAGCGCGCCACTGACCCGGCGCTGCGCGCGACCAGCCCGCTCTTCACCTCCCCTGCGCCGCGCAGACTCGCAGCCGAGCAAATCGTCGATTCTCTTTTCGCGGCGACTGGCAAGCCTTTCCGCACCGAGGAAGTGTGTCTCGATATCGACAACCAGCGCGACTTCGGCAACAGCATCCACCTCGGCCATCCGCATCGGAGCTGGATGCTCACCTCCACATCGAACGAGCGCGACCGCCCCAGCCTCAGCCTCCCGCGCATCCAGGCCGTGAACGACGTGCTCACCACCTTCGGCTGGCGCGGCTCCCGTCAGGACCCCACCAGCGCGCGCGACACCGATCCCAATGTCCTCCAGCCCGCCATCCTCGCCAACGGCACCGTCGGCATCTGGCTCACCCGTCTCAGCGACGACCACGGCATCACCACGCTCGCATTAAAGGACCAGCCTCTCGACACCTTCATCGACCAGCTCTTCCTCCAGCTCCTCACGCGCAAACCCAGCGATCAAGAGCGCGCGATTTACCGTGAGCATCTCACCACCGGCTTCGACTCACGAATCAAACCAGCATCCAGCATCCAGCATCCAGCATCGACCCGCTCGCGCGAGAAATACGTCAGTTGGTCCAATCACCTCGACGGCGAAGCCACCCTCGTGCGCCAGGCCCAGGAAACTGCCGCCCGCAGAGGCGACCCGCCCACCGAAAAACTCGACCCGCAATGGCGCGCAAAAATGGAGGACGTGCTCTGGGCCATCCTCAACGCTCCGGAGTGGGCCTTCAGCCCGTAGAACAGCTTTTGAATTCCGTTTCTCATCACCTAGACTCAAAAACCGAAAGCCCATGAACCGCCGATCCTTCCTCACCCAAGCCGCCGCTCTCGGAGCGTCACCGCTTTTTGCAAACACCACGCCTGTCATCGTGCCGAAGGGCAAGGCGGAGCATTGCATCTTCCTATGGCTCGGCGGCGGGATGTCGCAGATCGACACTTTTGATCCGAAGAAAATCGGTGACTACAAGAGCAAGACCAAGGTGGCAGGCTCCATGTACA
>JANPIW010000029.1:0-5669 GCA_031425215.1 Verrucomicrobiaceae bacterium
GACAGCCAGAGCCGAAGGCCCTCTAGCCGGCACCCCAGCCCCCCGGTCAAGCCGCCTTGCAAAGCAGCCGCTCGATCGACCGCCACCCTCCGGCCCGCACCACCCAATAGCCGCCCCCAGGATCCCCAAATGGCACTCATCACCGGCGCACATGGCGGCAACGATATCATTGGCTGCTCCTCGGGGGAGGATTTCGGGAAGATTTTACCGAATCGCCACCCGCTTGCCGAAAACCGGCGCACAGGGCAAGCCTACAGTCAAAAATCCTCAATCACCCTCCGCAGCAGCCCCCGCCCACGCCGCCTGTCGATTTGCGCGCGCTGGTGAGTGATATTCAACAATCCGTTGCTTTGCGCTCACCGGTGCGTGATATGAAACAACACTGTCGGCTATAAAGATGCTGGAGCACAAACCGACAGTTTTGTTTGTGATCAACAATGTCCGCCCAACTACCAGTGTCACTCTCCAAGCGTGAACTTCTGTCTCCTTCCAGTCACGATCACTCGTTTTGATTCGCCGGGTCAGCCCGATTGGGTTGTTTGTGAGTTCAGCGACTCATCTGGCACGTTACGCCAGTTTGTCGAGAAGGTTCCTGTGGTCTCCGCGTTGGACTTAGACGAGTCCAGTTCCTATCCGGTGCCGATCCAGCTTATGTGCCGTTTGTGTTCAGTCTCCACCGACTCCGATGGTAGTAGATGGGCAGTTATTGATTTGGAGCATCCTTACCACATCACTACCGACACTGGCGAGTCCCGATTCACAGTGACGTTCGGTTGCTTGACGATCGTTCCAGATTGCCACTGCCGTGTTTGCGGATACCTGCATTCAGACTTTGTATGGGGTGCCACTGACACTGATCCCAGTTGGGAGATTTGTGACTGTTGCGGCATCACATTTGGCTACGAGGACTGTTCACGAGAGTCCGCTTCAGCGGCACGGCATCGGTGGCTTTCAGGTGGGGCAGTTTGGTTTTCACCGAGAGCTCGCCCAACTGATTGGGACTTGCAGAGTCAGTTGGCTAAGGTTCCAGTAGCCTACATCGCACCACAATGAGCTGCCAAATCACCAGAACGAGGACGAACAAGGCGCGGCTGGACAACCGCTGGGGCTGCTCTGTCGGCCATGCTTTCCGTAACTTTAACCCGCCATCCCGTTTCAACGCTCACCCCCGCCCCAGCGGTGCCAGCGCTTAGACATTCGCCGTTATGAAAGCCTTCCGCGCAATCCTCGCGTTGTTTGTGTTATCTCTCGCTGATACAGCCCGCTGTGGCGAGCCTATCGATGAAGAGTTCCTGCGTGGCTTCATGGCTGGCGAGTATGACATCATCGGTCGCAAGCCAGATTCTGCGACAACCTACTCTGGACGGATCATTCTTCGAGCGGAGGGCAGCGTCTTGCAGGCTAAGCGAATCATTGAGGGCAAGACCACCAAAGCCACCTTTCGATTCGACACCGTTGCCGGTGCCGACCGTATTCCAGTAGTGCATATGCGCTTCGCTCTCGATGGCGTCGAATATGAGGCTACCTATCGCTGGCAGTCGGACCCCGATAACTATCCTCGGTTCACTGGGATCATCCACCGCGTCGATCACCAAACCAAGTCCCCAGGACTGGAAGCGTTTTTCCCAACCCGCAAATGACGGCAACAAAACGGATGCAGGCAACTGCTCCTATGGCATCTATCGTGTCATCGACGCTTCCCGCTCAATGGTCGCCTGATCCGAAGCGTTGACCCGCTTCACACGCCATGCACTTAATCGGCAGCAGAATCGAAGGCGAGTTCCGGAATGAACTCACGCAGTCTCGCCGTGCCTTGATGGATGGAGATGAGGGCGCACGCTTGCGTGCGGTGCTTCAGGCCCGTAGAGCGGACCTTTCTCGCTGCATCGTGGTGTACTGGATTCCAGAGCAGGGAGAGGATATTTACGAGGTTCTCCATGGTTCGGACGTTCTCCGCATCGAAATCCCGCGCGACGAGTCGGCGGAGGTTACCGTTCAGAGCGAGGCGTTGACCGATTACATGCGCAGGCGTCACGGACGTCCACAACGGATCAAGTTGGCGGTGGCTCTCGATATCGTTCAGAAAGGATTCAGCGATGCGCCCTAACGGACATGGTTAGCATCGCGCGAAGCCGCGATGCTAACCATTGTTTAACGATTCGAGGTCGGACACGGGGTGCCTTAGTTCGCGGGGGGGCGCGTCCGTGGCGCTCGCCCTGGGGAATGATTTCTTTCTATCTCACCCTCCGGTCTGGACGGGTTGCGGGTTTTGCCGCGGCTCGAACGGATGGAGGCAACTCGTGGGGCATCGGTCGTGTCATCGACGCTTCCGGCTCGACGGAGGGAAACCGAGGTTGATGCGACTCGGAGAAGAGCCGCATTCACGGATTCGCGTCTATCTATATTGAGACCCTACACCTTCGCCGTTTCCTTTGACCAACTGTCCTTCAAACTGACGGTGCGGTTGAACACGGGCGTTCCGGGTTTGCTGTCGATGGGGTCGGCGAAGAAGTAGCCGACGCGCTCGAACTGGTAGTGGCTGCCGGCTTTGGCGTCGCGGAGGCTTGGCTCCAGCCTGGCGTTTGGGATGACTTCGAGTGAGTGGGGATTCATCACATCGAGGAAATCGCGGTCGCCCTCGTCAGGCAGCTCGGCGGTGAAGAGGCGGTCGTAGAGACGCACCTCGGCCTCGATGCAATGCTGCGCGCTGACCCAGTGGATGATGCCTTTGGGTTTGGTGCGGCCTTCGGGTTTCTTGCCGTGGCGGGTGGCGTCGTCGTAGGTGCAGCGCAGCTCGGTGATGTTGCCCGCCTCGTCTTTGAGCACTTCTTTGCAGATGATGCAGAAGGCGAACTTCAGGCGCACCTCGCCGCCGGGGAAGAGGCGGTGGAATCCGGGCGCGGGCGTCTCCATGAAGTCATCCTGCTCAATGAACATCTCGCGGCAGAGGGGCACTTTTCTTTTGCCGGCGCTTTCGTCCTCGGGGTTGTTCGGCGCCTCGACGTGCTCGACCTGGCCTTCGGGGTAGTTGATGATGACGACCTTGATGGGCCGCAGCACGCCGTAGCCGCGCAGGGCGTTCTTGTTCAAGTCCTCGCGGATCGCGTGCTCCAGCAGCGCCACGTCGGTGAGGGATTTGAATTTCGTGAGACCCACGCTGTGGCAGAAGGTGCGGATGGACGCGGGAGTGTAACCACGGCGACGGAACCCGGAGATGGTGGGCATGCGCGGATCATCCCAGCCGCTGACGTGGTTTTCCTTCACGAGCCGCAGCAGTTTTCTTTTGCTCATCACCGTGTAGTTCAGATTCAGTCGCGCAAATTCGCGCTGATAAGGACGGCCCGGCAGGCCATCGACGTTGTTGATCAGCCACTCATAAAGCGGGCGGTGATCCTCGAACTCCAGCGTGCAGAGAGAGTGGGTGATGCTCTCCAGCGCGTCGCTGAGCGGATGCGCGTAATCGTACATCGGGTAGATGCACCATGCGTCGCCGGTGCGGTGATGATGCGCGCGCAGGATGCGGTAGAGGGCGGGGTCGCGCAGATTGATGTTCGGGCTGGCCATGTCGATCTTGGCGCGCAGCACTCTGTCGCCGTCTTTGAACTCGCCGGCGCGCATCCGGCGGAAGAGATCGAGATTCTCCGCCACGCTGCGGTCGCGGTGCGGGCTGTTTTTTCCCGGCTCATTGAGCGTGCCGCGATACTCGCGCATCTGCTCGGCGCTGAGGTCATCGACGTAGGCGAGGCCCTTCTCGATGAGCTGCACGGCAAAGGTGTAGAGCTGCTCGAAGTAATCGCTGGCGTAATGGAGATGCGCGCCCCAGTCAAAGCCGAGCCAGCGCACATCGGCCATGATGCTATCAACGTACTCGGTGTCCTCCTTCACGGGGTTCGTGTCATCAAAGCGCAGGTGGCATCGGGCCTGGGGCGCGTTTTCCTGCGCGAGACCGAAGTTCAAGCAGATGCTCTTCGCGTGGCCGATGTGCAGGTATCCGTTCGGCTCAGGGGGGAAGCGGGTGATGACCCACCCGTCATTGCGACCCGCCGCGACATCGGCGGCGATCATTTCACGGATAAAGTCGAGTGATTTTTTTTCGGCTGGTTCGGCGGACATTTTGTTTTTGAGGGGCCGGAGATTCAATGGGCATGGCCCGTCCGTCAACGCAGTGTTGGAATCAAAAGCCGAAGAGAACAGCGGGAACAGAGTGGCTCGCGCCATCGCGCCTCCGACCCGGGGATTTGAGCGGACGAAGCCGGTGGAAGTGTTTTTGGAGAAGCGCATCGTGAGGAAAGGCTTGCAATGTTCGCGAAAATTTCGTCTTCTAGCGCGAGTGAAAAAATACTGCGTTGAATTGCTCGAAACTTTTTTCTTTGTCTTCGTCACCGGCAACACGGTGATCAGCAAAGTGGAGGCCGCGCTTCTTGCCATCGGGCTGTCGCTGATGGTGATGATCTGCGCGGGCGGGCACAATCCTGCTGTGGCCGTCGGCGCGGTGGCGATGGGATTGATTGCAAAAAGCAGCCTGCAGATTTATCTGGCGGCCTGTCCGATCGGCGGGCTGGTCGCCGCGCAAATTTTCAAGTCCGTCAAAGCGGACGAATAAGAGCTTGTTGCAACCAACAACGAGGACCGACCAACCCAACCAGGGGCGGGCGCCATGCGGGCGCCCGCCCTTTTTTTGCCTCTCGCTTGAGCCACACTGTCGCGGCAAAGCGCGCCATCATGCGCCGATGCAGCACTCGAAGCTCGCTCGGCGCATCTCGCCGCATCCGGGCGCACGAGCCATTCCTCCTTCGTACGCACACTGAAATCCGCCCGCTGGCATGGCGTGGCACGGCTCCTGCCAAGTAGCGGGTTCCATTTCCCCCCATCCAACACATCTCATGAGCAAGATTCTCGGCATTGACCTCGGCACCACCAACTCCTGCATGGCCGTCCTCGAAGGCGGCAAATCCACGGTGCTCGAAAACTCCGAGGGCGCTCGCACCACGCCCTCCGTCGTCGCATTCACCAAGAGCGGCGAGCGGGTCGTCGGTCAGGCAGCGAAACGCCAGGCCGTCACCAACCCGCGCAACACCGTCTTCTCCGTGAAGCGCCTCATGGGCCGCAAATTTACCGAGCTAACCGACGCCGACAAACGCATGCCCTACAAAATCGTCGCCGCCGCGAATGGCGACGCACATGTGCAGGTCGAGGTCGGCGGCGAGACGAAGACGTACTCGCCCCAGGAAGTCAGCGCGATGATTCTCGCCAAGCTCAAGGCCGACGCCGAAGCAAAACTGGGCGAGACGATCACCGAGGCCGTCATCACTGTGCCCGCTTATTTCAACGACAGTCAGCGCAACGCCACCAAGGCCGCAGGCGAGATCGCCGGCCTCAACGTCCGCCGCATCATCAATGAGCCGACCGCAGCCGCGCTCGCTTACGGCCTCGACAGCAAGTCCGACGAAAAAGTCGCCGTCTATGACCTCGGCGGCGGCACGTTCGACATCAGCGTGCTCGAGATCGGCGACGGCGTCTTCGAGGTGCTCGCCACCGATGGCGACACCCATCTCGGCGGCGACGACTGGGACAACACGCTCATCTCCTGGATCGTCAGCGAATTCAAAACCGACAGCAGCATCGACCTCAGCGGCCAGCCCGACGCGCTCCAGCGCATCAAAGAAGAA
>JANPIW010000030.1:0-1741 GCA_031425215.1 Verrucomicrobiaceae bacterium
GCGTCACCAGCTACGCGATCTGGATCGGCAGCACCCCGGATGGCTACGACATCTACAGCGCGCTGACGGGCACGAACACCCAGGCGATCCCGCAGGACATCCCGTCCGACGGACGCAAGCTCTACGTCACCGTGCATTCGCTCATCAGCGGCGCTTACCAGAGCAACTCGTATCAATTCACCTGCGCGAACACTGCCAATCCCGCCGCGTTCGTCACCGCGCCCGCCGCAGGCTCCGCGCTCGGCAACGACACGCTCGCGCTCACTTGGAGCGGCGGCATCGGCGTGTCGAACTACGCGCTCTGGGTCGGCAGCGTGCCCGGCGGCTACGATCTCTACGCCGGAAGTGAAGGACTCGTCTCCGGCAAAACCGTGACCGGCCTGCCCACGGACGGACGCGTGCTGCACGTCACCATCTGGTCTCTGATCAACGGCGTGTATCGCAACAACACCTGGTGGTGTAATGCCTGGAACAATGGCGCAACCGCGCGCGCGCAGCTCAACAGCCACGTCAACGGCGCGTCCCTGCCGAACACCGCCACGACGTTCACGTGGAATGCGGGAACGGGAGTGACGAGTTACGCGTTATGGATCGGCAGCGCGGCGGGCGCATATGATTTGTACGCCATGCTCGAAGGGGTGAATCAAGTCCGCGCTGTGACGCTGCCGAGCGATGGCCGCAAAGTTTACGTCACGCTCCACTCCCTCATCAGCGGCGCGTATGTGAGCAACAGCTACATCTTCACCGCTCCGCAGATCACGCCGGTGAAAGCCGTGCTCACCTCGCCCGCGAACGGAAGCACCTTGACCGGCAGCACCGCCACCTTCACCTGGCAGGCGGCAACCGGCGCCACGCTCCATGCCTTGTGGATCGGCTCGCAGCCCGGAGGATTCGGCAACGACCTGTACGCAGGCTCCTTCGCCCCAGGCGGCGCGACCAGCCAGCTCGTGACCGGTCTGCCCACCGACAACCGGCCCGTCTATGTGACGCTGTGGTCCTTCATCAACGGCGCATGGCAGAACAGCAGTTGCATCTACAACGCTTGGCAGACGCCGTGATGTGCCGAAGGGCTGGTTTCCATGGGTGACGGCCAGCCTGCGTCACCAAACGGCGTTTGAAAACTGAACGGGAAACATCTCTCTCGTTCGCTCGATCCCGGCTCACTGAGCCGGGCCGCAGCGCGAACCACCGAGCTGTGGCCACGGTCCGTGATTCCCGAAGTTTTTCCGCAGTCGAATATGAGCGAGTCACAGACTCGCGTTCCCAGAGAGTGCGCTACGATGACCAGACGAGGCCATCTCTGGCGCAAGATTTGAGCCAATGTTGCCCTCGTTCTGCTGGCGTTCCCTCGTATCAGTGGTGGCACGACTCTTTCTAAATCTCATCCGCCATGAATCCCGAACGTTTTACCGTAAAAGCCCAAGAGGCGTTCAACGCCGCGCAATCCGTCGCCACCCGCTTCGGGCACTCGGAGTTGAAGCCCTCGCATCTGCTCTCTGCCATGCTCGAACAAGAGGGCGGTCTGACCGCGCCGTTGATTGACAAAATGGGCGCCAGCTCCGCAGGAGTGAAGCAGGCGCTCGAAGCGCATTTCGCGCGTCAGCCGAAAGTCTCCGGCTCATCTCAACTCTACATGAGCGGCGATCTGCGCGCTGTGATGGCGGAGGCGGAGGAGGAGCAAAAGAAACTGAAGGACGATTACCTCAGCGTCGAACACATCCTCCTCGCGATGCTGAAGAAG
>JANPIW010000031.1:0-12081 GCA_031425215.1 Verrucomicrobiaceae bacterium
CGCCAGCCGCCGCAGCCCGTCGTAACCGATCACCGTGTGATGCTGATGACTGAGAAGGCACGGCGGGATTTCCAGCGTCACGCCTCGCGCGCCCGTCGCGCAATGCTCGCAATCAGACGCGCCACATTTTCCATCGAGCAACCTGCGGTCCGGCGCCATCCTGTAGCAGATTGAGGTTTCTGTTTCGGTATGAGTCATGATCGGCCTCCAAGTGTCCGTGTGCTTGAACGATTGAAGGCCACCTCCCACTGAGCGCGGGCTGGCAGCCACAGCGCTTGGATTGCGCTGCTGAGGCGATTTCACCGGCATTCCTGCAAAGCAATGGGCGCTTCATTGACGCTTGGGCCACCAAGACGAGTCGCTGCACACCCGCGCGGCCGCAGCCCACTCTCAGGCGATCACCTCATGCACGACCTTGCCGTAGCTGATCGGCAGCGGGCGGCCCAATGAGTCGCGCACCTCGGTGTCAGAGGGTATGCCCAGGAGATGATACATCGTCGCCGCGAGATCGTCGGGCTTCACCGGTTTGTCCGCAGGATGTGCGCCGTCTTTGTCTGACGCGCCGTGGACAAAACCACGCTTCACGCCACCGCCGGCCAGCAGCGTGGTGTAGCACTGCGGCCAGTGGTCGCGGCTGAGGTTTTTGTTCACTTTCGGCGTGCGGCCAAACTCGCCCGCCCACACGACGAGCGTGTCATCGAGCAGGCCGCGTTCTTCGAGATCGTTCAGCAGCGTGGGCAGCGTCTGTTCGGTCATGGGCAGATGATATTTCTCCATGATGGGAAACATGCGCGTGTTGTCGAAGCCATGCGTGTCCCAGCCGCCCTCGGTCGTGGTGCGGCCGCCGATGCTCTGGGCGAAATTCACCGTGACAAATTTCACGCCCGCCTCGACGAGCCGCCGCGCGAGCAGGCAGCTCTGGCCGTAAGCCGTGCGGCCATACGCATCGCGCACTTTCGCAGGCTCCGCGTTCAGATCGAATGCCTTCCGCAAGCGCTCGCTGTGCAGCATCGCGAACGCCTTCTCGTAGTACCCCTCGATGCCGCGAGCCTCGGCGGAAACGTCCATCAATTTTGTCTGCGCATCGACGATCTTTTGCAGCTCACGCCGCGCCGCCATGCGCTCGTAGCTGATGCCATCGGGCAGGCTCAGCTCGGGCAGGGAAAAATCCGGCGCGCTCGGATCACGTAGCACGAGAAAGGGATCATGCACCTTGCCGAGAAAACTCGCGCGCTGCCCCGGAGTGACCGAGCCGTCGCTCACGATCCACGGATACGTCACCGCCGTCGGCATCTCACCCTTTGATCCTGCGAGACGATCCACCACCGATGAGTAGGCGGGGAAGAGATCGATCGTGTCCTTGAGCCGCTGGTCATCGCTCGGCGGCGCGTGCCCGCTCAGCGCGTAGTAGCCGGCGGAGTTGTGATTCTTCATCGTGTGCGTCATCGACCGGATGAGCGTCAACTTGTCCATGATCTTCGAGGTCTTCGGCAGCTTGTCATTCACCCAGATGCCGTCCGCGCTCGACTTCATCGGCTTGTGAAATCCGCGAATCCCCTCTGGCGCATCCGGCTTCATGTCGAACGTTTCCAGATGACTCGGCCCGCCCCATTGGAAAAGAAAGATCACCGACTTTGCCTTCGCGACGAGCTTCGCCTTCACCTCCGCGTCAGACGCGCGCAGCAACCTCGGCATAGTCAGCCCCAACATCCCTAGCCCGCCAACGCGGAGGATCGAGCGGCGAGAGGTGCGAGACTGATGGAAGCCTGGGCAGTTCATGTGAAGGACAAACGCGACGAGAGGACGCGATTTTCATGGAACGCCGACGAGCTGTTGGCCAAATTGTGGGAGCGCGAGGGTTTCGCAAGACCACTCGCCATTTCACTGAAGACGGAGGCAGCAAGTCAGATCAATGGTTCCTGTGAGCCGCGGCACCGGGCTGGAGATCGGGCGAGTGGCCCGACGACACAATCGCGCTTCTTCTCGCCTCAATTTGGCCCACCTCAGAGCACACGACTGAATCGGTATAATCATGGAGCCTCAATTTCATAAAATCCTCCTGACCTGCATGATTCAGCCCCAATCAGGGTCACATCAGCGCCAGCCAGTGGTTCAATCATCAGAAATCAGGCGATTCATCAGCCCCCGTTTGCCAGCCGATATTTCTCTCCGCTCAAGACAAAAGGCTTGATCTCCGTGCTGGTATTTGGTGGACTAGCCTTCACCATTTCACCATGAAGCCCGCACCTGGCATGCGCCAGGTTTACAACCGCATTTGAACCAAGACTGGGAGCAAACCACAAAACCGACGGGCGTGTGCAGCTAAACAACGTTCGATCAAAACTCGTTACACAAATGAATACTCGAATTATTATCTTCTGCTCGCTTCTCATCAGTGCTGAAGCAATCGGTAGCCTTTACCAATATCCCACAGACAAGCGCCCGGCTGTCAGTTTGAAGGAAGCTTGCGCGATCTCCGAAACGATTCTCGCGAAGATGGGCTTGGAGAAGGAGTATTACGTTCTCAAAGTCTATATTTACGGCGACGAAGGAGGGACCGGCGATGGGGCTTGGACTTTGATGTATCGCAACCAAAGGGGGGACCAGATTCAGATTGGAGTATATCTAAAGGAAGATTTCGTGGTGCTGACGAATATCCCCAAAGACGGTAAATCGACCGACAGCGGGTACACTCGTGATGGCCGCGTTTCTCCGAAGTGGCTGGAGTGGCAAAAAAATTGAAGGAAGAGGCCGAGAATGACCCATTCGGTCCCTCAATAAAGAAGTCCAAATGATCGCATTGGAATCCGAGCAAGTCGGATGCAAACAATGTCTCTGAGGCCGTCTGTTTCGTCATCGACACCTCTCGCTCGCCGTCGCTTGATCCGATTTGTCTGCCTGTCTCACCCTACGGCTCCGCCCCCTCCGCCAGCATCGCTTTCAGGCTGGTGAAAAACGAAGTGCTCTCCTCTGTGGTCACTTTCTGCTGCATGTGTCTCGCGTAATCCAGCTCGTCGATGAATTTGCGATCCAACTCCTTCAAGAACCGACTCGGGAGCTGCGATTGTTTTTGTCCCCACTTCACCCGCCAGCGGACGTGGCTGAGCGTGAGCTTGCGCATCGCGCGGGTGATGCCGACGAAAAACAGGCGGCGCTGCTCCTGACCATGAGCGTACCCGCCCTTGCTCCGATGCGTCCGCAAGCTTGCGGCACTCTCGCCGCGTGGTATTGGTGCGCACATGGATGGTTTTCTCGATCCCCGCAGTGACTTGGTGTTCCGCCGCATCTTCGGCGAGCACCCGGACATTTTGCGCGATTTCCTCAACGCGATGCTGCCGCTGGATTCCCCCGTGGTCAGCCTTGAGTACCTGCCCATCGACCAGATGCCGCTGCTGCCCGTGTACAAACGCGGCATCGTCGATGTGCGCTGCGTGGATGAGAAGGGCCGGCAGTTCATCGTGGAGATGCAGGTGCAGTGGACTGCGGCCTTCCTGCAACGCGTGCTCTTCAACGCCAGCCAGGCGTATGTGAAGCAGCTCGAGCAGGGCGAGGCATTCGAGCTGCTCCAGCCCGTGATCGCGCTGAGCCTGCTGGATGACATATTCATCCGCGACAGCGACGAGTTTTATCATCACTACCGCATCGTGCATGTGGCGCAGCCGCAACGCTGCATCGAGGGGCTGGAGTTTGTGTTTGTGGAACTGCCTAAGTTTCGGAAATCAAACCCTTCCGAGTCGCGCCGTGTGCGCTGGGCGTGGCTGCGCTTTCTGCGCGAGGCGGGCGATGCTGGCAAGGCCGGGCACCCGAGCGTGGCGAGCTTTGAGCAGGAGACTGGAATCAATGACTCCTTGAAAACCGCGCTGCGGCTTGCGCGAGAGAGCAACTTCAGCCATGCGGAGCGCAATGCGTATGATCGTTTCTGGTTCGCGGTGAGCACCGAGCGGACGCTTATCGAAGGCAAGACCAGGGAAGCTCTGCAGAAGGGCCGCGCCGAGGGCCGCGCCGAGGGCGAGCAGATCGCGCTTGAACGCGCGCTAAAAAACATGGTGACTTCCGGCATGACCGAAGCTGACGCGCGGCGCATTCTGGGAATGACCTGACGGTTTGCGTTACCTCTCCGCACCCTCCGCCAGCATCGCTTTCAAGCCGGAGAAAAATGAGGTGCTCTCCTCTGTGGTAACTTTCTGCTGCATGTGGCGGGCGTAATCCATCTCGTCGATGTAGGTGCGGTCCAGCTCCCTCAAGAACGGACTCGGGAGCTGCGAATGTTTTTGTCCCCACTTCACACGCCAGCGGACGTGGCTGAGCGTGAGCTTGCGCATCGCGCGGGTGATGCCGACGTAAAACAGACGGCGCTCCTCATCGACGCGGCCTTCGTCATAGGAGCGGCGGTGCGGGAGGATGCCTTGCTCCATGCCGGGGAGATAGACGACGGGGAATTCCAGCCCCTTCGCGGCGTGCATGGTGATGAGGCACACGCCTTTCTTTTTCTCGATGCCGTCATCGCTGAAATCGCGATCACCATTCAGGCTGGTCTCGTCGAGAAAACCGGCCAGACCTTCAATGCGGTTGCGTTGATCGTAAGCAGCCAGGGATCCCACCAGCTCCTTCACGCCGCCTTCCCAGCTCATGAAATCTTCCGGCTGCTTCGCTGCTTTGCGCAGCCAGTCCATGTAGCCGGTCTCCTCAAGAAGCTGCTCGGTCATCTTGCCGATCATCGTGCCCGGCGCGCGCGCGGCGGCGGCGTATTTGTCGATGAGCGAAATGAATCCGCGCACAGCATTGCGCGTTTTCTCCGGGATGGTGCGCAGAAAATCATCGGTGCAGAGCGAGACCCAGATGCTGTGCCCTTTCTCCATGGAGCGCTCGCGCGCCAGCTCCGCCGTGGCGCCGCCGATGCCGCGCGTGGGCGCGTTGAGGATGCGCAGGAGGTTGATGTCATCGTGCGCGTTGTGGATCACGCTGAGGTAGGCCAGCACGTCCTTCACCTCGCGCCTGTCGAAGAAACTGCGCGTGCCCACGACGCGATACGGCACCTTTCTCTGGCGGAAAAACTGCTCCAGCACACGCGACTGGTCGTTTGTGCGGAACAACACGGCGAACGACTCCCACGTCGTCGCGTTCGCAAAATGCTCGGCCTCGATTTCCTTCACGATCATGTCGGCCTCTTCTTTTTCGTCCTGCGTGATCAGCAGCCGGATGCGCTCGTTACGGTCGTTTTTGCTCCACAAGGTCTTCGGCCTGCGGCCCGCGTTGTGTTTGATGAGGCTGTTGGCCGTGTGCAGGATGGCCGTGGTGCTGCGGTAGTTCTCCTCCAGCTTGATGATCGCGGGATCGGGAAAGAAATGCTCGAACTGCTGGATGTTCGTGATGTCCGCGCCCCGCCAGCCGTAGATGCTCTGGTCGTCATCGCCCACGACGCAGATGTTATAAGGCGCGGGCACCAACGCTTTGAGCAGGCGCATTTGGAGCGAGTTCGTGTCCTGGAACTCATCCACCATGACATGCTGGTGGAGCCGCTGCACAGTCGCGCGGGTTTCGGCGTGATCCTCCATCAAGCGCACACCGAGCAGCAGCAGATCATCGAAGTCCATCGCATTGAGCGCGCGCAGCTCGTTGTTGTAGGCCTCGAACACAGCCGCGTCGGTGTTCTCCTTCGGATCGCCGAGACTCTCACCGTAGTTCTTCGCGCGGCTGATGCGCGATTGCGCGACCGAAGCGTCATACGACTCATCCTTCGCCACGAGCCGCACGATCACGCGCTTGAGCAGGCTCATCTGCTCGTTCTGCGAGTAGATGACGAAGTTCTTCTTGTAGCCCACGTGCATCGCATGCTCGCGCAACAGGCGGCAGCAGAAAGCGTGGAAGGTTCCCAGCACGACCTTCTTCCCCTTCCCTCCCGGCGACATCTCGATCACGCGCTCGCGCATCTCAGTCGCGGCCTTGTTGGTGAAGGTCACGGCCAGGATGTTCTCCGGCGCGATGCCTTCATTGATCATGTGTGCGATGCGCGCCGTGACCGTGCGCGTCTTGCCCGTGCCCGCGCCTGCGAGGATGAGCACGGGGCCGCGGATCGTCATCACCGCCACGCGCTGCTGGGGATTGAGGCTGCCAAAGGCAAAGCTCATTTCTTCCCCGCCTCTCCCGCCACGGACAGTCCCATCTGCCGCCACTCGCTCAACACTTTCGGCAGCAGGCGGTGCTCATGCTCCTTGATGCGAGCGTGCAGTTCCTCCGCGTCGTCGCCGATGTGAATGGGCACCGTCTCCTGCGCGAGGATGCGGCCGCTGTCGATCTCCTCCACCACCAGATGCACCGTGCAGCCCGTCTCGATCTCGCCCTCATCCAGCGCGTCCTGCACCGCGCTCGCGCCTTTGAATTTCGGCAGCAACGACGGATGCACGTTCACAATGCAGTCTTGGAATGCATCCAGCACCGGCTTCTTCAGGATCCGCATGAAACCCGTGAGCACGACCACATCGACGCGATGCTCCAGCAGCGTGTCGCGGATGCTCTCCTGTCCGCCTTTGCCCGGATCGATGAACCATGCGGGCACGCCAGCCTCCTTCGCCAGTTTTAGAAAGCTCGAATCCTCCACGTCCGAGATTGCCACCGCCACCTCGGCATCGAGATCGCCCAGCTTGATCGCGCGCAGGATGGCTGAGAAATTGGTGCCCTGGCCCGAGCCGAGCACACCGAGCCGCAGCGTGCCGGACGCACCCGTCTCTTTGCCCAGCATCCGGTTCAGCGTCCGCGTCGTCGAGCGTCCCGGCACCAGCGGCAGGATTTTGATTTCCGCGCGCACCATCTCCAGCTCCTTGCGCTCCTCCGGGTTCAGCGAGTCCACCGTGTAGTCCCCCCCCTTCGCGTAAATGTGCGGGCGGATCGCCTTGATCAGCCCCGTCACACGCGGCTCGTCAAAGATCACCACCGCATCCACCGCCCGCAGTGATGCGAGGATCTCCGCGCGATCATTCTCCCGCTGCACCGGCCTGTCCGGCCCCTTCAGCTCGCTCACCGAGCTGTCCGAGTTCAGCGCCACGACCAGCCCGTCACCCAGCGCGCGAGCCTGCGCCAGATAGCGCACATGTCCGGCGTGCAGCAGGTCAAAGCAGCCATTCGTGAAGACCAGCTTCTTCTTCCGCGACTCCAGCTCGTCGCGCAGCTTTCGCACCTCTTCGACTGTCGCCGCTCTGTATCCGTGTTCCCGCATCGCGCTCTCTAATGCAGACGCGCGCACGCCTTGCAAGCGGAGAGACAGCCAAGCTCAGGCTCCGGCGCGGTGGGGAGAGCCGTTGCAGGCCGGAGCCGCGCTGCAACCCGCCTCGCATTCACAAATGCTCCGGGCCATCACATGGTAAAAGGCGTTGGGGAACTGAATGCGGATGCCGCGAGCCAAGCCGCCCTCACGCCGCCGGGATTCCATTTGTCACAGTTGCCTGACACCGTTCTCCCGCTGCAGCGCATGGTTGGCGTTTCATTGATCGAAGACATGTTGCCCCAAGCTTTCAAGGTGGAGCTCACTGCAAAGGTTCTTGGAGCCGCAGAAATCGCACCGCGTTTGCGTAAAAAATGTCACGCTTCTGGTCTGCGGTTAGAAACTCCGCGGAATCCACGCCTTCGATGGCGAGGCCAATCGCATCCGGCCACGCCATCTGGTCCGACCCGAACATGATGCGCCGGCCCAACCCGCGCTTGATCGCCTCTTGCAGGAATGCATGAAAGGCGGGCCGGCCTCTTGGGCCGCCGATCCAGCAGATCGTCGATATGTCCATGTAAACCTGCTGGTATTGCGACATCAGCGCGAAGGTCTCCTGAGTCCACGGTTGACCGCCATGCGCGATCCACACCCGCAACTTGGGATGGCGCACCAATACCTCCTCCAAGAGCATCGGATTCCCCAGCGACAAACGGAACCTTGGATATCCCGCATGCGCTGTGCCCGGAAAACTTGTCCCCGTGTGGATCGTGACCGGCACATCCAGTTCCTCCGCCAGCTTCCAATAGGGCTCCAACACCTCCGCGTCAGGGCGTAGGCCCGCATACTGAGTCATGAGTTCGCCAAGCATGGTCGCCTCCCCGCTCTTCAACTGTGCCCGCAACAACTCAATTTGTAGCACCGGCTGCGCGTCCGTGTTCAGCACCATCGGTGCGACGAGGAAGCGCTTCGGGTCAGCCTTTATCCAAGGTTCCGCAGTCCCGGGATGGGCGTTCAGCACGGCGCGGACAATCTTATAATCCCTGCACGCCGTAAGAGTGGCGTCGCAAAGCTCCTGCGCCGTGGATGCCCCCTTCCTGCCGGTGACGGGGTTCGGCTTCCCCGCCGCCGAAAGGGGCGGGGTCGTGTGTAGATGCACGTCAATAATGGGGCCAGAGTAGGCAAGCTTCCGCAGCGCCGCTTCGGGTTCAGCGCCCGCGAATTGAAGCTCCAATCCCAGAAATAGAACCAAGCAGCAGATGAGTTTGCCTTTCATAGTAATAGAGCGCGCAGGCGACGGCGAGCGGGAAGCGTCGGTGACATGACCTATGCCATGCGAGCCGGTGCATGCATCCGTTTTGTTCACAGGCTTCGGATGCTTGCATCACGACTGAAACACAGAGCGATACACCGTCCTCCTCTCATTTCGGCAGTTTCGCCCGTTCTCCTCACGCCGCCGAGATGCCGTTTGTCAGGCAGTTGTCGCCTGACCCCGGTCTCCCCGCTGCGCTCGGCTCACAGGCATCCCCTGTCATGCACCTCTGCCCTGGTCTCGGACCCCGGTGGTTCGCGTATGCCTGGCCATCTGTCGGCATACACGCACTGGCCCCCATACGGGTCAACGTCAGAGGCTTCCCACGGGTGGAAACTATCGAGGCTCAATTGCACGGCTTTAGTGCTCGCTGTCAACGGTTGCCTCGCTGCGCTCGCCCTGAGGACAGCCTGCGGCTGGCTGTCTCGCTACGCTCGGCTCGTGCCAGCCTCGCGGCTGACGACGCATGACTCGCTTCCGGCTGCCTGGCTCCAGGCTCTACCGCGCGGGATTCTTACCCGCTGGGATGCGTTATAAGGTTTCCATGTTCTAACTCTCATTTACTGTTCGTCTGATTTCCTCCTTATCTGTGTTTGTCTTGGCGCAATGACCCCGTTCTTTCCTGACACCGTTCTTTCAAGCGGAGGCCATGTTTGCAATTCTGCGGCCGAAGACCGTGTTCAAGACACGCACAGCAATTGCTCGATGAGCAAAAGAGTGTCACCGCACACTAATGATTCACCGGATTCGCCTTGAAATGTCCGGCGATGGCCGCGCATATGTCGGCCACTGATTTCTTGTTCGGCGTGTTGCCCTCTTCCGTCGCCCATATTCGTCCTGGATGGATGGTGTCCCAAGGTGATCGCTTGTTCTTTCGAGTTTCGGAACTGTCCCCGTGTTTCCCGAACCCGAAACACACTTTCATCTCGCTGTTCCATACGGGCTTGAAACAAGCGATCAGCAAATCCTCTGCCGTCTCAACCCACGCGCTTCGAACCACAAGATAACGACAAGTGAAATCTTCGATCTCCAGATTGGTGGCTCTCGAGATGCTGCTAAAGTGATCCTTCAACCGGGTGTGAAGCCGAGTACCCTGTTTGGCAGCAGACTGCGCGTGGAGTTCGGCCGGATCAGCCTTACCGACGTAAATGGGATGGTCACGTCCGGAGATCGGTTGGTAACACTCAAAAGGCCCCTTGTAGTAGATCGCGTAAACCCCAGCACCGTAAAACGATTGTGTGACGACGTGGGCCAATGGTTCCTGGTCCTGCAGGAGCAGGGCATCGGCCACCACCTTTCCTATTACTTTGGGGTCTGTCGGGTCGAAAACGTGTCTAGGTTGGCGAACCGTGTCGAGAATATCCGAGAGAGCGGTGAGGCGGCTAACGGCCCCTTCTAAGGCGGCACGGAGCGCGCGGCGCTTGGTAGGTTGAAGAACGGCGTATTCAGTCGGGTCCGACGGCAGATTGTTGGCGAGTTCGATCAGCTCAGCCAGTAGTTCAGCGGGAGAGGATGATATAGGCATCACAGGAATGTTGAAGTGTTGTTGTTTTCGTATTTCTCGAGCTCGGCTCGGATGCTCCTGAGCACCACCTCTCCCAGTTTTACTGGAACTGCATTTCCCAGTTGTCTCATGTTTTCGGTCCAACTTCCTTCAAAGACAAAATCGTCGGGGAACGTTTGTAGCCGGCAAGACTCCCTAACTGTGAAGTAGCGCACCTGCCCATCAGGAAACCTGACCATGTTCTCACCGCCTGGTACGCCATGATCACCGGCCTTGAGGGTCTTGGCCGGCTCATCCAACGGGCTTCCTGTATGACCGGGGTAAGATCGAGCGCCTGGTTGGAAAATGTGATTCTCGAATAATGAACCTTTCGCGTGTCGCACTGGCTCTCCTAAATCCGAAATTGCATCCCGCACAGTCCGCCATGGCGCGCGGTCTTCTAAAACGTCCACGCACGCGGCTGTGGTCCAATCGGTGAAATTAATGGGTGGTGGGGGCCTGTGCCGTTTGGAAATGAAATGTCTTTCCCAGTAGTCACCCGAACTCCATTGGCTGATCGAGAGAAGCGCGCGGGAATGGGTCGGGGAGGGGAATGACCATGGCGACTCGATGTCTGATCGAAAGCCAACAAAGAAGATTCGCTCCCTCTTCTGTGGGACCCCATAATCCGCTGCGTTGAGGAGCCTCCAGATCACTCGATAGCGCAAATCGGGTTTCGCGCCTTGTGTCTTCAGCCTCTCTAACCTGGAAAGATGGTCGAGCCAATTTTCATTTGGCGATCGTATGATACCGGGAAAGCTGAGTTGGAGTACAATGTAGCCAAAGTACTTCGCAAAAGTTCCCCTGGTCAGTCCTTTGACGTTCTCAAATACAAATACCTTTGGTCGCGTCTCCCTGACGGCGCGAACTGCTTCGGGGAATAAATTGCGACGATCCGCCATCGCCTGATGCTTGCCACCGATGGAGAATGGCTGGCAGGGAGGTCCGCCTGAAACCAGGTCTACTCGTCCCTGCCATCCGGTGAAGTCTTGATGGTGGACATCCCCTTCAATCAGGGGCCAGTGGCGCACCAACTCATAACCGCGCCGTTGATTCGCACGGACGGTCTCGCAGGCATCGTGATCGTACTCCAAAACGGCATCGTGACTGAAGCCAGCATTCGATGAGGCTATCGCCAACCCCCCCGCGCCCGCGAAAAGCTCAATTGATCTCAGCCGAGGGTGCCCAAACGAGGACAAGGGCTCCTTCGTCATCGGGGTATCTGGGACGCGCCACTTAGCACGGGGGCGCGGCTTCTTTTTCGAAGCTGTACGCGGCGAAAAAACGCGAGTCTTTGGTGCGAGGTGCTTGGCCTTCATCTATAACTCATTGGGCAATGGAAGAGCATTGCAATCAACCTTTTTTTGTTCCCCTCAAGTCACTCTGCCGACTCCTCCGACATGGTCTGCTTCGCCGGGCAAGACGCTCGCGCCGCCGATGTCTCCTCTTGCTAGGGAGAACGGGGTCAGGAGGAGAACGGGGGCAGAGAATTGGGGCAGTGTGCAAGTGGCTGACAAAGCATCAGTTCCGATCACTTCCTGGAATGCTTTCAAGCTGTTTTACGCCGTCGCTCTGTGCATGTGGGACCGTGTTTCCTGAGCTCGGTTGCCCCGGTCTCCGCGTTGTACCTCGATGACGACCGCGGGTAGAAGCCAGGACCGAAACACCCCAACAGGCAGAAACCCGCTGATAATCAATGAGTTACGGAGGTCCGGGTGTGCCTTGCAGGAGTTCCGGGTGTGCCTTGCAGCACATCGAAACGAGGGCGTGCCAGTTTTGGGGTGTGCCTTGCAGGAGTTCCGGGTGTGCCTTGCAGGAGCTCCGGGTGTGCCCGGCAGGAGCTCCATGTGTGCCTTGCAGGACATCCATGTGTGCCTTGCAGGACATCCATGTGTGCCCGGCTGGACATCCATGCGTGCCCGGATGGAGATGCTGGTGTGCCTTGGAGGAGATCCATCGGTGTGCTGGAGGACATCCATCTGTGTGCTGGAGGACATTCTTCCGGGTGCGGGAGGAGCTCAGGGTGCC
>JANPIW010000032.1:0-5567 GCA_031425215.1 Verrucomicrobiaceae bacterium
AGTTCTTTCTGTGATTGCGGCAGCTTGTCCAAACATTGCTCCAAAGCCTCGCGATGCCTGTCATGCACCGGCACCAAGGTAGCTGCATCGTCCGCAAGCTGGTTCACCAGTGCATCATCAAACACATGCCGGTCACGCGCACGGGATTTCAGATGCCTGAGCGCCACATTCCGAGCCACGCCAAACGCCCAAGGCCGGAACTCCTTGATGGAGCCATACTTCTGCCATAGCACCACGATGACATCCTGCATGACCTCCGAAGCCTCCTGCCGAGTGGTAACTAACGATCTGACAAAGACATGCAACGCCACCTCATTCTCCGCATAAAGGCGGAGAAACTGGTCATGCTGAGGATCATCGAGAGGCTGCGACATGTGAATCTAGCCTATACCTCGCCACTGGTGGCCTCATTTGCCGAAAATAGTTTCAATTCGGCTTCACCACAGGCTGGTCCAGCCGGGCCGACCACAGTTCGATGAAGACTTGGAGGAGAAAGGTGAAGTGGATACCGGAAGTGCGCGAAACTGTCTCGACTCACTTCTCAATGGTCTTCGCAAACTCTGCCGCGACGCGGTCTTCATACTTCGCGAGCGCGCCGGGTTCCTGATGCTCCGCGAGGAAGCGGAAGATCTGCCGCGTGCGCTCGGCGAAGGGCCGCCATTCTTCTTCGGCGGCACCATTCGTCTTGAGCAGATAGGTCGCGTAGTAGTGCGCCTTGCCGAGCATCTCGCGCACGGCACGGGTGATCTTCGCGTCCTCGCCATGCGTCTGTGCCGCCTCGCGCAGCAGGCCGGTCAGTTCTTCGATGCTGCCCGCGACATCGAGCAGCTCCAACTGCGCCTTCGATTTCGCCAGACGAATCTGATGATGCACGAGCGGTGCTTCAGTCTTCGGCAGCTCAGCGCTGAGTTTGTCATACTCCTCGATGATGACCGCCCAGTCCGGCTCCTTCATGCGCTCCAGCTCGCGGATTTGCTCGACGTGCTTGCGCCCCTTGATGCGAGCCAGCTCGTTTTGACCTTCATTGAAGTGGTAATACAGCGCCGCCACCGGACACAGCAGCCAGAGCAGGGTGAAAAACTTCCTCATCGTGCCAATGCCGCCTCCTTCCTGACGCTACGCACCGTCCAGTCCGAGCCAAGGAATTCCAGCGCGACGGGAATGAATGCATGGATGAACGCGCCGAGCACCATCGCCAGCACCGCCCACTGCGCTAGCGTGAGCCCCTGATGCGGCAGGGCCAGCGGCACGACGAGATCGCCCAGCGCCTCAGTCGCGAGATGCTTGACATTCACATCATGATAAACACCGAGCAGCGAAGTCGCGACCCGCTGCAAAGTATCGGCCTCCTGACGCGATTGATGGCCGTCGATGAAGCTGCCCTTGTGCGGATTGCCGACGCCGAGCACCAGCAACTCCCGCACCGATGCCGGTCGCGGATTGATCGGCGCGAGCGGCACCGAATCGCCATCCGTGAGGATGATCATGCGCGTGCTGCCCTTGGGGAAGTCCGCCACGATTTCCAACGTCCGATTCACCGCCGTGCCGAGATCCGTCTGACCGACCGGCATTGCATAGGTGAGCGGCAAGCCATTGAACACATTGCGCACCAGCTCAGGATCGCGCGCCTCCATCACCACGGGCAGCGAATCCGTATAAAACCCGATCACGCCGAAGCGCAAATTCACGCTCACGCGCTGAAGAATGCCCTCCACCACCTCACGCATCCGCGCATGACGTGTCAGCGTGCCATCCGGCCCCGAGTCCTGCAAAAACATGCTCGGCGACAAATCCGCGACAAACACCAAACGCGTCGCCTCCGCATCATGACGCTCCTTGGCAGCCGCATCGTCGGGCGCCTCGAGCTTGAGCATCAACAGCGTCGTGACGCCCCAAGCGAACGCCGTCAGACTCGCCACGCGCAACAACGGAACCACTCGCGTCCAAGGCTGCCCAGCGCCTCTCGGCCCAAACGCCAACCGCGCCGCCACCTGGATGCGCCGCCCATGCATCCACTCGGCAAGCGAGACAAGCAGGAGGACAGTGGTAGCGGCAATCAGGGGAATCATTCGTGAAGGGGGCAATGCAAACGACTGTGGCGCAGGCTTTCTAGCCTGGGATGACCTGGTAGATTCGATTGGCAATCGAATCATGGGAGTCAAATCACGGGAAGCCGTGAATCACCCACGAGAGCGCTGTTAGCGCGATGGGCAGCAGGAGTGATGCTGCATTTTATTTCAAACTCACGCAACCGGATGCTTTCACCCGCCCGATACTATGCGTCCACCCCAAAACCAAAACAATCAAAACAAAACCCTATGACTACACAACAAGATAGAGATATGAATCCCGATCCAATCACTGGCGCTCCCGGCTCACATCCCGTCGGTACCGGCCTCGGCGCGGCAGGCGGCGGAGCGGCGGGCGCGGCCATTGGCGCAGCAGGAGGCCCCCCTGGAATGTTGATCGGCGCGGCTATCGGCGCAGTTGTCGGCGGACTCGCTGGCAAGGGTGTGGCCGAGGGCATCAATCCAACTGCAGAAGACGCTTACTGGCGCGAAAACTACCGGAATGAAACCTACGCGAATCGCGAGTTGAGTTACGATGAGTATGAGCCAGCGTATCGCACTGGCTTTACCGGATTCGGAAAACACCAAGGAAAAAAGTGGGATGATGTCGAGAATGACCTTCAACACGACTACGAACAGGCCAAGGGAAATTCCAGTCTTGCCTGGTCTGATGCCAAACACGCAACGAAGGCAGCCTGGCACAAAGTCGAGCGCGCGCTCCCTGGCGATGCGGACGGCGATGGCCGGTAAACTGAACCATCAGTAGAAAGAAAAAGAGGCTCGCGGATCGAAAGGTTTGCGAGCCTTTTGCTTTGCCCAGCCACGAGCTTTGCGCCTCGATTGAAAAAAGTAAAAATTGAGACGCTCAGATCAGAGGGGAGAAACGATTCAGAGCGAATCTTCTTCAATTATGAGCACTAATCTTTTTTACATTATCGGCGTCATCGTCGTCATCGTCATCATCCTCAAGTTTCTCGGCGTGTATTGATTTCAGCATCAGGCAGATGGTTCTATGGTGCCTGGCTTCAGCGTCACATCAGCGCCTCCTCGTTCAGGCGACTGCTCGCGTCGCTTTCAGCCGGCTATCGTGGATAGATCATTCGTCAAGCAAACGCTGGCGGCGCCCTTGGCTCTGGCCTTTCTTTAGAAGCGTCTGAATGGCATGCTGTGTGCGGATGGCGATGTGAAGTTGTCTCAATTCAAGCTCGATGCGGGTCTTGATTGTTCGGAGTGGGCTTCGGACCGTCGGGCTGGCTCATGCCGCTGGACGAAGGTTAGGTCCCCATCACTGAGGTGTGGGGGAATCGGAGTGCAGTGTGGGTGATGGGTTCATGCAATAAGGGGCGTCCATGGCGCGACACTGACGAGTCCCTGCGCTCATTCGTCACATGCGGACCCGCGTTTGAGATTCATATTCTAGGCACACTGGCCGCGCTCATCATCGTGCTGCCACTTAGTGCGTAGATAATCGTGAGCGGGTGCAAAACGAGCCAAACGGCTGATGCCGCAGGCGACAAAATAGAGCAAAATGGCGACATCAATCGCTCCTCGCAGCCCCAAGGCGAATCCCAGCGAGGCAGGGGCGATACCAAATGAAATAATGTCAGCCAGCGAGTCGAGATCGGCACCGAGAAAGGATGATCGTCGCCGCCACCGAGCCAAGCGTCCATCGGCGAAGTCAAGGATTAGCGCCACCGGCAGGAGCGCCAGTGCGAGCACTATCTAGCGATTCTCTTGAGTCACCAGGATCGTCCTACCAGCGTTAGACATGACGCGCGATGCCCGCACCGGCAGTCGAACGCTTAGCTGAAATGGCTGTTTATGAAATCGACCAGCTTTTCCTCGCTCATCTGGTTGGACGTACTTTCGGAGATTGCCGTCTTTTTAAATTGAGGAGTTTCGCCGAGATAGCGCATGAATTGCTCCTGAATTGTGCCGGTTCCGGTGATGTGGACCTCGTCCGCATTTAGCAGCTGGCGACCGATTTCCTTGAAATACTTTTGAACCAGAGTTATTTCGTGATTGTTCGCTGCGTTCTCGCTAGAGTTAGCTCCCGGACCAGGATTCTTGGCGTGTCCAATCACGGTAAATTGCGCGGTGACGGGATCGTATCCTACGATGGTTGCGTGGTGAGTATCCACCCAAACCCCGAACCGATGTTTCATTTTTACAGACATAATAAATCAGATCGTTGCTGAAATGCGTGAAATGCAAAGAGTCGCTACCGTGATGCTCGACCTTTAGTGATGGCGCGGTAAGCCAGCAGTAATAACACGGCTCCAACGACGGAAGCAATGAAGCCTACCGGTTCACCTTCAGCATACCATCCGAGGCTGCGGCCGAGGAATCCGGCGATGAGCGCGCCCGCGATACCGATTAGAATCGTGACAATAATGCCACCGGGATCGTTTCCAGGCATGAGGAACTTGGCGAGGGCGCCCACAATGAGTCCGATAATGATTATCCAGAGATATGACATAGTAGTTTGTGTGTTATGTTTTAGGTTTTTTATTGGATGTGTCGTTTAGGGACGCTGTTGACTTTTGAGGAGTTTGGCGGCTGCGATTGTGAGGGCACCGAGCACAATAGGGTTACCCATGGCTTTCACAAACCACGGCTTCTCTTCCACGACTTTCTGCAGCGCCTGTGGATTTTCGGTGCGCGCATAGTTCATGACGCGTGCGGTGTCGTCCTCGCTCATCTTCTCAGGGTCGGTCGAGCCAAGGCCAAGCTTTGCGGCCAAACTGCCGAGGCTGCTGCCGCCCAACGCGCCTAGAAGGCCGCCTAGCAGTCCTTTCCGCTCCTGCGCAGGGACTTGTGAGAGTGCGGCGCGGGCGTTCTTCTTGAACTCATCCTCGGGCAATTTGCCGAGATACTCGGTCGCGCTCTGATGATACGTTTGGTTGTCAAAGGCCCTGTCCTCGGGTTGAGCGGAGACAAAGCGGTCGTGATACTGGGCCGCTTCGCGGTCATCGACGGTTTGGTTGTCGCCGAAGCGGCGCATGAAGTCATCTACGGTTCCTTGCATTGTGTTGGTCTTCTAGGTGTTTTGGTTGGTGGAAAATTGGTTTCGGCTAAGATTCAGGCGTGTATGTCATGTCCCGCGTGCTGGCCTTGAGCCGGCCAGTGCCTATTTTTCGCGGCGGATTTGATGGCGTGTAGGCGATGACTGTCAGGTCTTCGCCCGGAAACTCAGTCGCCATCTTGGTAAGCATGGCGCGCATCAAAGCCGATACTTTGTCCATCTCCACGCTGCGGTTGAGGATCAGCCCAAGTTCATTCTGCTCGTTGATCATCGCCCGCTCGATGATCTGCGCCTGCGGATCAGCGCTACGGATGCGGTTGAGGAAGGCCATCTGCCGCTGCTTCGGATCGAGCTGGCTGCCCGAGGGTAATGTCTCAGGTTGAACGCCGGGAACGCTGACACGAGCGAGAGGTTCATCGCATCCGGGTATGAGGAACGCTATACTGAGAAGAGAGGCGAGACAGCGAGCTGAT
>JANPIW010000033.1:0-3385 GCA_031425215.1 Verrucomicrobiaceae bacterium
CCGAGTGAGCGGTTGCAGGGTCTGTTGTTAGCGCGGCCCCATGGTTTTGCATGCAGCCAGCACCTTCTTCAATGGAGTCAGTTTATGCGGACACCGCATATTTCTCTGCGCCCTCTTCAGTATCACCCTCTTCGGACTCGCCGAGCGCTTCCTCGTTGTTGCGCTCACGCGCCAGCTCGGTGAGCGATTCATTGGCGGCCTTCTCTTCGTTGAGGATTTCCTCCAGGAGATCTGCAGCTTCCTGCTGACCCAGCACTCCGGCCCACTCGCGAAGGCAGCCATAAGATGCGATTTCGTAATGCTCGACCTTCTGTGCGGCTGCGATCAGCGCTGCGTTGATGGCCGGAGATCCCTTGAAGTCCGCAGCGATTTCATCCGCCTCTTCAAGCAGTCCGGCGGTGGCCTCGCATGTCTTCCCTTTGGCTTTTTTATCGAAGCATTCGAACACCTGCTCAAGCTTCGTCACATGGCCCTTGGTTTCTTCCAGATGGGCCACGATGGCAGTCTGCAAATGCGTGCAGGTCGCAGCCTTGGCCATCTTCGGCAGGGCTTTGACGAGCTGGCATTCGGCATCATAGATGTCAGCCAGTTCGTCCAGAAATAGTTCATTTAATGTTTTCATATTTGTGAAGTCGTCTGTGATCTTATTCGCAGTTAAACATTTGTGCCCATAAGAACGGAGTCGGCCGTGCGCACGTCCTGACGGCCCGTGTCGGCCGACTTGTGCCGCCCCGGGGTGGAGGACTCCCCTGTCGTGCAGATGTCATGCGCTCCACACTTGATGAAAATGTCTTTTGCACGGCTGATTTCGTCTGAGTTCTCAGTGTGGACGGAGATGAGGATGTTACCTTCCTTGAGTTTACCCTCGTAGCGCTTGGCTTCGATCTCAGGAATGCCGAGGCCGATAAGACCTCCAGCGATGCCGCCCACGGCGGCGCCGATGGCTGCGCCGCTCAACGCGGCGATGATCGGACCTGCGGCGATAAATGGACCAACGCCTGGGATCGCCAGTGCGCCGATGCCGGCGATCCAGCCCAGGGTACCACCAACGACACCGCCAGTGCTTGCACCAGTCACCGCGCCCTCGGGTGCCTTGGTGTTTTTTTCGTGGGCGAAGTCACGGTTGGTGTCTTTGTCCGCGAACAAAGCAGAGATGTCGTTGTTCGAGAAACTGGCAGACTTGAGCTGATCAACGATTTGATCGGCCTGGCTGCGGGTGGTGGCGATGCAGAATACGGATTTGTTGGACATGATGTTATGTTTTCTTGTGGTGTTATGTGTTTCGAGACAAGGTTTGAGGAAATAGGCGGGTTACTTTGCTTCGAGATGGCTGGTCACGTTTTTCTCACCCACGAGGCGGCGGGCGATCTCGTCGATGGCTGTTTTCTCCTCGGCGGAGTTGACGGGTCCGCGAAGGGTGACGACACCGTTGACGGTGATGATCTTGACGTTCTTTGCGTTCACGGACATGTCCTTGGTGGCGATGATGTCTTTGCGGATCTGCGCGGTGATCTCCGTGTCGCTTTTGCTGCTGCCCTGATCGAGCGGGGTGAGGGTGCTGCTGTCACGGTCGCGCATGTTCTTCGCCGTGTTGTCAGGAGCCTTGCCGGTGGTGTCGGCGGTGTTGGCGCTGAGCTTCATGGCTGTCTCGAGATGGCTTCTGAGCGCCGGAAGCGTTTTCGCGGCAAACGCCTTCACCTCGCTGTCGGTCGCGCTTTTGGATGCCTCATCGAAATTGCTGACACCCTTCTTATGGCCGGCTACCATGTGATCGAGAAACCCGTCGTCGAACTCAGCTCCGCGAAGCTTCTCGAGGTTACTGTGCGCTGAGCCGTGAGTGTCTTCAGTCCCGGAGGGAAGCTCCACGCTTTTTGCCCTGGCAAGAGTCTTCAGTTCCGCGTTCACCTTGGTGTGATCCGCCAAGACCGTCTCGGCGAAGGCTTTGACATCGGAGCGGACTGCTTTCTTCGTGCCGAGGTCGGCGACTTTTACTTCTGCCGTGCCGGAAGCGGCGGCATTTTTGATGAATGCGGCGTCTGTCTCGTTCAGTGTGTCAGCGCCAGATGCGATGCTCTGCATGGCACCCAGCAGGAGAACGGATAGGAACAGCGGCTTGGTGATGAGAAACGATTTGCGTTGAGTTTTCATGAAGTAATTGGGTTGAATGCGTGAACTGGGTTTGTTTGTGTATTTGCTTTGAAGGAGCCCTAATAGGGCGATTCAGTGTTTCCTGCCATGGGGTGAAACCCGAATGTGATCTGCTAGCGGCAAAACTAGCCGAGTGCATTTCGGTGCCATCTACGATGCTCATCCCATGCGGCATCCTGGCTCAATCATATCGCGCGCACCGGGCTACGGGCGATAAGCGTGACCACGTGCTTTTGATTCCGAGATGCGCGCGGGTTAAGGGGCCGCGCTGTCATTGGCGGCGAAGTGATAGGCAGGGCGAGAAACCGCTGATGCCCATCCGCCGCCTGCCATGACATGGTGGGGTAGTGTGCATACATCAGTAGCACACAACGGTTTCGCGATGGCACTCTGACTCGATACCACTACTCCTCCTGTTCGGCGCCAGCAGGCTGGCTGAATAAAGAGGTAGAGGGCTGCCGCAGCCCATAGCGTTGCGCCCCGCCGAGCCTGGAGTCGCGCTACTCGATAGTGACCTGAACGCTGCTCTCGATGATGCCTGTTGAGATGGCGTAGCGTGTGAGGCCGGCGGTGTCGTGGATGTTGAGTTTCTCCATGAGGCTCTGCCGGTGTTTCTCCACGGTCTTCACGCTGATGTGAAGCTCGTCGGCGGTTTCCTTGTTGGCTTTGCCTTCGGCCACGAGCTGCAGCACCTCCGTCTCGCGCGAGGTGAGCGCGGCGGACTTCTTTCCAGGTAGGTCGCCTCGCGCGCGGGCTTTTTTCTCGTGCTCGAGAAGGCGTTTGGCGATCGATGGGCTGAGGAAGGGTTTGCCGCGATGCACATCACGGATCGCGGCGGGGAGCACATGCGCGGCGGTTTGCTTGATGAGATAGCCGGATGCGCCTAGCGCCATGACTTTCTCGACGTAAGCGTCGTCGCTGTGGGCGGAGAGCATGAGCACCTTGGTCTTGGGCGTGGCGTGGAGGATCTGCCGCGCGGCTTCCATACCGTTGAGGAGCGGCATGGCGATGTCCATCACGATGACGTCAGGACAAAGCGTGGCTGCAAGAGCGACAGCCTGGCGTCCATTCTCGGCCTCGCCGACGACTTGGAGGTCGGGATCCAGCTTCAAGAGCGCGCGCAGACCTTCGCGGACAATGGTGTGATCTTCGGCGAGTAAAACGGTGATGGCGCTCATGGGTTTTGGATAGGAGTGGGCTGGATGGGCATGAAGTAAACGCCGCCATTGTGAATCTC
>JANPIW010000034.1:0-2763 GCA_031425215.1 Verrucomicrobiaceae bacterium
GTCTCCAGCCGGATCACATCAGTGCTTACAATCTGAACTACGAGGAGGACACGGAGTTCTTCGATCGTCTGGCGCGCGGGCAGTATCGCGAGGACTCGGAGCGCGACGCGGATTTCTTTTTCACCGCGCTCGACGTGCTGGGCGCGGCGGGATACGAGCACTACGAGATTTCAAACCACGCGCGGGCAGGGCATCGCTCGCGGCACAATGAGAGCTACTGGCTGGGCGCGGATTATCTGGGGCTGGGGCCGAGCGCGTTCTCGACACACGCTGGCACGCGCTGGCAGAATGTGTGTGACACGGCGCGCTACACGACGCTGGCGCGGCTGGGGCAGAGTGTGATCGCGTCGTCGGAGGAGATCACGCCAGAGAAGCGGCGGGTGGAGCGCTTCGGTCTCGAACTGCGCACCGCGCGCGGCCTGCCGCTGGATTTGATTGCGGAAGCGCAGCGAGGGACTGTGAGGACACTGAGCGAGGAAGGGCTGCTCGTCGTCGATGACGGCAGTGTGCGGCTGACGCGCGCAGGGAAAGCACTGGTGGACCCGATTGCGGTGGCGCTGATGGGGTGAGTCGGCACCCCGGATGCAGGAGGCGCGCAGCGCATCTTTGGACTGCGGCAGCCTGCTGGCGTCGAGCGCGAAAAGACACAAATTCGCTCTCAGACTCTCGCGGTCGCGACAGCGATACTTTGAAGGGATGCCAAGAGAACTCCGACGCCAGCAGGCTGGCTGTGAAAAGCGGCAGCAGGCTGCCGCAGTCCAAAGCGCTACGCGCCATTGAGGACTGGCCGCGAAGATTTACGGCTCATAGTTGATCATCAAACAGCATTGCCCCACGACGGGGAATCCCGCCTCGGAGAGTCGGGCTACTTTTCGCTCTTCACGACGGGGCGGTGGCTCTCGATCTGCGCCTTGAAATCGCCGAGGCTGTTCCAATGCGTGTGCTCGCCGAGATCGACCTCGGCGATGGCGATGGTGCCGAATTCATCCGCTTTCGCCAGCACGTCGCCGTAGTGATCGAAGATGCCGGAGATCATCCAGTCGGTTTTGCGCCAGTCGGTGTAAGTGCTGCTGACTACATAGACGTGGTTCTCGCACGAGCGCGCGCGGGCGAGGAGGGGATTGCAGCCCCAGACGGGCC
Source organism: Verrucomicrobiaceae bacterium (assembly GCA_031425215.1). Lineage (GTDB taxonomy): Bacteria > Verrucomicrobiota > Verrucomicrobiia > Verrucomicrobiales > Verrucomicrobiaceae > JANPIW01. The sequence goes on from JANPIW010000034.1 coordinate 1,141, forward strand.
AGGCGATGACCTCCGCGCCGTTCACGGTGAGCTGGCGCGCGACCTCGGGGAAGAAGCCGTCGTAGCAAATCATCATGCCCACTTTGCCCAAGCGTGTCTGGAAGACGGGATACTCGCTTCCCGGCGTGATGCCGGAGGTGATCTCGCTGCGCGGCAGGGTGACCTTGCGGTACTTGCCGATCATTTTTCCGTCAGGGCCGATGAGCGCTGAGGTGTTGTAGATGACCTTGCCATCGCGCTCGACGAGTCCGGCGACGATGTGCAGATCGTGCTGCTTGGCGAGCGTGCCGAAGTATTCCGTCGAAGGCCCGGGCACCGGCTCCGCGCATTCCGACATTTCTCTGCCCGTGCCGTAATACGTCAGCGTCTCGGGCAGCACGACGAGATCCGCTTTCTGCCGCGCGGCATCGGCGATGAGTGGTGCAAAGAGCTTGGGTTTGCCGGACGGCTCCTTTCCTTCGCTCGGAAGAAAATGAACGGCGGCGAGACGCACCTTGCGGGAAGCGGGCGCGGGCGTGGCGGTGAGGGAGACCTCGCTCCACTCGACGCGCGCATTCGGTGCCCATTGCAGGTAGAGCTCGACGAGCGCCTGCCTGGCATTCACTGGAGCGCGGAGCACATCGTCAAAGCGACTCAGCTCTCCGGGAGCACCACCGGGATCGCGCGGATACTCCGGCTCGGCGCGAGGGACGGCGCCTTTGTTGTAGCCGGACATCGCAGGTTTCTCCCACGTCACCCAGCCTCCCTTGTCATCCTGCCAGATCACGCGGGCATAAATACTGCGGCGCGGATGCGCGATGTCGCGATACTGCCGCTGCGCGGAAAAGCGGTAGTGCTTTCCACCGTCGACAGGAAAGGTGCGCTGCCAGCAGCCGATCCATTGCTCGCCCGCGCCCGTCTCCAAAACCAGGCTGCCATTGGGATTGCAGACACCGGCGGGTTTTGTTTCCTCGCGCGGCGACCAGAGTGTCCAGCCGCCTGTGCTCTCGGCGTGCGCGAGATTTCCCGTGACAAGGAGGACCACGAGCGCGGTGACGCGGAAGAAAAAGTGTTTTGTGCTCATGCAAGATCGTACGCGCCCGAAGCAGGGGAGTTTCCATGCGCAGTCACAAACTGAAACGCGCGCGCGTTTATCTCCGCCCAAGTCGGCGGATCACACGTGCGGTTACTTCAACGCCGCGTGTACGCGATGCACATCGTCATGCGCGTCCAGCTCCTGGAGAAAAGCAGCCACTTCATCGCGCTGGGCGTCGCTTAACTCAGGATGGCTTTTCGCGCGAAACGTGAACTCGGATGTGGTCACGGTCCAGCCAGCGGCCTTGAGCGCACTTGTCACAGCTCCAAGATTGGCCGCCTGGCAGAAAAAACGCGCGGCGGTTTTCGCAGCGTCGCCTTCCTCGATGTCCATCGGCTCCACGTCATCCGCCTCGGCTTCGAGGGCGGCTGTCTCGATGTCGTCGATCTTGGTGGCGTGACTGGCCTCAACCATTCCGCAGTGGTCAAACATCCAGGCCACGCTTCCTTTGCCTCCGAGATTAGCAGCGGCATCGCGAAAGATTACCTTCACCTCGGATGACGTGCGGTTGTTGTTGTCCGTGAGGCACTCGACGATGACCGGCACCT
>JANPIW010000035.1:0-4234 GCA_031425215.1 Verrucomicrobiaceae bacterium
CCAGGGGTACCGCTGGCTCGTCCAGGGGTACCGCTGGCTCGTCCAAGCGTACGGCTGGCTCCCTGCCAGCCCGGCTACAACTCCGCCGCCAGCTTCCGATACGCCTCGTTGTCCGGCACCAGCTTCATCGCACGGGCGAGGACTTGCTTTGCCAGCTCGATCCGCTTCGGATCGGTGGTCCGGGTTTGGCCGGTGCGGACGTTGATGAGCAAACGCGCGCCGAGGAAGCAGTCTTCGGCGAGGCCGAGGGTGAGTTCGTATTGCCGGTTGGCCTTCGCATTGCCGATGGCATTCGGCGGCTCCAGCGGCGTCAGGTAGTGCGGCTCGGCCAGCAGGCGGGAGAAACGATGAGTCGATCATCGGCGCTGCGTGTGGTGCTTCTGACGCTCTCATTTCCTTTATCGGTTTACTGTCCTTTTTTCATCAGATCTTCAGCCCGCTGCTGCAGCTTCGCTTGTTCTTCGGGAGGGAGCTTGGCGATGCGCTCCAGGCTGTAGCGGCGGAGGAAGGCGGCACGGGCTTCGTCCTTCTCATACCGGGCGATGGCTAGCTGGATAAGCGGATGCGCGGGATTAAGCTCGTAGGCATGCACCAGGTCGCTTTTGGACGCTTCGGGTGTGATGAGACAGTCGGCCATGTTGAACGCTCGTTCGGATGAGCCGGGGCTAAAAGGGCGCTCGTCAGATTTAGTCAGAAACAAGCGAGCGATGTCCGCGAGATGGCTATGGTCGGATTCGAGGTCTCGACGCACCTGCGCGGTGAGATCGTCGATTGCACCCTCCGGTATGTCAGCCAACTCTCCATTCTCGTTGAGGTAACGGTGGCTGAGAACTTTGAGGAACTTCGGCCAGAACGAGGGCACGCGAGTCATGAATCCCGCTGCCTCCCACACCCGCACCGTGTTGTCCGACGAGGCGATTAGGATGCGACTGCCGTCGGCGCTAAATTGCGCACTATTCACGGCATACCCATTCCCATCAAGCGTGCCCAACAATTTGCTACTCTGCGCGTCCCACACCCAAGCATCTGGTGCATTAAAAGAAGCCGTCACAATGCGACTGCCATCTGAGCTGAGATTAGCGAAGATACCCACAGCCCCTTTGCGCGCGGCCAGCGGCTGTCCGTTCCTTGTGGTTCCGGGGCCCTGGAGGGTGGCTAGCAACTTGCCGTTCTGCGAGTCCCAGACCCGCACTGTATCGTCCGCTTCGTAGGCCGAACCCGATAGGATGCGACTGCCATCAGCGCAGAATTCCGCACTCGTCACCGGCCCTTCATGTCCTTGGAGGGTCGTGATGAGTTCGCCACTCTGCGCATCCCACACCCGCGCCGTCTTGTCCCGGGATGCGGTAATGACGCGGCTCCCATCAGCGCAGAATCGCGCACTCGTCACCGGCCCCTCATGCCCGATGAGGGTGGCGATGAGCTTGCCGCCCTGCGCATCCCACACCCGCGCCCTCATGTCATCCCAAGTGGTCACGATGCGGCTGCCGTCGGCGCTGAATTGAGCATTATTCCCTTGGAGGGTGACGAGGAGTTCGCCACTCTGTGACTGCCATACCCGCGCCGTATTATCCCGAGAATTGGTCAAGACGAGCCTGCCATCAGCACTGAATTGGGCGTTGTTCCCTTGGAGTGTGGCCAAAAGCTTGCCGCTCTGCACCTCCCATACCCGTGGCGTCTCGTCTTCCGAAGCAGTCAAGATTAGCTTGCCATCGGCGCTGAATTGAGCGCTCCTCACTCCATTCTCATGCGGGAGTGTGGCCAGGAGCCTGCCGGTCTGCGTCTCCCAAACCCGCGCCGTCTTGTCTTCGGATGCGGTCACGATGCGGCTGTGATCATTGCTGAATTGAGCGCTGATCACATTATCCCCATGCTTCAGAAGCATGGGGAGGAGCTTCCCGCTCTGCGTCTTCCAAACCCGGGCCGTCCTGTCCTGGGATGTGGTCACGATGCGGCTACCATCGGCGTTGAATTGCGCGTCCGTTACCCACCACTCATGCCCGGTGAGCGTGGCGATGAGCTCGCCGCTCTGCGCATCCCACACCCGCGCCGTATGGTCTCCGGATGAGGTTACGAGGCGTCTACCATCGGCGCTAAAATGAGCGCTCCACACCTGGTCCTCATGCCCCTGGAGTGTGGCCAGAAGTTTGCCGCTTTGTGACTCCCACACCCTCGCCGTCATGTCATCCGAAGTGGACACGATGCGGCCGCTGTCGGGGCTGAACTGCGCACTATTCAACGAATTTTCATGGCCCACGAGTGTGGCCAGAAGCTTGCCGCTCTGCGCCTCCCACACCTGTGCGGTCTCGCCCCAGGAAGTGGTCACAATGCGGCTGCTATCGGGACTAAATTGTGCGCTTTTCCACGAATCTATTTGCCCCGCTAGGGTGGCTAAGAGCTTGCCACCTGGCACTTCCAAAACCTTCGTTGTCTTGTCCTCGGAAGCGGCTAGTATGCGGCTGCCGTCAACACTAAACAGCGGGCGATTCCCCTGGAGGCTGGCCAGAAGCTTACCGCTTAGTACGTCCCACACCCACGCCGTGTGCTGCGAGGCGGTCAGAATGCGGCTGCCATCGGCGCTGAATTGCGCGCCCTCCAGCGCACCCTCATGCTGGAGTGTGGTCAAGAGCTTTCCGCTTAGTGCGTCCCACACCCGCGCTGTGTACTGCGAAGCGGTCAGAATGCGGCTGCCATCGGCGCTGAATTGCGCGGTCTCTAGCGCACTCTCATGCTGGAGTGTGGTCAAGAGCTTTCCGCTTAATACGTCCCACACCCGTGCCGTATTGTCAGAGGAACCGGTCAAGATGTGGTTTCCATCGCCACTGAATTGAGCACTCCACACCCGATTCTCGTGCCGAAGGGTAACCAGAGGCAGAGGGAACTTCCAGTTCTTAAGCTGAAACACAGATGTTTCCGAGGCAAGAGACGATTCGGGATCGTATTCGCACGAGCGTGCGAGGTAGGCGAAGGCATCGCGTGGTCGGTCTTTGGATAGAAAGTCTTTCGCGTTGATCCAGTCGGTGCGGGCAGCTTCTTTTAATTGAGTACGAACTTTTTGTTCTTGTTCCTTGGCTACTTTTTCACTCTCCCGAGCTAGGGTGGCGTTCAAGTCTGCCTTTTCCTTTTGCTGCCAGGCCACCGCACCACCGAAGATCACCAAGAGCGCCAACGCGCCAACTGCCAGCAACCAACGCCGCAGCACCCTGGCCTTCTGCTTCTGCCTATTCAACTGATGCGCCTTATCGCGCTGGGTCACCTCGCCAAGCGGCAGGCCGATGGCTCCGGCGATGATCTTCATCGTGGCGAGCTGCAACTGCTCTTCGTAGGCGGTGCTGAGGCGGTCGATCTCGGGTTTGGCGAGACGCTGGCGGGTGAGTTCCTCGCGGTAGGCGGCGGCAGTGGTCCAGCCTTGGACGGGCTTGTTCTCCGGTCGTGCGTCGGCGCAAATGGGATGATTGGTGAGGAGTGCCCAGTCGATGCTGCCGTCTTCGCGCGGGATACCGTAGCGGAGCGGCTTCGGGAGGCATTCCAAATCGATGCTGATGCCAGCTCGCACCTTTGCTGGATCATCGGCGACATTCGGCTCGCCATCGATCATCAGTGGAAGGATGTAATCGGTTTTGCCGAGTTCCTTGAAGTAACTGATCTCCTGCTCGACGTAGCGGGACTCGACGGCTCGTGGCGAGCAGATGATGACGAGGAGGGTGGAGTTTCTCAGCGCGCGCTGGATGTTCGCTTTGAGATCGGCATGAGCGGGCAATTCCTCCTCATCGCGGAAGACGGGATAGAGAGATTTTCGGACGGTCTCGCCGCGTTCATTCTTGCGGCCCACGAGATCGGGCGGGACCTCGTAGGTCTCCAGGGTGTGGTGCAGCCATGAGGCCCACTGGCGGCCCTGCTCCTTGTTGTCCGCATGACGGTAGCTGATGAAGACGGCGTATTTGCGGTCGGGCAGGTCAGTGCTGGAGGCTGCGGCGGTGCTCATGCGTCGTGATGCTAGCGGAAGGGCGAGGCGGGTGACAAGGTTTTGTTTGGGGCGTGTTCAACTCGTGGCTGCGGCTGGAAATCGCAGCCACGTTTTTGTGCTCGCCAACCCGGAAGGTTTCAGCCAGCATCGCGACATGAAGCAGCGACCTTATTTTCTCTCTCCCAAAGTCGTGATTCGTGACGAACGAGGCCGGGTGCTGGTGCTGTTGCGCTCGGCTGGCTCGAAGAACAACGCGGGGATGTGGGA
>JANPIW010000036.1:0-1685 GCA_031425215.1 Verrucomicrobiaceae bacterium
CGCGCTGTCATGATCACAAGTTCGATCCATTCCCCGCGCGCGATTACTACGCGATGCTCAGCTCCTTCACGACGACGACGCGCATGAATGTGGATGTGCAGGCCGATGGCAAAGTGACCTCCGCCATCACCACGATGAACGCAAAGAAGAATACTCCCGTTGTGCCTGCCGCCACACGCATGATGATCTGCGGCGAGGGCTATGATCCCATCGTGATGCACACGCAGGGCGGGCCGTTCTTTGACAAAACCTTCGTCCTCAAACGCGGCAACACCGACATGAAGGCGGGCGAGGCCGCGCATGGATTTCTCCAAGTGCTCTCGAAACCTGGCGGTGAGAAGCGCTGGCAATGGCAGCCGCCGAAGGACGCGAAATACAGCGGCCGGCGCCGCGCGCTTTCCAATTGGATCACCGATGTGGATCACGGCGCGGGTGCGCTGCTCGCACGCGTGATCGTGAACCGCCTGTGGCAGCATCATTTCGGCACGGGGCTTGTTCTGAGCGTGAATGACTTCGGCAAAACCGGAGCGCCTTGCTCGCAGCCGGAGCTGCTCGACTGGCTCGCGGGCCGGCTCATCGCGAACGGCTGGAGGTTGAAGCCCATACATAAGATGATCCTGATGAGCCGCGCGTGGCAGCAGAGCAGCGAGCGTGACGCGAAAAAAGAGGCCGCTGATCCTGCCAATGCGCACTTCATGCGCTTCGTGCCGCAGCGGCTCGAAGCGGAGGCCATCCGCGACTCGATGCTGGCTGTGAGCGGCGTGCTGGACACGACGATGTTCGGTCCCGGCACACGCGATGAGAACAGCAGACGGCGAAGCATTTACTTCAACATCAAACGCAGTCAGCTCATCGGCAGCATGGTGGCCTTTGATCAGCCGGAGCCGCTCGTGAGCCAGGGCGCGCGGCCCACCACGACCGTCGCGCCACAGGCGCTCATCCTGATGAACAGCCCGCAAGCTCGCGCATGTGCCGAGGGACTCGCGGAACGCATCCAGCCCGCTGGCGACGCGCCGCAGCAGATCGCCGCAGCCTATCGATTGTGTTTCCACCGCGAACCCAAAGCCGCCGAACTGGCTGCGGCGGGCGAGTTTTTGCGAGGCGGCGGGACGCTTGCGGATTACTGCCAGGTGCTGCTGGGCTTGAATGAGTTTGTGTATGTGAACTGAACCGCCGCCGGAATTGCCACTGTGAAGATGCTCGCACGAAAGCTGAACAACCCTAACCTTGCCGCCATGAACTCATCTCTTTTTTCCCGTCGTGAAATGCTCGCTCGTGCGGGCGGTGGTTTTGGCATGCTGGCGCTCTCGTCAATGCTGGAGGCGGCTTCGAATCCGTTCGCGCCAAAGATGCCGATGGCGGCTGGCGGGAAGGCGAAATCGATCATCTGGATCTTTGCAAACGGCGGGCCGTCGCATGTCGATACCTGGGATCACAAACCGGAGCTGGCGAAGCGCGACGGGCAGACGCTGGAAGGTTTTGACCCGAAGACGGGCTTCTTTCCGGGATCGGTGGGAGGGCTGATGAAGTCGCCGTTTGAGTTCAAGCAGCACGGGCAGAGCGGCGCGTGGTGCAGCGAGCTTTTTCCAAAGACGGCGATGCATGTCGATAAGATGTGCTTCATCCACTCGTGCTGGACGCAGTCGAACAATCACTCGCCCGCGCTCTTCATGATGAATACCGGC
>JANPIW010000037.1:0-1755 GCA_031425215.1 Verrucomicrobiaceae bacterium
CTCGCAGAAGATGCGAAGAAACCTCCACAGTGATGGCACATGTAATTACACAACAATTTATGTATTAATACTAAGAGGAGGAGCGCGCGAGTTGTCTTCTCTTTGCAGTGCAGGTGTCCTTCAAAAAGTTCGAGCACTATAGCATAGACCACTTGCGGTGCCCCCGCGCTCGTCCTTGCGGCTCGAGTAGGTATTATAACGTAAACGCAACATTCTCAGGATCGCCAAATCCTAAAATGGAGGCCCCAAAGAACCAGGGCACCCGTGGCGGCATGCGCGCCTATCTCGGCACCATCCCCGACTATGCCCAGGGCGATACCAAGGGCGTGAAGCTCAGCGGCGTGTCCCCCATCGGCCCCGCCGCGAAAGCCGGCGTCAAAGGCGGCGACACCATCATCAAGCTCGGCGGCAAGGATGTGCTGAACATCTATGACTACACCAGCCTCATGGGCGAGTTGAAGATCGGCGCCGTGACAACCATCACCGTCCTGCGCGAAGGCAAACCCGTGGATCTGAAGATCACTCCTGGATCACGCGAATGAGTATTGAAGGCGTGATCTCGCGAAGCGTCGTGGAGTGCGGTGGGAAGCGCTCAGGCGAGACACCGCTGTGTGCGCACAAGATGATCTGATGGAACACAAACACAGCGTGCGCACGAGAGCGGTGTCGCCGAGGCATGGGTGCCCTTGCCTCTCTGCCACCCGCACTCCGGGACGCTGCCGCGACGCGACTGCAGATCCCCCCTCAAAACCTGAACATGAACTCCTTCGTGTTCAGCAGCGCCCACGCCACATCTTCAGATGACGCATCGCTGCGCAAAACAGCGGCCTGTTCCTGGGCGGAAGGATTCCGGCCTAACAAACTCAAAAACAAGTCTTTCGTCGTGCCACCTGCCTGGGCGCTCCTTTGCCGGATCAACTCGCCATTGATCATGAATCTGGCGATCTCATGCGAGAGGGGTGCCGAGCTTTCATCCGCCCATTCACGCGTACCGCGGCCGAGCAGGCGCAGCGGATGACCGGCAGGCGGCACCTGCGGGAGTTGGTCGAGCGTCTCCGCCGACAACGCCCCCCAGATCACCTCCGAGGGCAGACGGCGGATGTGCGGAGCCGGCGCGAGATAGCAGCCATTCCAGTCCAGATTGTAGTCAATACCGCCGCGCTGATACGCCTCCGTGCGTGCGAGGATGCGCTGAAACTCGCCGATGCGCCGGCCCGCGCGCAGAAACTCATCGCCCAGCAACGTCAGGGTCGAGGTGACTGACGGAGCATTGTTGACACCGCCATCATAGTTGAGGTCGCCATGGATCCAGGTGATGCGTCGCCGGCTGCCTTCGCCCGCGCAATTGCGGCTCCACCCGAGGCTCTTGGCATGCCATGCCGGCGCCTCCTCGCAACCCCCTGTCGTCCGGTTGAGGAAAAGACCGGGCATGCCAAACAGACCGCTCCACACCCGCACTGCGGCCACCTTGGCATAACGACGACTCGGTTCATGGACGATCCAGTCCACCACCTGCTGTCGGGCAGCCTTGCCCGCCGTGATGGCAGGCACCGGGTCACGAGTGAACGGCAGAAGTTTCGGCTTCACCACTTCACCCGGCGTACCATTGCGATAGAGATAGCGCTCGGGCAGCTTCAATTCTCCGGGAGGATCATCATGCGCGAAACAGGCGGCAAACTCGTAGCTCTGCCGTTGCGTTGCATCGCCAAACGGATCGTCATGACACAGGGCGCAGTGAATATCCGCGCCGAGCAC
>JANPIW010000038.1:0-3798 GCA_031425215.1 Verrucomicrobiaceae bacterium
CGCAGCCGCAGCGCGCGAGGCCGAGATGCGCTTCTCCAAGACGGACGCCAATCGCGATGGCAGAATCACACGCGATGAGATGAAAGCCCCGCCACCTCGTAGCTGAACCGTGTGAGCGTTTGGTCAGCGGCGAGTTCCGCACCTCCGCAAAGCACGTCGAACTCCGAATGCTCGCCAATCGATTACAGCCGCACCGGTACATCGTGCTCGCGCAGGAAGCGCTTCACGTCGGCCACCTGATACTCGCCGAAGTGAAAAATGCTGGCCGCCAGCACCGCGTCGGCCTTGCCATCGCGCAGCACATCCACCATGTGCTCCATCTTCCCCGCGCCGCCGCTGGCGATGACGGGGATCGTCACCGCCTCGCTCACCGCGCGCGTGAGCGCGATGTCGTAGCCAGCCTTGGTGCCGTCCGCATCCATGCTGGTGAGCAAAATCTCGCCCGCACCCCTGCGGCACACTTCCGCAGCCCACTCAATGGCATCCAGCTCCGTCGCATTGCGCCCACCATGCGTAAACACGGTCCACGAGCCTAGCGCATTTCGTTTCGCGTCGATGGCGACGACAAGGCACTGACAACCAAACGCCTCCGCTGCCTCATCAATGACGTGCGGCGTTTTCACAGCGGCGGTGTTGATCCCGACCTTGTCCGCGCCCGCGAGCAGCATCTCGCGCATGTCCGCCACGGTGCGAATGCCACCCCCAACGGTCAGCGGCATGAAGCAGCACGCGGCGGTGCGCTCCACCACATCGACCATCGTTCTGCGCTCGTCCGATGACGCGGTGATGTCGAGGAAGACCAACTCGTCAGCACCCTGGTCGTTGTAGGCTTTGGCGCACTCCACCGGATCACCGGCATCGCGCAGATTGAGAAACTTGGTGCCTTTGACGACGCGACCGGCGTGAACGTCGAGACAAGGGATGATGCGTTTGGTGAGCATGGAATTCAGAATGTGGATATCAGGTTCATCAGACGTTCGACTGTGCGAGCAGTCGCGCCTTCATGACGAGCAAGAGAATCGTGACCGCGCGCGGCGATCTGCGCTGACACCTCAGGCTCGGTGAGCAGGCGCAGCGCCATCGCCTCCAGCGACGCAAAGTCCGCCACCCGACGCGCGCCATCGCAGTGCGCCAGCGCAGCGACGAGCGGCTCAAAGTTCTCCATGTGCGGGCCATAGATCACCGGCTTGCGCGCCATGAGCGCCTCCGCCGGATTCTGCCCACCCTTCGCGAGGAAGCTCTTGCCGATGACGACCACACTAGCGAGATGCTGCCAAGCGCCCAGCTCGCCGGTCGTGTTCACGATCATGATGTCGGACGATTCTTTGATGTCCGTGCGCAATGCAGGTGACAGACCTATCTGCCGCAGTTGCGCCGCGATCTCCACCGTGCGCTCAATGTGACGCGGCACGATGAGCAGCATCAAACCCCGCACTTTTTTCCGGAGCCGCTGAAAAACGCGCGCGATCTCCAGCTCCTCGCCCGCGTGAGTGCTGGCAGCGATCATCACAGGGCGCGATTCATTCCAGCCGAGACGCGCCAGCACGTCGCGCAGTTCCGCCACCTTCGCCTCGCTCACATGCGCGCCGTCGGGATCATACTTCACGCTGCCGATGCGATGAATGCGCTCACGCGCCACGCTCAGCGCTGCCCACCGCTCCACATCCTCCGGCTCCTGCGCGAGCACCTCGTCGAGCATCCCAAACACAGGCCGCACCAGATCGCCCAGCAATTTGTAGCGCCGCTCGGACCTCTCCGACAGCCGCGCGTTCACCAGCGCCACGGGAATGCCGCGCTCCTTCGCCGCGCGCAAAAGATTAGGCCACACCTCCGCCTCCACCAGCACAAGACATGCGGGCCTGATCTCATCCAGCGCACGCCGTGCGACGAACGGCAGATCGACCGGGCTGTAAATCGCGACGACACGGCCAGCGTTCTTCGTGGCAAAATCACACGCAAGCTGATAGCCCGTCGGCGTCGTCGTCGTGAGCAGCACGCCGCATCCGGCATCCGCGGCGAGTAGTTTCTTGATGAGCTTCTGCGCCACATTCACCTCGCCCACGCTGACGGCGTGAATCCAGAACCGCCCCCTGCCCTGCGGCAACCCATCCATGGCGCGGAGCTTCTCTTGATCATAAAAGCCGAGGCGCTGCGAGAAATCCTGCCAGCGTCCGCCGCGCCGCCGCATCTTCACGAGCGCGCCCGGCGCCATTGCCACGAGGCCAAATGGCAGCACCGCATTATAAAGAGCCAGACTCAATGCTTTCGACATCACCTTGTTTTGTCAGCCACAGGATGCGGGTGGAGCCGTACTCACGATCCCGTTCCACTAGCCAGCCCGACCATGAAGCAGCGGCTCCCTTTGTCATCCGGCTTTCCACCACGAAATTCCCGCCCGCACTCAGCAGCGCGCGCACCTCATCTCCCTCGATCAGCTCTGCCGCGAGGTCCGCATCGCCAGGCCGCTGCGTGTACGGCGGATCGGCGAAAATGAGATCAAACCGCGCGCCCATGCCTGCGAGACTTTGCAGCGCGCGTGCCACATCCGCCTGCCGCACCTCGCCGCCTTGCAGCCGCGTCTTCGACAAATTCTCCCGGATCACCGCCGCAGCCTCGCGATGCTGCTCCACGAAAACCGCGCTCGCAGCGCCACGGCTCAACGCCTCCAGCCCCAGCGCGCCCGATCCTGCATAGAGATCGAGCACGCGCGCGCCGATGACGATATCTCCAAGCATCGAAAACACCGCCTGCCGTGTGCGATCCGTCGTCGGCCTCGTCTCGGCCTTAGGCACCTTGATCGGGATGCCGCCCGCGCTGCCAGCAATGAGTCTCATGGCTTCTTCACCCAGCAGCAGTATGCGCCGCATGGCACGGGCAGCACGCCTTCAGCGCCGCGCAGCAGCAGTTCCCCGTGATCGAACGCGCCGCCAAAGACGCTGAAGTCATGTCGCATCAGATGCAGCAGCGTCGTGGGCGAGACCGATCCCTGGCGGAAGAAAAGCAGCACGCCGAGCGGTGTGTCTGACAGCAGGCCGCTGATCACACCGAGCAGCGCGGAGAGATCGCGCTCGATGTCAAAGCCGCCCTTGCCCTCGCGCGGCTCGCGGGGATCGAGCACGATGAGATCATGGCGCGTCGTCTGTGTTCGTTCGCGCACGGCAAACTTCGCCGGATCATCGATCACCCAGCGGATGGATTTGTTCGCCAGCGGATTGAGCGCCGCGTTTTCTCGCGCGCGGTTCACCGCCTCCGTCACGCCCTCGACATGCGTGACGCTCGCGCCGGTCTGTGCCGCCGCAAAAGTGAAGCCGCCCTCTCCGGCAAAAAGATTCAGCACACGCGCGGGCCTGCGCTGCTTTTCCGCAAACGCCGCGCACAGCGTGCTCACGCCCTCCCAATGCTCGCGCAGCTCGGGCGCGAGCGGCTTGATGATGCCGTGAGTTTGAAACAGAAACGCGCCCACGCGCACCCGCATCGGCTCCCTGGCATCGCGACGCATTTCCACCGCTCTCTTCCACTCGCCAGCCGGGAGCTTCCTCCGCCACCATGCGTGAGGACACTGTCGCGAGGTGATGACTCCGCCGAGCCTCTCCAGCATCCTCCCCCCGCCGCTGTCCAGCAGTTCATAGTTGTCGTCGGTGGGTGTCGGGTTGTTCTCTTCCATTCCCGATGGTGCGCGGATGAGAGGGGCAGACAAGAGAAAGTAGCCCAACTCTCTGAGGTGGGCAGCGGCGCAGTCGCAATGTAGCCCGACTCTCCGAGGCGGGCACCGGTGCTCGCCTCGGAGAGTCGAGCTAC
>JANPIW010000039.1:0-5609 GCA_031425215.1 Verrucomicrobiaceae bacterium
CCCCCAGCTCAGCACCCAGCGAATTATTTCCTCCAGCCCTCGAAGCTGAAGGCGTAATTCCACGGAATTTCCCTTTTTTGGGTCTCCAGGTATAATTTCCTGCGTCGGATGCCACTGCCTCTCGGCGATTATTCTGGCGGCATATCCCGTGAAGCGGATGCGAATCAATGCGGGGGTGCTGTCATCGCCGACGTAGCTCCACACGCCGAAGCTGCCGCGCAAATGCTCATTTATTTCCGAGTCCGGTGGACGCTGGAATTTTATTTTGAGCACCTTTAACTCGTGAATTCTTTGAAGTGCAAAAGTGCGCACAGCCCGCCTCTTCAAATCGCGCCCCACCAAATACCAAACGTGTTCCACCTGACGCAGCAAAAATGGCTGCACCTGCCGCTTCTCCGCCCGGGATGCCGTCAATTTGTGGTATTGAAAACTCACTTCCCGGCACTCCTGCACGGCTTCGGTCAGGTCACTGAAAAGCGTCACGTCAGCTTCCACCACCCCAGCCGCAGTCACAGAAAACAGGTGATCCAGATCCTGCCACTGAAACGCCACCTCTCCCTCGCACATGCCGGCGATTTTTTCCAGGCTCTCCGCGAGCATCCGCTCCAGGCGTGTTCCTCGCATTGGCTCAAGGGCCTTCTTCGACAGGAACAGCGCCATTAAATCGCGTTTGTTCAGGCGCAGGAGAGGAAAACCAGAAACCGGCCCCGTGTAGTGGTAGCCGTGTTTCACCGGGTGATACTCAATCGGCAAATTCATCTCATCCCGCATGAAGCTGATGTCACGAAGTATCGTCTTCGGCGTCACCTCGATTTGAAGCGCCAGGGTCTCACAATTGGGGTGTCTCCCGGAGTGGATCGCATCATGAATCTGGAGGATGCGCAAAATAGGCCTGCGCGTATTGCCCGCACGTCGATTGGCTGAGGAAAATCCGCTCATGATAAAAAAATAAATGGGGACACCCCATCTTTGTCCTACCCACCGAGCTAAACATGGATCATAAAATTAGCCAGTTTGTATTCGACCTCACTCCCGAGCCATGTCCTCCCAAAACTTTACCACCTTCTTCTCCGCTTCGTTTGAGGACGAACGCAACCCTTACGACTACCAGCGTGGCCTTGCAGAGTCACCTTGCGAAAGTCGATTGATCACCATCCCCACTGGTCTTGGCAAAACCGCAGCCGTGGTCCTCGCATGGCTCTGGAATCGCTGCGGCCAGCCCGATGCGACTAAGCGTGCTCAGTGGCCGCGTCGCCTCGTCTATTGTCTTCCGATGCGCACGCTTGTGGAGCAGACGCGGGACGAAGCAAATAAATGGATCGACGCACTTCACAAAGAAAATCTACTCCAGGGTAAACGGCCAATGGTCATCATCTTGATGGGCGGTGAAGAACTGAAAGAGAACGAGCGAGACTGGGACATCCAGCCGGAAGACAACGCTATCCTCATCGGCACCCAGGACATGTTGCTCTCACGCGCCTTGAATCGCGGCTACGGCATGAGCCGCTACCGCTGGCCGATGCACTTCGGCCTGCTGAACAACGACGCGCTGTGGGTAATGGATGAGACGCAGCTCATGGGCGTCGGCGTCGAGACGAGCGCGCAGCTCGATGGCTTCCGCCACGATGGGAAAATGCTGACCGTTGGCGTGTGCCGGACATGGTGGATGAGCGCGACGCTCGATGACACGCGGCTCCGCACGGTGGATCATCCCAAGCCCGCAGAAGGTTGGCCGACTCTCGCACTTAGCGACACCGAGAAGTCCAGCGGCAGACCGAAAGAACTCATCACGGCAAAAAAGAAACTTTCACCCGCTCCACACTCCCTCAATGCCACGACGAAGGGCGGCTATGCGAAGGAACTAGCGGCGTTCATCAAGGAGCACCACCAGCCCGGCACGCTGACACTCGTCGTCGTGAATCGCGTCACGCGAGCACGAGAAATTTTCGAGGCACTCACCACAGGGGAGAAAAAAGGAAAGCAAACATTGCCCGCGCTCTATGATCCCGCGCGCGTCGCGCTCATCCACTCGCGCTTCCGTCCAGTGGATCGTGAGCGGCACACGAATCTTCTTTTTGGCGACAGAGAACGCAAAGGCGACCTCATCGTCATTGCAACGCAGGCCGTCGAGGCGGGCGTGGACGTTTCCGCGCGGCTGCTCATCACCGAACTCGCGCCGTGGTCGTCGCTCGTTCAGCGCATGGGCCGCTGCAATCGCTATGCGGACATTCCCGATGCGGAAGTGCTGTGGGTGGACATCGCGCCGAAGGACGAGAAAGACGATCTGCTTCTGCCTTACACGAAGGACGCACTCGACAAAGCCCGCGCCGCGATTTTGCGGCTATCCGAAGCCAGCCCGCAGGCGCTAACGAAACATGGTGAATCCGTTACCGAAGAAAAAATCATCCGCCCCGTCATCCGCCGCCGCGACCTTGTGGATTTGTTCGACACTACGCCGGACATCTGCGGCCAGGATCTCGACATCTCCCGCTACATCCGCGACGGCGAAGACAACGACGTGCAGTTTTTCTGGCGCGGCATTGCCAAAGAAGAAACCCCTACCGACGAGGAACCACAGCCTCAACGCAACGAACTCTGCCGTGTCTCCATCTGCGAAGCGGCGAAGTTCCTCAAAAACGACAAGGTGCGCGCGTGGCGCTGGAACGCACTCGAAGAGAAATGGGAACCAGCTAAATCAGCCCGCCCTGGTGCCGTCTATCTCGTGGCCGCCGACAGCGGCGGCTACGAGGACGATCTCGGCTGGACGGGCGAACTCAAAGTGAGGCAACTCACCACGCACCGTCCGCCGGATGCAGAATCCGACTCGCACGACAGCAACAATAGCACCTTCGTCGGCAAGTGGCTCGAACTCGACAAGCACACGGCCGATGTTGTCCGCGAGACCGCAGCCATCGCCACGGCTCTCGCACTGACTACGGACGATGTTGCCACGCTCCGTTCCGCCGCGCTCTGGCACGATGTCGGCAAGGCGCACAGCGAATTCCAAGCCATGCTCCGCAACGGTGACATCAAGCGGGAAGGCATACTTTGGGCAAAGTCCGAAGACAAGAATGGCAAATGCGCCCGCCGTGGATTCCGTCACGAACTCACCTCTGCCCTTGCGTGGCTTCTGGCCGGCCCGTCAGATGCAAACGAGCGCGACCTCGTGGCCTACCTCATCGCCGCGCACCATGGCAAAGTCCGCCTCTCCATCCGCTCGCTGCCCGAGGAAAAAGGCAACCCCAGCGCTCTCGACGCGCTCTTTGCCCGCGGCATCTGGCAAGGCGACACGCTCCCCTCTGTGCCGCTCGGCGAAATCACCACGCCCGCAGTCACGCTCGACCTCCGTTTCATGCAGATGGGCGAAGGCCCGCACGGCCCCTCCTGGCTCGCTCGCTCCATCGCCTTGCGCGACCGGCTCGGCTCTTTCCACCTTGCCTTCCTCGAAACCCTGCTGCGCGCCGCCGACGCGCGCGCCTCGAATCTATGAATAACGCAAATGCCCGGCTAGCCCTGCGCGCCTTTAAGACGCGCAGGACCTCAACGGAGCCGCGCTCTCACGAGCGCGGAAAAGCAAAGCCGAGCATTTCGCTCTGGCCTCTCAACCAATGCTTCAACAAGGCCGCACCCTGCGGGGAGCGGAAGATTGAGAATGATATTTCTATTTCATTGGATGAGAAGCAAGCGAATTTATTTTTGTTGTGTCGCTTCCGGTTCGAAAGTAGTGGTGGCGTGAATGAAGAGAGTCAGAGATTTCTCGGAGCACGAGCGCGCATGGATTCGACTGATGAGCAATCCCTATGCGAGCCTTGCTCTGCAGGAGCCGGAGGACGAGGAGGTGATGATTGCCCCAAGCAAAGAACAACCGATCGAGAAGCGCCCACCGGAAGCAACCTCAACTGACTTATGACCATATCCGCGCTCACACTCAACGGCTGCGCCCCCGTCCCGCTCGCGCACTATTTGAAAGCCCTCGGCATCCTCCGGCTCATCGCGGAACAACTCGACGGCAGCGTGAAAGCCTCGTGGCAACAAGATCGGCTGACGCTGAATACTCCGCTCACACCTGATGCGCTCGTGGATTTTTTCTGCCGCGATTACCGCCCTTCGCCAGTGCTCGCGCCATGGAATGGCGGCAGCGGATTCTTCCCGAAAGACAATGACGAGGCGCTTGCTGCCATTGAGAAAAGCAACGTCACTCGACTTGCGACATATCGCGAGGGCATCGCGGCGGCACATGGCGAATTGCAGGCGCTCGGGCTGAAGGCAAAGCCCGATGGCGAAACGAAGGCGCTCTTGCTTCAAAGCTGCCGCAACTCCTTCCCCGAAGACGCGCTCGGCTGGCTTGATGCCGTGTTCGTGCTCGGTCAGGACAGTCCGAAATTCCCGCCGCTGCTCGGCACTGGCGGCAATGATGGAAGGCTGGAATTCACGAACAACTTCATGCAGCGCATCACCGAGGTCATGGATCCGGCAACGGGTGAGGCTACGGCGGAATCCGAGCGCTGGCTCCGCGCTGCGCTGTTCGCCGATGCGGCTCCGGGGCTGGCGACAAAAGCGCCCATCGGCCAGTTTTTCCCCGGTGCGGCAGGGGGTGCGAACGCGACCTCCGGTTTCGATGCGCCATCGGCGGTGAATCCCTGGGATTTCATCCTGATGATCGAAGGCGCGCTGCTCTTCGCAGCGGCCTCCGTGAAACGGCTCGAAAGCGCGGATGACGGCTCGCTCGTTTATCCGTTCTGTGTGCGGCAAGCGGGCGTCGGCTACGCCAGCGCGGCGGGCGCGGACGAAGCGGAGGCGCGCTGTGAAATGTGGATGCCTCTTTGGAGCGAGCCGACGACGCTCGCGGAGCTGCGCGCCATTTTCAGCGAAGGCCGCGCGCAAGTGCGCGGACGCGCAGCGCGCACGGGCGTGGACTTCTCGCAAGCCGCCGTCACGCTCGGTGTGGATCGCGGCATCGCTGCGTTTCAGCGGTTCGGATTTCAAGTCCGCAACGGCCTCGCATATTTCGCCACGCCGCTGGAGCGCGTCATCGTGCGGCGCAACGCCCGCGCCGATTTGCTTACCGACATTGAGCACTGGCACGACCGCCTGCGGCAGAAGGCTGGCCCGCGCGCCAATCCCGAACCGCCCGCGTCCGTCTCCCGCGCGCTCAACCAGCTCGAACGTCGCATTGTCGAACTATGCCGCGACGATTCGCCGAGCAGCCTACAATCGCTCCTCGCCGCCCTTGGCGCGACCGAGCGTGCGCTGGCTCGCAGCTTAAAGTGGACAAAGGAAGCGTATCTCCGCCCGCTCCACGGTCTGCGCCCCGACTGGATCGAGAAGGCCGACGACGGTTCCGTGGAATTCCGCCTCGCGCAATCCATCGCCGCTATGCGCGCGTGGTTTGGAAACGAAACACTCTGGTTCCGCGAACAACTTGAGCCACTTGATATGGGTTCCACCAAAGAGCGCTCGTGGGTGAAATGGGCCGAGCAGCCGACCAACGACGTCGCATGGCACGACGGCAATCTCACCGATGCGCTCAATGCCATCCTCGCCAGGCGACTCGTGCGCGTGGAGAAATCTGGCGCACGCGGCTGGCCTGATTGGTCACCGCGCACGGC
>JANPIW010000040.1:0-10107 GCA_031425215.1 Verrucomicrobiaceae bacterium
CCGCGCGGCACGGAGAATGATGTGCTCATCTTCGCCCGCGCCTGGCCCGGCGTGATCGAGCGGCTCGATCCCGCGAACAACAACACCGCCGTGGTCGAGCTTGATGTGCGCGACTTCCTCGCGCGCCAGATGAATGACGACAGCCTGCGTGCCGCGAGCCTCCGCATCGGTTACACCGCTTTCACGGAGGTGGATGATCCAGTGACTGGCGAGAAGGTGCATCTCATTGGCCTCTGGTTGAACACACCCGGCGCAGGCACGCTGTTTCTCATCCGCCACCACGACGCGAGGTATGAGTTCGCCGGATTCCATGCCGGCGACCTCCGTGCCGTCCGCTGCATCGCCGCGTCTCCATTCGCGGGCGAAACGGGTTTTTACATCGGTGGATACGATGTGAACGACGGGCCTGCGACCAACACCGCGTGGATCAGAAGCGCCGCCTGGACTGGCTGGCCCGCGCTGCAAATCGAGAGCGACCCGCCCTATGTGCAGCTCACCTGGCCGGCGACGAGCGCGGACTGGTCACTGGAAACCAGCGACGATCTCTCCGCCTGGCTTCCTTTCCCAACCGCGCCCACGCGCTCCACCACCAGCGCCACGCAAGCCCTGGCTCCCGCAAGCCCGCGCAGATTCTTCCGCCTGCGCAAACCTTGATCCAAATCAACGCAACATCGCGCCGTGGTTTTTGCGCAGCAGCGATTGATCAAAGACCGTGCCATCGGGTTTCAGCAACCACCAGCAAAGCGTGGCGGCAAAGTAGAGGCAGCCGAAGCTCACGAGAACAGCGTCCCAGCTTCCCGTCCGCGCGAGCAGCCACGGCACCACGAGCGGGAAGAGCATCGCGCCGAAGTTCCCGCACATATTCATCACGCTGTTCACCGCCGCGACGTGCGCGCCGCCCATGTCCATAGTGATTGCGTAACCACTCGGTGCGGCGAGCGCGGCACAAAACGCGCCCGCGCTGATGACGACGACGGCGAGGGTGGCGTCCTTCACCAGCAGCGCGCCGAGCGTGAGCGCCGCGCACGCGAGCAGAGACGCGATTGACACGCCCTGCCGCGAAAGCTTGCGGCTGCCCGTGCGACGCATCACGAGATCGGAGAGCTGGCCGCCGACGAGATTGCCCGCGAATACGGCGAGCAATGGCAGGGTGTTGAGAAATCCTGATTCGATGATCGTGACGCCGCGCGCCTCTTGCAGATAAGTTGCAAACCAGCTCGTGAAAAACATGTAGCCCGCCGCGCGGAAGAACTGCTGCAAACAAATCAACCACATCGCCGGACTCGTGACGAGCAGCGCCCATGGCGTCGGCGTCGCGACTGCGGACTCAGTCCCAGGCTTGGGCAGCAGCGCCAGCTCCGCCGGGTTCACCGCGCGATGCTGCGCCGGATCATCGCGAAACCACTTCCAGAAAAGCGCAGCCCATAAAATGCCTGGCAAACTGTAGATCACGAACATCCACCGCCAGCCGATCTCAACCACGAGCCAGCCCGTGAGCGCCGCTCCAGCAGCGGCACCGACGGACATGAACGCGCCGAGTGATCCCGCCGCCAGCGCGCGGCCCGTCTGCGGAAACCATCGCGCTATCACCGCTGTGCTCACCGGGAAAAGTCCGGCCTGCGAGACGCCTTTCACCACGCGCATCGCAAGCAGGCTCGCGTAACCGCCCAGAGCCGTGGCCGCCGTCGCCACCGACCACACGATGGAGAAAAGCGGCAGCGCCAGTCGCGCGCCGAACGTTTTTCCAACCGCCGCGCCCGGTATCTGGCATAGCGCATACGACAAAAAGAAAGCGCTCATCAACTGCCCCGACTGCTCCTTTGTCAGCCCGAGGTCCGCACGCACCGTGCTCTCCGCGACAGAGATCGCATTCCGGCTCACATACGAAAGCGACGCCGCCGCGCAGAGCCACGCCAGCACCGCGTATCGCGCTCGCGTCTGTTTTTCGGTGATGTCATGTTGGTTCATAAGCGACGCGCTTTGGCAGGCTCCAGTACCGGCACGAGCAAATGCAGCTCGGCGAAGCTGCGGTCGTACTCAAGCGTCGGCCGCGTCGGATCAATCCCATGGCGCTCGATCATCGCGCCAATCATCGGCCCGATCTCATCGAGATGCCGCGACCAGTCCATCAGCTTCGCGCGCGCGCACGGACCGCCCGCCACCTCAATGATCGGAAATCCCAACGCCACCAGCCGCCGCTCCTCGATCTCATTGTCCGGCAGCAGCCCCGCGTGGTATTCCATGCCGCCCTCACGCTCGAAGACGAGGCCATACATCTTCCGGCCCTTCAAAGATTTGAGCTGTCGCTCGAGCGAGCGAAACGCTTCCTTCGTGCCTTCCGGAAAGTTCACAGCCCGGGCAGTGACGAGCCGCAGCGCTGGCTGGTTGATGATGGTGGTGTGCATCGCGGCGCTTTCTACAGCGACAAATGCATCTGATCCAGAGCCACGACCATACGGATGACGGAAAAAGAATCCGCCGCCCGCACGTTGGTTTGCCCCACCTTCCTGCCATGCGACTTCATGCTTTTCTCTGCCTCCTGCCGTTCGTCGTTCATGCGGAGGATTGGGCGCAATTTCGTGGCAGCAATGGCTGCGCGGTTTCTTCAAGCAAACGGGTGCCGGTGGTTTTTTCGGAATCGAGCGGTGTGTCATGGCGCGCGAAGATCGGCGATGGTGTGGGCGCGCCCATCGTGATGAAGGGCCGCGTGTTCGCCACGGCGATGACGGGGGATGCGAAGTGCGGCGTGTTTTGCTTTGATGCGGTGAGCGGCAAGCCGATGTGGAAGAGTGAGTTTGAAACCGGCAAGCTGCCGCGCATAACGCCGCCGAACAGTCATGCGTCGTCCACGCCGGCCGCTGATGTGGAGCGCGTGTATGTTTATTTCAGCACGGTGGGATTGATCGCGTTTGATGCGGCGAGCGGCGCTGAAACGTGGCGTTACGCGATGCCGAGGCCGAACTACCTCATGGACTGGGGCGCGGCTGGTTCACCCATCGTGCATGACGGCATGGTGATCTTTTGCCAGGACGATGATCTCACTCCGTATGTCGTCGCCGTCGATGCAAAAACGGGCAAGGAGCGCTGGAAGACGGCGCGCAAAGAAATGCTGGCGGGATATTCGCTGCCGGTTTTATGCGAGGCTGGCGGGCGGACGGATCTGGTGATCGCGGGCAGCGGCAAGCTCAAGGGCTATGATCCGGCCACGGGTGTGGAGCGCTGGACGTGCAACACGATACTGCGCACGATCATGACCTCGCCCGTGGTGCATGAAGGCGTGATCTACATCGCGGTGCAGAGCTATGGCGATGCAACCCGCACGCTGAAGCACGCCCTGCTCGAATGGCTGGACACAAACCAGGACGGCAGCCTCGCGCGTGAGGAGATGCCGAAGGAGTTCCTGGAGCGCTTTGATCTCTCCGACAAGAACAAGGACAAGAGCATCGGCGCAGATGAGATCGACACCGCGTTTCAGGACCCGACCAACATGGTCGGTGGCGGCAACACCATCCAGGCCGTGCGCGGCGGCGGCACAGGCGATGTGACGAAGACACATGTGATCTGGAACATCGACCCGAAGTCGCCATCAAATCTCTCATCGCCGCTCTATTACAATGGCCGTGTCTATGTCGTGAAGGCTGGCGGTCTCGCGAGCTGTTACTCCGCCGCCGATGGCAAGACATTGTGGGAGCGCAGCCGCATCGGAAATTTTGGCGACTACTTTGCATCGCCCGTCGCGGCGGATGGCAAAGTTTTCTTCGCCGGGAAGAACGGATTCATCGTCGTGCTGGAGGACGGGCCGGAATTAAAAGTGCTCGGCAAGAACGACATCGGCGAGGAGATCATCGCCACACCCGCCATCGCCGACGGCCGTATTTTCATCCGCACGCGAGAGAGCCTCGTCTGCGTGGGTGGAGAGACTCCGCAACCTTGACCTGCCATGATCCGATTCTTTGCATCGCTCTTATTCATCACGTCCATCGCAGCCGCCGCGCCGGTCATCACCATCGTGATCGGTGAAAAAGCGCCGCCGCTGGAGAAACTGGCCGCAGACCAACTGCGCACTGATCTGGGCAAACTTTTTGAAGCCGAATGCGTCATTGAGACAAAGTCCGCGGCCGATGCCGCACACACCATCCTGCTCGGAAGCCCGAAAACAAATGCCGCCATCCCGCGCGACGCATGGCCCAAACTTGGCAATGGCGGGCATGTGGTGCGCAGCACAAAGGCGGGCTTGATCGTTGGTGGTGATGGCGAGCGCGAGACTTTCTGGGCTTCCTGCGAGCTGGAGTATCACTTTGGCATCCGGCACATGCTGCACGGCGATTTTTTCCCGGTTGAAAAGCCCGCGCTCAAATTCGACGGCATCGACATCGTGCTCTCGTCACAAAGCAAGAGCCGTTACTGGCACGCATTCAACGGCAGCGCTTCGGGAATGGATTCGTGGAGCGCGGCAGATGCGGACCGGCTGCTGCTCCAACTGCTGAAGCTCAAGTTCACCGGCATCGTGGTGCCAGCGCAGCCGCGACCTTTTGCGGCAATTTCTCTCGATGGCGATTCCGGCGGACGCACCGCATTCAGAGGAGCGAAGGTGATCGAGAACCCGGACGTGGCCACAGTCGTCGAGCATTTGAAAACGAAAGCTGCGGAGCTTGGCCTCGGTGTGCTTTCCTCTGATGCGGCGCCAGGCGACATCATCAATCTCGGAGCGCCGACGGATTCTGTTCTGCCACAATTCTCACTCGCAAAACTAGAAGCCGAGTTTCGAGCGAACCGGGCGGACGGATTCGTCGCCCGTGCTGCTGTGCCAGGCGATCTGAATGCGGCGGCGCACTTCATCAGCCGCGCCTCATTCGATCCGAAGCTCACGATGGAGAAATCCCTCAACGCGCTAGTGACGCCGATCTGCGGCGAGGGTGTCGTGGAGCGTTTGATGAAGGGCTTTGGTCACATTGAGCAGGCCGCGAAGCTCATCGCTGACAACGACCCAAAGCTCGCCGTGCCTGATCCGCAGATGCTCATGCGCCACACCACGAGCGCCGAGCCGCCACCAGCGTGGTGGGCGGCGGCAAAGGATCATTACACGCAGGCGATGAACGAGATGTACCGCGCCAACACGCGCGCCCGGGGCGGCGCGCGACCGTTCATTTTGTATCACGCCAAGCGCTGCGAGTTCGCGCTGCATTACTTCACGGCGCTCGACGCGCTGCGCAAAGCTGGCAACGCGAAGGCCGCGAGCAAAGAGGACGACCTAGCCGCGTCACAAGAGGCGGCGCTGGAGGCGACATACAACTCGCTCAACGCCCTGGCCGATGTCGCGCGTGATGCGAGCGACCGCGGCGTGATCGCGCTCATGAATGCGAACGGCTATCACCTGCTGCTCAAGTGGCTGGAGGGGAACTAGCGGTGATTCCGAGCCGGAGGGTAAAGCCAGGTCACCGGAATGATGGCGCGCAGCATTCGGTTGTTCGGGATTGATGCAAAGGAGCGCCATCTCCCACTGACTGAACGCTCACGCGATTCAGCTAATGCCGGTCTCGTGAAACGTGATCAGGTCCTGCACCGGCCTATTTCGCGTGGTGTAGCGGCCATCGACGAGATCCAGATCGATGCCGGGCTGCACGCCTTTGATCAGACCGTCGCTCACCACATGTACGATCCAACCGAGTGTGTAAGCCAGCGCCCGCTCGTCAGCACCGATGTCATCGATCACGGCGGCGAAATAATCCGGGAGATGATCCCATGGTACACGCAACGGCTGATCCCTCTGCGTCCAGCCAAAGACGAGATGCGCACGGCCAGCGAAACGCTCATCCCCGATGGTGTTTCGAGGACGGCCGGGGAGTCCATGCACGGGCATCTCGAGCCAGGTAACGGTGAGTTTGTCTGCGGAGACCGCGAGGACGGGGAACGCAAAGGCCAGGACGAAAATGTGGCGGAGCTTGAAGGCAGAACGACGGACAGCGCGGGCTTTCTCACAGCGTTTGTTGACGACGTATGATCTCACGACGCTCCATTCTTCATCAGTTCGCCAGTGCTGCCGCGCTTTCGCAAATCCCAGCGCGCGCGGCGGATGCTGCGCTCATCAGCTCCATTGAGAAAGTGGTGCTCAAAACATACGGCGCGCCGGGTGACACTTGGTTTCATCCGCGCTGCTGCGTGGTGCCGGGACAGGATGGGCCGGTGGTTTTCATGACGCTGCAAAACATCCGTGGCAGTGATTACTTCGGGCCGGTGCATTGGACGATGTCGCGCGATCTGGGCAAGACGTGGGATGACTACCAGCCCGCACCGCCGCTGGGTCGCGAGAAAACCGACACGGCGTGGATGGAGGGCGTGTGCGATGTGACGCCGGAGTTTCATGCGAAGACCGGCAGCGTGCTGGCGCTGGGGCACAATGTTTTTTACAAAGGAGAGCACTTCGAGCGCGATCAGCCTGCGCGCTGGCCCGTGTATGCGGTGTGGAAGGACGGCGCGTGGGGGCCGCGCAGGAAGCTGGCGTGGGATGATCCGCGCGGCGGCTTCATTTACACGAACAACTGCGGCCAGCGCGTGGTGATGCCCGACGGCGATGTGATGATGAGTTTTACGTTCGGCGTGAAAGGCAAGGCGCGTTCTGTGTGCGGTGTGTTGTGTTCCTTCGATGGCAAGGAGTTGATCGTTAAGAAAACCGGACCCGAGATCACGAATCCGAAAGGACGCGGGCTGCTGGAGCCATCGCTCACACGCTTCAAAGAGCGCTTTTATCTGACGATCCGCGCGGAGGATAATCGCGGCTACGTCGCGGTGAGCGACGACGGACTGAACTACGAACCGAAGCAGGCATGGACCTGGGATGATGGCACGCCGCTGGACATGTCCACCACGCAGCAGCACTGGCTCACGCACTCAGACGCGCTCTTCCTCGTGTACACGCGCAAGGATGCGAGCAACGTAAACGTGATCCGCTGGCGCGCGCCGCTGTGGATGGCGCAGGTGGATGTGACGACGCTGCGGCTCATCCGCGCCACAGAGCGCGTGGTGCTGCCGATGCAGGGCGATGGTGTGAACGCGGCGGACATGGTGCCGATCATGGGGAACTTCGGCGTTGCGAAAGTGAGTGCGAAGGAATCGTGGATCACGGACGGGTCTTGGTGCCCGAAGGATCGCAATCGCGGCGAGCTGGCTCTGGCGCGGGTGATGTGGAGCAGACCGAATCGTTTGTTTTCTATTCCACGGTGAGTTCGCGCTCACAGCACATGCGCCACCATCCAGCCCTGGATCGCGCTGAAGAACTCATAGCGTTCCAGCGCCATCACCAGCTCCATGTGGGCGGCGGCCTCGGCCTCGCTCACCTTTTGCCGCGGCTCGTTGGCAAACAGTTCCGCAGTCTCCGGCGTGTGCAGACGGAATTTTTGATCCAGCATCAGCCGCGCCTGGTTCAGCGTGCTGTACCATGCCCATGAGTGATCCAGCGGCACGTCGATGCGATGCTGCGGTGATTTGCCGCCCTTCGCATCGCGCAGGTCCTCCGCCGCGTCGATGTCCGTCATGAAAACACCCACGTCACCTGCGAACTGGTTTTCCAACTCGTCGCTCACGAATTCCTTCCAGTCCTCCACAAACTCCGCCTCGCGCGCCGCGTCCTTGTCCGAGACCGGTTTCGGATACACACGCGCCCGGCCCTCCGCGCAGTCCGTCATGCTCGCGTCCAGCACGGCCTGGCGCAGCACGTCGATGTGGATGCCCAGCAGACCGCTCATGCGCCAGAAACCTAGATCGCGATGGAGGCTCAGCCGCATGATCAGTTCGTCTTCTCGATTGTGGCCAGGAGCTGATGCGCCTGCAGCTCGCGCGCGTAGTGCTCCGCCTTTTCCCGCGCGCCCGTCCACGCGATGCCGCGCCCGGTCTTATGCACGCTCATCATGATGCGCTCCGCCTCCTTTTCCTCGTAGCCGAAAATCTTCCGTATCACCAGCGTCACATACGACATCAGGTTCACCGGATCATCATGAATGACCACCTGCCACGGCTGGCTCAGCGTGGAGTCCGTCTTTTCCTGCGGCAATACTTTCGTGCGTCGCTCCGGCGGTGCGATGGTCGGCATGGAGGGGAATGAAGCAGAGTTGCGGGCGTGGCGGAAGGGAAAATTTTGCGCTGCGGACAAAGGGAAGTTCTCAGTCCTCAGTTCTCAGTCCTGATGCGCAATGCCGCTCGAAGAGAAAACTGAGCACTTCGCACTGAGAGCTGAGCACTTTGTCTTCCCTCACCCCACCGCCACGCAATGGATGCGCTTGATGCCCTCGATCTTCTCCAACTCGGCGATCACGGCCGTCGCCGGTGTGGTGTCGAGCGTGAGGATCGTCAGCGCGGTGCCGCCTTCTTTGTTTCGGGCCAGCGACATGTCGGCGATGTTCACCTGGTTTTTGCCGAGGATGGTGGAGTAGGCGGCGATCATGCCGGGGCGGTCGATGTTTTCGATGATGAGCAGCGTGCCCTCCGGCCGCGCGTCGATGCGACGGCCGTTTACCTTCACGATGCGCGGATCACCAGCGAAGAATGTGCCGGCGATGGAGGTGGACTCTGTGTCAGTTTTCACAATGACCTCGATCAGATCGAGAAACTCCGAAGGCTCCGGGATGCGCGACTCCGTGAAGCGCAGTCCGAGATTCTCCGCCACGCCGTTCGCGTTGATGTAGTTCACGTTCTCCGCGCCGACCGCGCGCTCGAGGTAGCCTTTCAAAACGGCGCGCGAGATCAGCGTCGTATCGCCGCCGCCGACCTTGCCGCTGTAATTGATGCGCACCACGTTCGCACGCGCCGGCGCGAGCTGGGAGACGAGGCGGCCGAGCAGTTCGCCGAAGCGGAGGAACGGCCCCAGCTCCGCGAGCGTGGCGGGATCCACGTTGGGCATGTTCACTGCATTGATGACCGTGCCGTGCAGCAGGTTGTTCATGATCGTCTCAGCGATCTCGATGCCCACATTCTCCTGCGCCTCCTCCGTCGATGCGCCGAGGTGCGGCGTGAAGACCGCGTTCGGCGCCTTGAGCAGCGGATAGTCCGCAGGAGGCGGCTCGACTTCAAAGACATCCAGCGCCGCGCCACCGACGTGACCGCTCACGAGCGCGGCAGCCAGGGCGTTGTCGTCGATGAGACCGCCGCGCGCGCAGTTGATGATGCGCACACCTTTCTTCAGCGTGGCGATGCGCTTCTCATTGAGCATGTGCTTCGTCTCCGGCGTCATCGGCATGTGCATGGTGATGAAGTCCGCCTGCTTCACTGCGTCATCCAGGTTCTCGCAAAGCTCCACGCCCAGGCTTTCCGCGCGGTTCTTCGAGAGATACGGATCATACGCCACCACGCGCATCGCGAAGGCCTTTGCCCGCTTGGCAAACTCCGCGCCGATGCGGCCCATGCCGAGCACGACCAGCGTCTTGCCGTTCACCTCCGTGCCCGAGAAGCTCTTTCGGTCCCATTTGCCCGCCACGATGCTCGCGTGCGCCTGCGGCGTCTTGCGCGCCAGGCTCATCATCAAAGTGAAGGCCTGCTCCGCCGTCGAGATCGTGTTGCCGCCCGGCGTGTTCATCACCACCACACCGCGCTTCGATGCGGCGGGCACGTCGATGTTATCCACGCCCACACCCGCGCGACCGATGCACTTTAATCCCGGCGCGGCCTCGATCACCTTTGCCGTCACCTTCACACCCGAGCGCACAATGATCGCTGCGGCATCCTTCGCGGCGGCGGCAAAGTCATCCTCCTTCTTCAAACCGAGGTTCACAACGACATCAAAGGACGGTTCCGCCTTGAGCATTTCGATGCCTTTATCAGAGATGGGATCAGCGACGAGGATGAGTTTTTTGGACATGGGGAGGGCGAGAGTAGGCATCATTCCCGCGCGCGCAACCTTCGGCGATGACACCGCGGCCTAAATCCTTCGCGCCATCACCTCACATGGTGGTCAATGTAGCCATCGAATCCCCTCATGCCAGCCATGAGCAGAATGTGCTTTGCCAAAGAAGTCCGGCCAGCTATGACTGCCGCCCCAAATTATGAGCAACAAAAGTGACTTCGGATTGATCGGCCTCGCTGTGATGGGCCAGAACCTCGTGCTGAATGTGGAGAGCC
>JANPIW010000041.1:0-3311 GCA_031425215.1 Verrucomicrobiaceae bacterium
TGTCGCGCGCGAGGACGTTGGAGACGTCGTTGGAGCTTTTCACCAGGAAGGCGTAGAGCAGCTCGCGGCGTGTGTACATCTCGCCGGGACGCACGCCGAGGCGGGTGGGCTCCACGGCGATGTCTGAGGATGAGACGCGGATTTTTTTATCGAGGTTGCCCGCGTCGAGCACGACGAGCGCGGTGAGGATTTTCTGCGTGCTGGCCGCGCCGCGCACGGCGTCGGCATTGTGGGAGACGATGGTCTGGCCGGTGTTTGCATCGAGCATGATGTAGGAGGCGGCATGGATGAGCGGGGCCTTTGACGCAACGAACATGGCCTCTCCCGAGGCATGCACAGGCTGGGGCTGCGGAGGCGGAGTGTAGGCTGGTTGTGGCTGCGCGTAGTTGGTGACGGGGCTGGCTACGGGATATGAGTAGCCGGGTTGAGGAGCTCCATATTGCGGCTGCGCATAATGTGTCGCGCCTGCTGAGCTGCGCTGTGCCGGCTGGCTGCCACATGCGGCAAGGGCGATGGATGCGATGATGGCGCTGATGATTCTTCCGCCGGAGGTTCGGGCTGCGCGTTGTTGCATGAGGGGGGATGGGGATTTGCCGTCGCATTGTGTCATCACGACGGCGCGCATTGATGTCCGCGCGACGGGCGCTGTCAACGACAGCGGATTATTATGGCAGAAGGTCTGCCACTCTGACCTTGATCGACTTCAAAGTGGTGCTTTGCACGCTCTCGTCGTGAGCGAAAATGCGGTGCTCGGTGTAATCGCCGCGCTTGGGGCGGGTGAAGACATGGAGCAGGCGGTCGTTGAGGTCGATCACCCAGTATTCCGGGATCGCCGCAGTCGCGTACATGAGCTTCTTGCGCCCGAGATCGTAGGCGAGCGTGGAGTTGGCGACCTCGATGATGAGAAGGATGTCGTCAGGGCCGGGATGGCGGTCTTTGTAGCTCTGCTGCTTTACGACGGCGATGTCAGGCTGGGGATGACTGATGGAACTGAGATGGACAGGATGCTGGCAGCGGACTCTGAATTGAGGTTCAATCTGCCGGTCAATTCGATGCTGACTGTTGTCGGTTCCCTCAGCGTGTCCTGGATCAATGGGCGGCATCATGACGAGTTCTCCTTCGATGAGTTCAACGCGGTCATCGTCCTTGATAATGCCGTTGGCGGCCATGCAGTAGAGATCATCGACGGTGAAGCGATACGGACGCTGCGGCTCAAGCACCAATGGCGCGGGCACTCCCAGCATCCGCTGCCTGCGCGCTGACGGCGCGGCGCGGCGCGCAGCTTTTCTCGATGGAGTTTGTGATGCAATGGCTACCATGACGAACGGAGATTATCCGCCGGTTTGGCAGATGGCAAGATTCACTTCATGTGCAGAGTCAGAGGCACCCGCTTCGGAGAGTCGGGCCACGTTGATGCTCAATGATTGAAGTAAAACTCCTTCGAGTTCAGCAGCGCCCAGAAGAGGTCTTCTAGGGCGGCCTGGCGGTTGTCGGCGGACTCGGCGATGGTTTTTTGGATGGCGGCCCATTCTTTGTCCTTGGGCATGCGACCGAAGGCGGAGAGGTAGAGTTCTTCGACGATCTGGCGGTCGGTGAGCTTCTTCTCGTTGACCAAGGTCTTGATCACGTTGCCGCGTTTGATGTTCTCGTGGACGGCATCGCCATTCATGAGGTGGAGGGCTTGTGAGAGCGTGGGTTCCATTTTGACTTCGCACGAGCAGACGCTTTCGCGTTTGGCGCGGCCGAAGGTGTTGAGGAAGTAGGTGCTGACGGCGCCATCGGCGATCTGCACAGCGCGTGCGCCGAGGGGGAGGCCCTGGAATTTGTTGGGCGTGTTGGTGATGCTGGAGATGGCGTCGAGGAGGACCTCGGCGCGGACGCGGCGGACGTAGGCGTGAGAGAAGTTGCGTTTGTCGCCGGCGTTGGTGTCGTTCACATGCGAGGTGCGCTGGTAGGTCGTGGAGGTGACGATGTCGCGGATGAGTTTGCGGAAGTCGTATTTGTAATCGGTGAGGCGCTTGGCCAGCTCGTCCATCAGCTCGGGATTGGAGGGCGGGTTGGAGATGCGGACGTCATCGACGGGATCGACGATGCCGACGCCGAAGAAGTGCGCCCACATGATGTTGGCGATGTTGCGTGCGAAGTAGGGATTGCGCGGTGAGGCGAGCCATTCGGCCATGACGCGGCGGCGGTCCTGGCCGGGCTTCATCTCAGGCTCTTCGCCGCCGAGGAATTTGGGTTTCATCACGGCTTGGGTGAGAAAGTGGCGGGCATCGCCGCCTTTGTTGTTGAACACGATGACTTCGTTCGGGTCGTCGGTCTGCTTGCGCCCGATCTGCATGAAGAAGGACTCGAAGCCGTAGTAGTCGCTCATGGTCCAGCGGTCGAAGGGATGATTGTGGCACTGGGCGCACTGGATGCGCATGCCCATGAAGACTTGCGCGATGTTTTCGGTGACCTTGAGGGGGTCGCGCTCCATTTGGTAGTAGTTCACGGCGGGCGTGGAGACGGTGCCGCCGGTGGCGGACAGGAGTTCGACGACGATGTCGTTGAGCGGGACGTTGTCGGCGATCTTGCCCTGGAGCCAGTTGTAGTAGAGGAGCGCGTTTTTGTAGAAGGGAGGCTGGTTGTTGTTGAGGCCGGAGCGGATTTGCAAAAGCTCGGCCCATTTCATGACCCAGAGTTCGGTGAACTCTTTGCGGTCGAGGAGGGAATCGACAAGTGCCTCGCGCTTCTTGGGATTCGCGTCAGCAGTGAAGGCTTTGATTTCCTGTGGCTGTGGGAAGATGCCGATGACGTCGATGAAGACACGGCGGATGAAGTCCTCATCGGAACAGGTGCCGGAGGGAAGGATGCGGAGCTTGTGTAGTTTCTCGCCGGCGAGGGCGTCGATGTAGTTGTTCTCGACGAGCTTCGGGCGTTCGTACTTGAGCGCGTCGGGGATGACGAGGACTTGGGCGACGGTGGTGAAGACGTCGAAGCGGGCCATGACGAAAGCCTCGCCGCGATCACCGGATGAAAGCAGGCCGTTCTTGGTGATGGCGGCGGTGGGATCGTTGTTCGAGGTGATGAGGGCGAGGTGCGTCACGTCGCGGTCAGTGCCATCGGAGTAGGTGGCGCGGACGGTGTACTGCTGCTGGGTGCCGACGCCTTCGAGCACGGCTTGCTTGGGATAAAGCTCGATGCCGGTGACTTTGGCGATGGTGGCGGGGTCATTGACGGCGCCGTTTTTGATCCACTCAAGGAGCGTCTTGTAATACACGGTCGTGGTGTCGAAGCACTCGTTGCCTGAGTGCGGAACGGCGGCGACG
>JANPIW010000042.1:0-2324 GCA_031425215.1 Verrucomicrobiaceae bacterium
TGGAGCAAAGGCACCGCCGCATCCGCCCACTCGAGGAAATCCGCCGCGCCTGGGCCGTGCATCTCTGCGGCGACCAGCATCTCGCCGTCGTGGTGAAAAACGGCATGCGCGAGTTCGGCGACGGCCCCTACGCCTTCACCAGTCCGGCGCTCCTGAACACGACCTACCGACGAAAAACAGCGCGCCGACGGCTACGGCATCGCCCGTTTCCACAAGCAGACGCGCAAAATCACCTTCGAGTGCTGGCCGCGATTCGCCGACGCGAAACAGGGCGACAAAGCGCAGTTTCCCGGCTGGCCCATCACCGTCGCGATGGATGCCAACGATGGACGCAAGGTCCACGCCCACCTCCCCGCGGTGAAGCTCGACGGCGTGGCGAATCCCGTCGTCCAAGTCATCGCAGAAGCTACCGGCGATATTCTTTACACCGTCAGGTCACAGACCGGGAGATTCACTCCCCGCGTGTATGCGCCGGGCAAATACACCGTCAACGCCGGCAAGGACAAACCGGACACGGTCGTCGCGAAGGGCGTCGAGGTCTCTTGAAACCCTCTCCATGAAACACATCTTCACACTTCTCACTTTCCTCCTCGCGCCGTTGGCCGCCTTCGCGCAAGCCAAGCCCAACGTCCTGCTCATCATGGCGGACGATCTGCGGGACTTCGGCGGGGCGTTCACGAAGGAAGCCGTCAAGACGCCGAACCTCGACCGGCTGCGTGCCCGCGGCACCACCTTTGAGCGGGCGTATGTGCAGTATCCGGTCTGCAATCCGAGCCGCAGCAGCATGATGACCGGACTACGGGCCGAACAGACGGGCATCGTGGGCAACGACATTCCTTTGCGGCAAATGATGCCGGACATCGTCACGCTGCCGCAGCTCTGCAAGGAGGCCGGATGGCAATCTCATGCGTTTGGAAAGCTCTACCACCTCGGCGGTGGCAAGGATGTGGAAGCGAGGCAGCGCTGGATGGATGCAGACCGTTCCTGGCACACGGCGCAGGCTTTTGAAGCGACGAAGACAGGCCGCAAGCTGCTAGAAGGCCGCGACGTGACCGGCGGTGCTCTGAAGTGGTGCCAGTGGGGTGCGGCGGACGGCACGGATGACGATCAGCCGGATGGTCAGATCGCCGCGGCCACCGTCGCGATGATCGAGAAGCTCGGCGACACGCCCTGGTTCATCGGCTGCGGATTCATGAAGCCGCATGATCCCTTCATCGCGCCGGAGAAATACTTCGATCTCTATCCGCCGGACTCGCTGAAAATCTGGAGCGATCCCGCCAGGATGACGCCGGTGCGCAAAGAGAGCGTGGGCTTTGGCGACTACGGCACGGCCTTTGCCAAGTTCACCGAGCAGGAATGGCGCGAGCTGTTCCGAGCCTACTGCGCAGGCACCAGCTTCATGGATGCGCAGCTCGGACGCGTGCTGGATGCGCTCGATAAACACCGGCTTTGGGATAAAACGATCACCGTCTTCGTCGGCGACCACGGCTACCACACCGGCGAGCGGCAGTGGTGGAACAAGAACACGCTGTTTGAGCGCAGTTGCCGTGCGCCGCTCATCATCGCCGCGCCGGGCATGAAAGGCGGTCAGACGACGCGCTCGCTCGCCGAGTTCGTCGATGTGTATCCCACCGTCGCCGACTTGTGCGGCCTGAAAATGCCCCACACCGCCGCTGGAGCCAGTTTGCGGCCTGTTTTGAACGATCCCGCCGCCAGCATCAAAGACGCCGCCTTCACCCTCGTCACCCGCAACCCGAAACTCCATGCCCAAAGCATCCGCACCGCCCGCTGGCGCTTTACCCGCTGGAGCGATGGCCAGACCGAGCTCTACGACCACGACGCCGATCCCGAGGAGCTGCTCGATGTCTCCGCGCAAAACGTTGACCTCATCACCGGCCTCACTGCCCAGATTCAAAAGCTGCCACCGCTCACCTCAAAGTAATGCAACGCACACTCACACTCCTCATCGCGCTTCTCCTCGGTCCATGTGCCGCGCTGTATGCTGCCGCCCCCTCGAAACCCAACGTCGTTTATATCATGGCCGATGACGTCGGCTGGGGAGATATCAGCGCGCATGGCGGCGGCGTGCCGACTCCGAACATCGACCGGCTTTTCTCCAAAGGCGTGGAGCTGACGCAGTTTCAGGGCTGGTGTGTGTGCTCGCCCACCCGCGCGATGCTGCTCACTGGCCGGCATCCGGTTCGCGTGGGCACTGCGCCAGAGGTCGGCGGGGAGCTTGATCCTGCGGAGACAACCATCGCCGAAGGCTTCAAGGCGAACGGCTATCGAACGGGTGTTTTCGGCAAATGGCACATTGGCAACGA
>JANPIW010000043.1:0-5661 GCA_031425215.1 Verrucomicrobiaceae bacterium
CGCCGCCGCGCATCACGGTGACCGCCATCGCGGGCAACACCTTCCAGTACGCGCGCTGCAAGTTCATCCGCGAGGGTCACCAGAACGTGCAGTTCCAGAGCCGCCGGGGCAATGTCGACTGGGAGGACATCGGCATGTCGAACAAGAGTCCGTTCATCGACAACCGTCCGCTGCTGGCGCCCACCCAGGCGGAGATCCGCGAGTACCGCGCCCGGTTCATCGACGACAACCTGCCGAGCAGCGGCTGGTGCGACGTGGCGAAGGTGGCTCTCTCGCCGTAGCGCCGGAGGCGCGGAGGGGCAGAGAGTTAGAGCCTTAGAGGTTTAGAGCCTTAGAGCCTTAGAGCCTTAGCTTTCTGACCTCTAACTCTCTAACTCTCTAACTCTCTAACTCTCCAACTCTCTAACTCTCTAACCCTTTAACCCTCTTCCCCATGTTCGACCCCAACTTACCCCAACTTACCCCAACTTACCCCAACTTACCCCAAGCCGGCACGGAGATCGATGCCGTGCAGATGCGTTCCCAACTGAATAGCCTCAAAGCCCTCATCGACGCGGTGCCCGGCATCACCAGCGTGGTCATTGATGGTGTGAACACGCTGCCGCCCGGTGATGCGGCGACGGTGAGCGCGAGCGTCTCCGGCACGGTGCTGCATCTCAGCTTCGGCATCCCGTCCGGCCTGGATGGGCCGCAGGGTCCACCCTTTGCCGCTGTGATCGTCGATGCGGTGAACACGCTTCCGCCAGGCTCTATGGCCACGGTGAGCGCGACCTTTGACGGCGTGAATGTGCATCTCACCTTTGGCATCCCTGCCGGCCAGCAAGGGCCGCAGGGAGATCAAGGCATCCAGGGAAACCAGGGCGGCGACGGCG
The DNA here is from genome assembly GCA_031425215.1 of Verrucomicrobiaceae bacterium. Taxonomy (GTDB): domain Bacteria; phylum Verrucomicrobiota; class Verrucomicrobiia; order Verrucomicrobiales; family Verrucomicrobiaceae; genus JANPIW01. The sequence goes on from JANPIW010000043.1 coordinate 873, forward strand.
CACAAGGAATGCAAGGCCCGCCCGGAGAAGTGACGCTGGCGCAACTGACGGCGGCCATCGGCGGCACCAGCAACATCAGCAATAGTGTGACGACGCTGGACACCGCTTTCGCTGATCCCGACGACGAGATCATCCGCGCGAAGATCAACGAGCTGGTGCTGGCGCTGAGGAGATGACATGGAATGCCGACGAGTCGTCGGCCGACCTAAGCCGTGACGATGCAGTTGAACCACGAATGGACACGAACAGACACGAATCAATGCAGGGCAGCGGCGCGGTTCTTGGTGTTGCCTGGCTTGTCCGAGACGGTGCAGATCGGACGCTCTCTATTCGTGTGTATTCGTGTCCATTCGTGGTTCCCTTCTGCCGGGATGCGACTACGGGCTGAATTTCTCAAGGCCAACGAGTCGTCGGCGCTCCATGACGATCAGCGAGCTGGTCCTCGCGCTGCGAAGAATCGTCGGACCCGAATGGCACTAAGATAAGCGGTTGATTAGACCCTGCCGCCCTCGCGTTTACGCAGTTGGAATCGTCCCTCGACCCCGTTTCGCAAGTGCTTTCATGCCGACCCCTTCCTGCTGCCCCTTCCTGCTTCCTGTGTGTTCGTGCTTTCCGCTCGCCGGCGCCTGATCCTGGACGGCTTTCTTTTTTCTCGACAGACGTCTGAAAAGCTAGCAATATTGCCGCCGAAAGCACCTCAACGCGCATTCAAGATGAAAACGTCCACGCTTCTCTCACTAGCAGCACTCACTCTGTTTTTTTCCCGCACTGTCAGTGCTGAACCCGGCGATCCGCAGGAGTTAACACGGCTCCGCATATCCTATGATGCCGCCGTGCAGCGTGCCGTTAAGCCACTGGCCGAAACCTACCAGACAGAACTGACGAAGCTCCAAACCACTTTGATCCAGAACGGGAAGGTGGATGAGGCTATGAAAGTCGCCGAAGAGATCAAGATCGTGAAGGAAAAACTGCAGGTAGTGGCTGGAGGGCCAGCGATGGGCTTGTTGCAGCCCACCAAACAATCGGAGGAGAAGCTGGTGACTATTGCCGCCAACGATGTGAATGGCTACTTCATTGGCGCGGTAAAGCGAGGAGACGTCATTACACTCCAGTACTCGGGAGGTTTATGGAAGCACAATGGCAACATCCCCACCGCCAATCCCGATGATCCCAATGTCCAGGATGGAGACTTGAACCGTCTTGTCATCGCGCGCGCGCCATCCAAAGGTGTGCCGGGAGACGTCCTCAAAATTGTGCCGGCTGAGACCAACAAGAAAGCCTTCACTTACGTTTTCCCAACGACGCGCAATGATGTGATCCTCCGCATCAACGACGGGAGCACGCGCAAAGAAAATCCAGGGGCGGTGACCTATAGCATGAAGCTCATGCGTTGAGTGGGCTTTGCATCAATGTCTCTGCGGACGCATATGCGGATAGCCATGGCGCTGCTGGCAATGGTAGGGCATCCTTGGTCTATCAGTGCTTCCACCTCACCCGCTTAATTCAGGCTCTTTGCCGCCCCTCCAGCTCGCCGTAGCCTAATCCTAGACGTTGCCCAAGAACTACAGGTCGGGGTCACGGCGATTCTTGACAAAACTAGGGTGAAGCAGAATCCCTGATCAGCCATGTGGTTCACCGAGGCCAAAACAGAAGGGTGCGTGTGGTGCCTTGAAGGTGAGCTGGCAAGTGAGGGCATACCGCCTGCCCTGGCCCTCCCATGGCGATCAACCAGCAGAAGTTTAGTCTTGCGCATAAGCCGCCGGTTTCCTAGCATGGCTCCAAAGCGCCCGCCTGGGCTACAGGAGTGCGAGTTTTTAGCTCGCCTGACTTTCCCCGACGCTTGTCTCAGTTTCCGGTCGACCGTCCCTCATAGCATCTTCGTCTTGTAGCTCTTTTTCTCCACCTTTACGCTGCGGTTGAGTTCACGGTTAAGCATCGCGCCGGTATGAAACAATACTGTCTCGCCGTTGGGTCCCTTGATTGTGAAACTCGTTTGACCCTTGCCATAGTGCCGCTTGATCTCGATGGGATACTTCCCCTTCTTGAATGGTTGCCGGTATTTGCCTTCGCCATAGCCTTTCCCGCTCACCTGAACGTCACCGTCGCGGACATCAAAGAGAACCTCCATATCTTTATCAACGATGATATGGCCGGTGGCCACGAAAAAGAAGGTGGACTCCTGGGATTTGCCGCGCAGCTCATTGGCCGCTAGTTCCATGTACTTCCCCACCCATTCTTTGCCATCCTCGGCGGTGAAAATCACATGGGTCGGCGGAGCCTCTCTTGCATGGCCTGCAAGAACCCGGAAGATGAGACCTGGCACCGGTTGTGTTGGCGGCACCCCTCCAACGATGGGCTTAGCGACCGGTGCCTGTGCAAAGAGGTTGGCGGACACGAACAAAATGGCAGTAGTGATGAATGTCTTCATGTGCGGCGCGTGTTGAGAACAGAATCATGCACAAATGATTCTGCTTGTCACCCAGCATTTTGACTTGATGAGAAGGGTGCGGGTGATGCCTTCAAGGTGAGCTGGAAAATGAGAGCACATCTCCACCCCATGCTCACTGCTCACTGGTCACTGCCATGTGAGGGTGGTGCCTTCGGGGATCAGGCGGACGAGGCGGGCGATGTCCCAGTTCGCCATGCGGAAGCCGCCGATGCCTTCCTGTCGGGTCATGCGGGCGGGGATGCTGGTGCCGTGGAGACCGTAGGGGAGTGGATTGGCGACTCCGGCTTTGACCTTGGCAAGGTGGAGCCAAAAGGGGCCGACGGGGTTGTTTGGTCCAGCGGCAATCACTTGCCCGAGGGGTGCGGCGGGGACGGTGCTGAGCAAGGAGGGATCTTTGGGCGGATTAGCCAGCTCTCCGGTGGTGACCATTTTGGGGCGGGCGATGGCTTTGAGGATGGTCCATGTGCCGCTGCCGCGCAGTCCGGGCCGGGCTGAGGCGATGGGGAGGTGGGCGATGATTTTGTCCCCACGGCGCACCTCGATGCGGGCGCCCTCGCTGATGGTGGCGCTGATGGGCTGCGCGAGATCGGCGGGGGGCTGGATGGGTTCTGCAAAGGCGTTCTCGATCTCGAAGGGGGTGACGTTGGGGACGATGAAGGTGGCGCCGGGCTGGTCGGGCTTTTTGATGCCGGGATTGATTTTGCGCAGGAAGGTCTCGTCGGCATGGAAGCGCTCGGCGACGAACTCCCAGGCGCTGCGGTAGGGGAGAAAGGTGGCGGTGGAGAGCTGCTCGAAGGGCAGGTCTGGCGGGCCTGGAGCGATGTATTGAAGGTCCTCAGGCCGCAGGGTGTACCGGACGTAGGCTTCGCCGAACTCGATGAGGACTTGGGGTGTCTGACCATTGACGATGGTGAGGAGGCCGGGATGAGTGGCCTCATAGGCTGCAAGGGCCTTGGCATACATGGGGCCGTACTGGCCGTCGATGGGTCCGGCAGAGAAGTTGTGGCGGTCGAGATAAGACTGCATGAGGACGATATGAGCGTCTGCGCGAGCCTGATAGGTGAGTGCGAGCTTGGGGACTGCTTTCTCGATGGGGGCTGGAACGGGTTGCGCGGGATCACTGGGTGTGGTGAGCGGGAGCGACTGAGGCTGCTCCAGCCGCTCATGGCCTTTTGTGACGTTGCCACGGGGATCACTGGGTGTGGTGAGCGGGGGCGACTGAGGCGGGGGCGGCACGGGTGTTGCGGCCTTGATCTCGTCGCGGCTGGGGATGCGGATTTCTTTGCCGGCGATGATGCGGTCGTTGTCCATGCCATTGGCCTTCTGGAGCTGGGAGGCGGTGATGCCATAGCGGCTGGCGATGCGGCTGAGGCTGTCCCCGCGCTGGACGAGGTGCATGACGGACTGCTCGGGCGGCTGGAGCAATGCAACGGGGGCGGGTGGGGTGTTTTTGTCAGCCGTGGTGGGCGGGACATTTTCAACAATGGCCGGGAGGATGGTAGGAAGGCCCCAGGCTGCGGGGTCTGATTCCTGCACCTGCCAGCGCCACTGGACGGCTGCCTCCAATCCCGGTTCCACGGTGGGGATGGGTGGCTTTGGCGCGGTCGGAGTCTGGGCGTGCAATGAACAGTGCAGTGCGAGGAGGAACAGGGGTGCGTAAAGTTTCGTCGCCATGGTGAGATGAAATGCCTCGTCAGAGGGGGATGTGCTAGCGCGCTTTGGTGAATGAGCCACGCTTATCTTTGTCCTACGTTCCTGGGCTATGGGTGGCGCGCATCAGATGAGACTGCTCGCATTGTCGTGATCAGTCATGGGAGCACGCCGCCCGCCCCAGCCAGTCCGGCGCTTGATGCCTTTGCAGGGAACACGTCTCTTCATTGGCAAGGCTTTTACCAGCAGAACCCCAGGCGCTGTGTTACGAGCCGGGCCGGAGATCAAAGCAGGCGAGCTTTTCTTTTTGCCGCACGATGAGCCTGCCGTTGGAGACGGCGGGGGAGGTGCAGCCCATGCCTTCGACTTTGGCTTTGCCGAGGTGCTCGTAGGCGGCGGGGGTGGCGCGAATGAGGCCGAGCTGGGAGCCGTTGTTCTCCAGCACCATGATCTTTCCATCGGCGAGCAGGGGTGAGGTGATCGTGCTGTTGGCTTCTGTCTTCCATTTCACCGTGCCGGTGGCGAGGTCGATGCACTGGTGCTTGCCGCCGCAGAGAAGGTAAACGCTGCCTTCGTGGATGATGGGCGAGCCGGTGTAGCGCATGGTGACCCAGAAGTGTGACCACGCGGCTTTGGGTGGTCCGTCAGCGCTGTGCTTGTAGGCGCGGAGGCCGACATCAATGGCGCCGC
>JANPIW010000044.1:0-3516 GCA_031425215.1 Verrucomicrobiaceae bacterium
GCGCTATGCCGAGATCACCGCCATGGACCGCGCCATCGGCACGTTGAGAAAACATCTCGCCAAACAAGGTCTGCGCGAAAACACGCTCCTCTTTTACTGCGGCGACAACGGCACCTCGGGCGATGCCTCTCTCGCCTCTCCACATCGCGGCAAAAAAGGCGAGGTCTATGAAGGCGGCACGCTCGTCCCTGGCCTCATCGAGTGGCCTGCGCGCATCCCGAAACCGCTCACAACAAACGTCCGCGCCACCACCAGCGATCTGCTGCCCACGCTCGCCGCCATCACCGGCCAACCGCTGCCTGCACGTCCCATCGACGGTATCGACCTCACGCCGTTGCTTGATGACAAAATGAGTGAGCGCCCCAAGCCGCTCTACTTTTGGGAATGCAGCATCAGTAAATCCAGAGGTGAGCCATACATCGACCCTGTGCTGCAACAGGGCACCACACCACTCGCCAAAAAAGCCGGCGGCAAAGCCACTCGCGATTTCACGAACTTCCACCACCTAGCGATCACCGACGCCGACTACCTCGGCCCCCGCGCCATCACGGACGGGTCCTTCAAGCTCGTCATCCACGAACAGAAAAATAATTCCCCAAAGCACGAACTCTTCGATCTCCAATCCGATCCCACCGAGAAATCCAACCTCATTGACCAACAACCTGCCACTGCGGAAAAACTAAAAACCAGACTACAAGAGTGGCAGCAGTCCGTGCTGAAAAGCCTCACTGGCGCGGATTATCAGAAGTGACCCGTCCCATGAAATCCATCGTCTCACTCCTGCTTTTCTTCGTCCTCTGCACTTCGCTATCCTCCGCAAAGCCGAACGTGCTCTTCCTCTTCGCCGACGATCACACCCATGAGGCTGTGCGCGCCTTTGGTCACACAGACATCGACACGCCGAACCTGGATCGCCTCGCCGCGCGCGGCACCGTTTTCACCCATGCCTACAACATGGGATCGTGGAGCGGCGCAGTGTGCGTAGCCAGCCGCACGATGCTCATCACCGGGCGCAGCGTCTGGGATGCGAACAAGGTTTACAGCAAAACCAATGCTGAACGCGAGAAAGGAGTGCTCTGGCCACAGCTCATGAAACAGGCGGGCTACAAGACCTACATGACTGGTAAATGGCACATCCAGACCGATGCCGCGAAGTGCTTCGACGTGGTGAAGGATGTGCGTGCCGGAATGCCAAAGACGGTTCCAAGCTCCTACAACCGCCCGATCGCAGCTCAAACCGATGCTTGGAGTCCGTTTGACAAAACACTCGGCGGCTTCTGGGAAGGCGGCACGCATTGGAGCGAAGTCGTGCGCGATAACACGCTCGGCTTCCTCGCCGATGCGAAGCAGCAGGAGAAGCCGTTCTTTATCTACGCCGCCTTTAACGCTCCGCATGATCCACGGCAGGCGCCGAAGGAGTTCATCGACAAGTATCCACTCAGCCGCATCACCATGCCGCAGAATTTTCTTCCCGAGTATCCGCACAAGGAAGACATCGGCTGCTCCCACAAACTGCGGGATGAAAATCTCGCGCCCATGCCGCGCACGGAGCTTTCCGTGAAGACGCACCGCCAGGAATACTATGCGCTCATCACGCACATGGACGCGCAGATCGGCCGCAACCACGACGCGCTGGATGCGAGCGGCCAGGCGGAGAACACTTGGATCTTCTTCACCGCCGATCACGGCCTCGCCGTGGGACATCATGGTTTGTTCGGCAAACAAAACTTGTACGATCACAGCGTGCGCGTGCCCTTCATCGTCGCCGGTCCCGGCGTGGCAAAGGGCGCGAGAAGTGATACCGCCATTTATCTACAGGACGCGATGGCAACCGCTCTCGACCTCGCGGGAGCTGAAAAACCGGAACACATTTTCTTCAACAGCCTCCGTCCGCTTCTCACTGGCGCGCAGAAGCAAAGTAGCTACCCCGAAGTCTATGGCGCCTACCTCGAACTACAGCGTGCAATAACACACGAAGGCTGGAAGCTCATCGCCTATCCGAAAACCAAAGTACTGCGTCTCTATCACCTCACTGATGACCCTCAGGAAATGACGGACCTCGCCGCGAAGGCCGAACATGCAGCGTTGAAGAAGCAGATGTTAGAGCGCCTCGTGAAACTCTCCGCCGAGATGGGCGACAGGCTTGATGTGGCAAAAGCGTTTGCGGACCGATAGCCCGACCAAATTTTTCCCTGATCATGTCCCGCCTGACTCTCTTCTCAGCATTCGTCATTCGCAGCAGAGTCGCGTCCCAACATCCTCTTCGCCATCGCGGATGATTGGGGGTCGCACGCGAGCGCTTATGGCACACCATGGGTGAAGACTCCAGCGTTTGATCGCGTGGCTAAAGACGGGCTGCTTTTCAAGAACGCTTACACGCCTAATGCGAAGTGCGCGCCATCGCGCGCTTGCATCCTCACCGGTCGAAACTCGTGGCAGCTCAAAGAAGCCGCGAATCACATCTGTTATTTCCCGCCCGAATCCAAAGGCTGGGGCGAGGCGCTCGCGGAGCACGGATGGAATGTCGGGCACACCACAAAGGGCTGGGGGCCTGGCGTCGCACTCGATGCGAATGGCAAACCGCGGCAGATGACCGGCGTGGCCTGGAACAAACGCAAAGCCACGCCACCGACTCCTGACATTCTCCCGACGGACTATGCGGCTAACTTCACCGACTTCCTCGATGCCGCGCCTGCGGAAAAGCCGTGGTGTTTCTGGTACGGTGGCGTGGAACCGCATCGCGGTTACGAGTTCGGCAGCGGCGTGAAGAAAGGCGGCAAGAAGCTCAGTGATATCGATCACGTCCCCGCCTACTGGCCTGACAACGACGTGGTGCGCAACGACATGCTCGATTACGCCTTCGAGATCGAGCACTTCGACGCGCATCTCGGCCGCATGATCGCCGATCTCGAAAAGCGCGGCCTCCTCGACAACACGCTCATCATCGTCACCGCCGATCACGGCATGCCCTTCCCGCGCAGCAAAGGCAACGCCAACGTGCAGGCCAATCACGTGCCCTTTGCCGCGATGTGGAAGATGGGCATCACCAAACCTGGCCGCGTCATCAGTGACTTCATTAGCTTCATCGATCTCGCGCCCACATTCATCGAGGTCGCTGGATTGAAATGGAGCGACACCGGCATGGCCGCGTCACCTGGCCGCAGCCTCAGCGATCTTTTCGCCGCCAAGCCCGTGTACAAACGCGACCATGTCCTCATCGGCAAAGAGCGCACCGACGTGGGCCGACCGCACGACTGGGGCTATCCCATACGCGCCATCGTCACGCACGACAGCTTGCTCATCGAGAACTTCGAGCCATCACGCTGGCCCGCCGGCAATCCGGAGACCGGTTACATGGACGCCGACGCCGGGGCGACGAAGACGAACATCATCGCCGCACATCGGAAAGACGCTGCTGACCCGAATGGCACTTACTTAACATCTTAGGCGGCCTTTCTTCTGTGTTTGGGCGGGGCTGGCATCCGGCGCATCTCGTCGCGCGGTTTGGTCATTAGT
>JANPIW010000045.1:0-2529 GCA_031425215.1 Verrucomicrobiaceae bacterium
GCTAAGGCTCTAATCCTCTAAGGCTCTACCGCTCTCTCTCACTTGATCACCGATGCCTGCGTTTTCTTCTTCGCTCCATCTGTCTCCGCCATGCCGGGCTGTTCCACCTGGCCGTCGATGGTTGGGAGCACCTTCGCTCCATCAGCAGCAAATGGGATGGGCGTGAGGCACAGCCAATCTCCCTCCACCGGTGCCTTCGGTGACTTCGCGGAGACGACGATCTGCTTCTCATCGCCCGCGAGCGGCTCGATGGTCATGCGGCGGAGTTTGTTCTCCTTGGTGATGATGATGATCTCGTTGCCGGCGCGCACGACGCTGCGTGGGATGATGAACACGTCCGTGAGCTTCTCCCCTTCGATCTCCGCCTCGGCGAACTGGCCGATCTTGAGCGGCGGCCTGCCATCGGCGTGACGACCGTAAGGATCATCCACTTGGGCCACCGCAGTCGCCTGACGTGTCGCGCCATCGAGCGCGCTCTCGACACGCACGATGCGGCCCGTCCACACGGCGGGTTTGCCGTTGACTATTGATTTCAACCGCACCGCCGACCGCGCATCGCCTGTCTGCACGCCGCCGCGAAATTGTTCCGGCAGATCGAGGAACGCCATCTCGCGCTCGGGCAGCGGGAGCCTGATCTCGACGTAATCGACGGCGAAAATCTTCCCTAGCGCCGTGCCTTGCGTCACGAGCTGGCCCACATCGACAAGCTGCTCCAGCACCTGCCCGGCATACGGCGCGTGAATCATCGTGCGCTCCAGATCACGCTCCGCTTTCAATATCTGCGCCTTGGCCGACGCCACATCCGCCTCGGCCTTTGCCACATGCGGCACGCGCAGCACAAGGTCATTCGGCTTCCCGCCGCGACCGAGCGCGGCCCAGTTCTCACGCGCTTGATCCGCCTTCGCCTTCTCCTCGGCCAGCATCGCCTCGGATTGTGCGAGCGTGGCTTTCGCCACGACGATGGCCGTCTCGTAATCCACCGGATCGAGCTTCAAAAGCAGATCGCCCTTCTCAAAGAACCCGCCGGGCCTGAATGACGCGCTGATCTCGATGACCTTCGCCGAAACCTCCGGCAGCAGCGTGCTGCGCGTGCGCGGCTGCACCACGCCTTGCGAGCGCGCGATGACGGTGTGCGTGGTCTTGCGCAGCGCCGTGCCCTCCACGCGCACGAGCGGCGCGGGCATCTCCATCATGTCGGGCTGCGGTTTGTTTTTGTAAAACCACCACGCGCCATACCCGCACACGGCGAGAATGGCGAGCGGGAGCAGTGCTCTGAAAAGATACTTCATTTGCGAGGATGTGTAACGCAGCCCCCGAGCACGGAGTTGCGAATGATCGCGGCGAAAGTCGCCTTATTCGCGGCCAAGTCAAAGCACGAGGTATTTGGGCCGATAGTCTCGCGCGACATTCATCGTTGAACTTGGCACGCGACGTTCTTGAATGACGCGCAACCCCAGCATCGACGCCTATTATATATGAGTGACACGCCAGCCCCACTGCCAGCCTCGGGACACGATCAACCACTCACGAGGGAGGAGCAGCAGGCGGCAGTCGAAGCACTGAGAGCGGCGCGGAGGCAGATCATCGCCGAGGTCGGCAAGGTCGTTGTGGGCCAGCATCGCGTCATTGATGAAATGCTCATCGGCCTGCTCTCCGGCGGCCATTGCCTCATCACCGGCGCGCCGGGTCTCGCGAAGACGCTGCTGGTGAAGACGCTAGCGCAGGTTTTCTCGCTGAGCTTCCAGCGCATCCAGTTCACGCCCGACCTCATGCCTTCCGACATCACGGGCACGGAGATTTTGGAGGACACCGACAAAGGCCGCCAGCTCGTTTTCAAGAAGGGCCCGATCTTCGCCAACATGATCCTCGCTGATGAAATCAACCGCACGCCGCCGAAGACGCAGGCCGCGCTGCTGGAGGCGATGCAGGAGCATCAGGTCACCGTCGCGGGCAACAGCCTCACGCTTGAGGAGCCGTTCTTCGTGCTCGCCACGCAAAACCCCATCGAGATGGAAGGCACCTACCCGCTCCCCGAGGCGCAGCTCGACCGCTTCATGCTTAACATCGTCATCGACTACCTCAGCGAGGATGACGAGGTCGCCGTCGTCGCCCGCACCACCGCGCGCGGCGGTGAGAAGCCACGCCAGCTTTTCTCCGGCGAGCAGCTCATCACCTTCCAGCGCGTCGTGCGCGACGTGCCCGTGGCCGAGGACGTGATGCGCTACGCCGTCCGCCTTTCCGCCCTCTCACGCCCCGGAGGAAAAAACGCCCCCGACTTCGTCAAAGAATGGATCAACTGGGGCGCCGGCACCCGAGCCAGCCAGTGCCTAGTCCTCGGCGCAAAAACCCGCGCCCTCCTCGAAGGCCGCGCGCATGTAACCTTCGACGACATCCAAGCATTAGCGCGCCCCGTCTTGCGCCACCGCATCCTCGTGAACTACCGCGCCGAAGCCGAGGGCGTGAATGTGGAGAATGTGGTGGAGCGACTGTTGAACGCGCGTGGGTGACAAAACCTCGCCCAAAACCGTC
>JANPIW010000046.1:0-11010 GCA_031425215.1 Verrucomicrobiaceae bacterium
GTTTGAGGATAAACTCGCCATCGTGCTCCGTCGGTGTGAGGACGTCACCGACGAGGCGAAGCGAGATTTTTTCCTGCACACCGGAGATGGAGACGCGCGGCGCGCCTTCGCGACGGAGGTGAGCGACGGTCTCTTGGGCGAACGGCAGGACCGGCGGCACTTGCTTTCCGGCCCATAGCGTCTCGACGGCCTCGGGGCTGTAGGGTTGTCCGTTGGTCGGGCGCAGTGTGCTTAGGCAGAGGTTTTGCGGGAACATCATGCGGCGGCTTTTTATTCCTCCACGTTTACGGCTCCGATGACTTCATGCGCGGTGGTCTTGAGCACACGGGTGAAGTCGTCGTCGGGATCTATGCGCAGGAGCCTGCATTGCAGCATCTTGAGCGAGCCTTCCGCGAGCATGCCGGAAAAGAAGGGAAACAGGACGCGCGAAACGTACGGTTCGCGTCGCAACGGCAGCGTGAGGCTGACGGGGCGCGCATCGGGTCTGGCGAGATACTCGGGTGTGTAGGTGAAGCGATAGACACCATCCGCGTCGCGCTCCAGATGGCCGGCGAGGATGCGGCGGAAGAAGACTTTTCCGCGTCGGCTTTGACCTGATGCTGGTTGCGCTGGACTCATTGGAGCAAAACATGCCGTCCGTGCATCGGGCGGTCAACGAGCGTTTCCTGAGTTGTCACAACGAGGACGGATGGCCGACGACTCGTCGGCGTTCCATGCGCTGGTCTCGCGTCACTGCGTCGCGAACTTCGTGAGCAGGCCGCGCTTGCGCGTGAGATTGAGAATCCAAACGAAGAGCCAGCCGGCTAGTGCGAGGTAGAGGATGTTCAGCCCAAAGGCCCATGCGAGGCTGTTCCACTGCATGGTGCCGGTTTTCATCACTTCTCTCATGCCCTCAAAGATGTGCGTGGCGGGCAGGCACCAGGCGATGGGCTGCGACCAGGAGGGCATGTCCTGCACGGGATAAAATGCGGCGACGACGGGCTGGAGAAAAAACGGCACGGCCCACGCAAGCGACTCGGCGGCCTGGCCCCAGCGGAGGATGAGCGCGGTGGAGATCATGCCGAGCGCCCAGCCGAAAAACATGAGGCTGGCGAAGAAGGGGATGAGCCACCAGTGCAGCGTGAAGACATTGAAGGAATATCCGAACCACGAAATCAGCCCGAGCACGACGACGGTGACGAGGATGCGGAGGAAGCCGACGAAGAACGTGGCGCTGAGGTACTCCGAGGTGCGCACGGGGGCGACGAAGATGTTGAGCAGATTGCGCGTCCACACGTCTTCGAGAAAGGAGATGGCCACGCCCTGCTGCGCGCGGAACATGATGTCCCACAGGATCATGGCGCCGAGGATGAAGGTGATGAAGCCGCCGAAGTCCGCGGTGCTGTTGCGCTGGATGAAGACGGTGACGTTTCCCCAGACGACGAGATCGACGACGGGCCAGAAGACCAGCTCGACGAGTCGCATGGGCGAGCGTGTGTAGAGAAAGAGGTAGCGCAGCACGAGGGCGCTGATGACGCGGAGGTTCATGGACAATTTCGATTCATGTTTTCTTTTTTCTTCGCCGCCTCAATTCTCGAATCGCAGCGCACCATACCACCAATAGCCAGCCCAGGCAGATCAGTCTGAATAACCAAACACCCAATCCAGTTGCCTCGTGGTTTCGAGTAACCAGCAAGATGAACACCGTTACCGCGGTGCCTGAGACGAGCATGAAATGAATCTCGCGCTCGGTGCATGATTGAATCGGTTTTCCTTTGCCTGGCATGGCTGTCACGAGTCTAGCACTTCCCCGTCGCGCGCGATTTTGATGAAGACATCTTCGAGCGTGCTGCCCTCCGACTGCGCGACGATGTCGGCGGGCGTGCCTTCGCGGACGATCTTGCCTTTGTGCAGGAAGATGACGCGGTCGCAGACCTCCTCGATGTCCTTCATGTTGTGGGAGGTGTAGAGGATGCCGCAGTTGTGCGCCTGCTGGCGGTGGCGGACGACCTTGCGGACTTTGTCGGCGATGTCGGGATCGAGGCTGGCGGTCGGCTCGTCGAGCATGAGCAGCTCGGGATCATTGAGGAAGGCTTTGCAAAGATTCACACGCGTGGACTCGCCTGCGGAGAGCTGGCCGGTGACGCGGTCGCGCAGGTCGGTGACTTCGAGAAGCTCAAGCAGCTCGGCGATTTTCTTTTTCGGATTCGGCACGCCGTAAATGTGGGCGAAGACGAGGAGGTTCTGCCAGACTTTGAGATTGCCCGGCAGGCTGACGTAGGCCGAGGAGAAGTTCGATTTCTTGAGAATCTCGATTTTGTGATCGTGGAGTTTTTTGCCGAAGGCGAACAGATCGCCCGAGGTGGGAAGCGTCAGGCCGAGGAGGCAGTTCATGGCGGTGGTCTTGCCCGCGCCGTTTGCGCCGAGGAGGCCGAGCACCTCGCCGCGATGGAGCTTGAATGAGAAAGCATCCAGCGCTTTCACGCCATCGAACTCACGCGTGAGGGCGCGTGCTTCGAGGATGATTTCGCGGTTGTCGGTTTCGGGCATGAGGGCGCGTAGAGTGCGCGATGTGATGTCGATTGCAACCGGAGTGCTCAGTCCTAAGTGCTCAGTGCTCAGTGCGAAGTATCGCGGTTGAAGGCGCTTTCGATTTCGGGGGTGATGTCGAAGGCGGGATTGGAAAGGAGGAGGAAGGGGACGGTGTCGGTGCTGATGCCATCGACATCGAAGATGAGCGCGCCGGGATGACTGGCGCCGACTTGATTGGCGGCGGTTTTCAGACGTGCGATCTGAGAGGAGGCTTCTGCTTTGTCAGTGGAGAGGCTGAGGAATTGGCTGGAGTGGAAGTACAGAATGGATGCTGCTGGCGCGCTGGCGGCGGAAACAGGTTTGTCGTGAGGAGTTGGCGGGGCGCTGGAGAGATCGCTGGTGGGAACATTCGGTTTGCTGATGTGCGACGAGGCTTGCGGCTGGTTTGCCTGGAGTGCGAGATCGTCGCCTTGGGATAAAGAAGTTTGGCTGGTTGATTCATCAGCCGTTTCGAATTTGGGCCGCGTGAGAATGATTGATCTCGGAAACGGTTGGGAATCCGCTCCACCGCTGCTGCCAGCGGCGGATTTGAAAATGCGATTCACTCCGGCGAAGATGAGCAGTAACAGAACGACCAGCGCGATCCAGCGTGCTGGCGAGTGCGTCTGGGCTGTTGCCGTCATCGTTTTCATGCGCGTTTGGTTCTGCGTCTGACGGACTCTTGTTTGAGGAAGAGAGGCTCGAGTTTTTCTCGAATCCAGGTGAAGGCTGCGTCAAGGCCGTGCTCGCGATAGACGGCGCCGATTTGTGCTTCGACCTGTGTGGGGTTGCCGGTGCAGTTGAGGAACTGGTTGCAGGTGAAGCGGGTTTTGGTTTCCGCGTCCACCTTGCCGTGCTCGCGCAACACCCAGGAGCGGGCGTAGAGTTCGAGCACGGCATCGCCGAGCCAGGCGTCCGACTGGAGCTGCGCGAGTGGCTGGCTCATCCAGGATTACTTCGCAGAATCAAAGCCCTTGGCCACCACGTCCCAGTTCACGACGTTCCACCAGGCTGTGATGTAGTCGGGGCGTTTGTTTTGGTACTTGAGGTAGTAGGCGTGCTCCCAGACGTCGATGCCGAGGATGGGGGTGCCGAGGTCGGAGTCGGCCACGATGCCTTTCATGAGCGGGTTGTCTTGATTGGGCGTGGAGGTGACGGCGAGTTTGCCGTCGGGTTTGACGATGAGCCAGGCCCAGCCGGAGCCGAAGCGTTTGGTGGCGGCGTCGGCGAATGCTTTTTTGAAATCGTCGATGCTGCTGAAGCTGGACTGAATGGCTTCGGCGAGTTTGCCGCCGGGTGCTTTGGCGCCGCCGGGCGTCATCCATTGCCAGAACCAGGTGTGATTCACATGGCCGCCGCCGTGGTTGCGGGCGGGGGTTTGGAGGTCTTTGGGAAGCGCGCCGAGGTCTTTGATGAGCGCGACGGGATCGGTCGCCGAGGAGCTGGCGGCTTTGAGGGCTTCATTGAGTTTATCGACGTATGTTTTGTGGTGCTTGCCGTGATGGATGGTCATGGTCATGGCGTCAATGTGAGGCTCGAGCGCGGCGGGCTCGTATCCGAGCGGCGGCAGCTCGAGGCCGATGGAGGCGGCGGCGCTGGCTTGACGGGGGAGGATGATGGAGCCTGCGAGGGCGGCTCCTCCGGCGGTGATGATGTGTCTGCGGTTCATGGTGTGGAGTGTGTTTTGATGGATGGGTGGGTGATGTGTGAGTGTGCGCAGGGAATACGACGCGTGACAAGCTTCTTGGGCGGATTTTTTCGATGATCCTTCCGTGCCTTCCGTGCCATGCGGGCACAGGTGTCCGGTTGTTTGAACAGCACACGGAGCAGAGGCGCCCTCAATTCCTAAAGTATGGGAACTGCGCGATCTCGATGAGCCGCCAGGTGATCGTGGCGAAGAGCAGCCACTGGGCGGTCTCGTAACCGGCGAATATCCAGAGGCTGGCTTTTCTCCTGCGTGCGCGACGCACACAGCCCTCGCAGGCCCAGACGAAGGCGAGCACGAGAGGTGCGTAGAGCGAGAGCATGAAGCGGTCGCCTCGACCGATGGGTGTGTACCATCCATAGGCTAGCGCGTACGCGGCGAATGAACCGATCACGAAGAGCGTGATAGTGATGCTCTCGGGATGCAATCGTTCGCCGGCGTGGCTGGGTTTTGGCGTGGCGAAGAAAATGACTCCCACCAGGGCGACGAGGATGACGAGCAGCGCGCCAAGATAAATTCCACGCAGCTCGAGCACGCCCTTCCAGGGTTTCTGCTCGCGGCTCGGCGCGGTTTTGCCGGGCCAGAGGAATTCGCCGAGCTTTACTTTGGTGCCGCTGATGAGGCGGTCTGTCATTTGCTCCCTTGTGTGCGTGGCGGCGTAGTTTGAGAAGGAGGGTTTTTTCTCCGGCGGGATGTTTTGCAGTGATTCCTTGGAGCCGTGCTCATTCATCCATTGGTAGCAGGCATCAAAGTCATCGAACCACATCCAGTAAGCGGGATAGCTGTGAGCGGGGCTGCCGAAGCGCTCGGCGGAGAATGCAAGGCGCGGGCCGATGGTCATGAGGTGGCACATGACGAGAATGAGGAGGCCGAGGAGATGATTGCGGCGCAGCCAGAGTGTGGTGGGCTGTCCGGGGCGACGCTCCAATATCCAGCCCCAGGCCCAGCGCAGGGTGCTCACGCCGATGAACACAGCGAGCAACGGTGCGATGGAGCCTTTTGCCATGTAAGCGACGCCGGACAACACACCGACGGCGCCATAAATCCAGAGTGAATTCCGTTTCAGCGCGAAGATGCAGGCGACAAACGTGAGCAGAAGAAAAACGAAGTACACCGGCTCCGGCTGGAAATAAACGGCGCGCGGCAGCAACCCGCCGAGGCCTGCGAGCAGAATGACATTGAGAGACGCGGGCAGTGAGAATGCTCTCATGCAAGCGATGCCCAGAAAGACCAGGAAGCACATGGTCGCGCCGACATGGAACCAGCGTCCGCGTGTGAAGAGGGTGCGATCCTGCGCCGTGACTTCGGCCGGACCGGAGATGGTGTGACCGTCGTCCGCGAGCCACGCGGCGATCCAAGGCCAGAGAGGATTCACCACTCCGTCCGTGCGATGGGGAAACCAGTCCTTGATGGGCTGCGAGACTCCTTTGGAGAAGTCAGGCGACAGATCGTCGCGGGTTTGGAGCGCGAGCTTGATGTTGTGTTTTTGATCGGCGCCGAGGATGTCTTTGTCGGTGTGATTCGTCTGGGTGATGAGCAGCCCGGCGAGCCAGAGGTACGTCACGCAGAACCCGAGCGTGATGAGGAAGAAAACAATCCACCGTCCGGCGCGCAGCCACCATTTGCTGTAATGGATAAACTCGGTGTTGGCGGCCATGACTGGGGTGTCGGATGCAAGATAAACAAGACGGGGCGGATTCTCATCCGCCCCGTTGGTGATTACAAATGGCGCCACCGCATCACTTGACGATGCCGAGAAGCTCGACCTCAAAGATGAGCGCCTCGTTGGGGCCGATTTTTGGCGGTGAACCGCCCGGGCCGTATGCCATGTCGGAAGGGATGAAGAGTTTGTACTTCGATCCCACAGGCATGAGCTGCAGCGCCTCGGTCCAGCCTTTGATCACGCCCTGGAGCGGGAAGGACGCAGGCTCGCCACGTGCGTAGGAGCTGTCGAACTCGGTGCCGTTCAGCAGCGTGCCTTTGTAGTGGCAGGAGACCGTGTCGGTGACAGCGGGTTTCGGACCGTCACCGGCTTTGAGCACTTCATATTGCAGACCGCTGGCGGTGGTGGTCACCTCTTTGCGTTTCTTGTTGTCGGCGAGGTATTTTTCGCCGTCTTCCTTGGACTTGCCAGCGCCAGCCTGCGCAGCCGCCATGCGCTTCTCCTCCTGGCCCATCATGTGCGCTTGGAATGCCGCGTAGGCGGCATCAAGTTCCTCTTTCTTGTACTTTGGTTCCTTGCCATCGATGCCGTCGCGTGCGCCTGCGAGGTAGCTTTCGACATCGACCTTGAGACCTGTTTCGCCGAGCTGTTGGGTTTGCATGGAGGCGATTTCACGGCCCATGAGGTAGCTGATCTTGTCCATAGGCACGGGGCCGGGCTTGGCTGGATCGGCCGGTTTTTCCGCTGGCTTTTCAGCGGCGGCGGGTTGGGCGGCGGGCTTTTTTTCGTCCTGAGCGGACACAATGGATGCGACAGAGAATGCCGCAACGGCGAATACGGAGGTGGGTTTCATGCGGGGCTGAGACTAGTGACGTGAGATGGCAAGTCAAAGAGAATAACCCTTCCGCTCACTTCACGTCCGCACGGCCAGGTCATTGAAGTCCGCCATCAGGGGAAACCCCAAATGCCCCCAAATGTAATTGCATTGTAATTTCATTGACAATGCATCGTGAGTCTGGTGAAATGGAAAAAAGGAGAAAAAACCCCCCTTAAATCATTATGAAAAGGAAACTTCTCAATCACATCCGCACCCAAAAGGGTCTTGCTCTCATATCGGTGCTGGCGCTTGTAACGCTGGCAACGGTCATCGTCATGGCGTTGTTCACGGTGAGCGACGCTGAATTCAAAGCCTCCAAGGTCTATGCCGGGGGCAACAGCGCCAAGCAACTGGCTGACAGCGCGGTGAATCTGGTGATCGGCCAGATACGATCTGCCACCTACAACGAGGGGAACAGAAACGCCGCCCGGCTCTGGGCGTCGCAACCGGGAGCGATCCGAGTTTATTCTTCCACCGGGACTTTCGAGCAGGGGTACAAATTGTACTCTGATGGTCAAATGGTGGTGACCGGCACAGACGCGAATATTACGGGAGACGTGCCAGAAGGCGGCTGGGATGGGATGCCGGACAAGTATGTTGATATGAACGATCCCGTGGTTAGGGCTGAAGGCACGGCTGTAAAGGTCTTCTACCCCATTGTTGATCCAAGAGCTGCTGCGGTGATGGGAACATTTCAGCCAGTGGAGGGTTTCAGCTACTCGAACAAGACCCCAAATGGCGGAGCGTCGATCAATGGCGTCGTTTTGGCTGGCACCGGCGATGTCAATGCACTGAGGCTCCCTATGCCGGTTGAGTGGGTGTATGTACTCAAAGATGGAACGATGGGATCCGTCGGCGGTGACGGTAGATGGGCTGGCGGAGTTGCTCCATCAGAGGACAACCCCATCGTCGGTCGTATCGCATTTTGGACGGATGACGATTCCAGTCATATCAACATCAACACCGCATCCGAGCCGGGTTATTGGGCGGTGCCGACCTTTTTCCACGACCGCGACAAGAGTTGGGTGGATGCGCCACCGACAATGCATGAATACCAGCGTTTTCCCGGTCACCCAGCCACGGTGGCCTTGAGCACGGTGCTTTATCCAGGCACCGAGGGCAATCCGAAATTTCTGGACTCATACCCCTACAAGCGCTCGGGGAGGAGTTCCTCGGCCTCAGACTGGCAGTTGAAGAGACAAATATATGATTTGATGCCGCGAATTCATTATGGTGGTTCAGAGGACGGGCGGCGGGTGTTCATGTTTGACGAGGTGGATGAGGTCTATGATTCGGGCGCAACACCCCGCGAGAAAGATGCCGACATTGTCAGAATTTGGAATCAAGACGGAGCCCGGCCAGGCGACAGCGCGTCGCTGCCTCCCTCAAAAGAGCACCTCTTTGCCTCCCTTGATGAACTGATGTTTGACGACGGGATGCGCGGAAACAAGCGCACAGAAAATAACTTCAAGGTCACGCTCGAGAACCAAGGCGAGGTCACCTTGCTGGACGAGACTACATTGGAGCGCACCAGATTTTTTATGACGGCCAGCAGCAAGGCTCCGGAGGTGAATCTCTTCGGCCGACCCAGGGTTGCCATGTGGCCAGTGCCGGATGCCACTTTGGATGGGAGTGTGAGCGGCAGTTCGGGGCAGAAGTTCCGCACGGGTTACGACACAGCGATCGCCACCGCATCGACTTTGGACGATGATTTCAAGAACTCACGAAACACCTACTACTTCAGCCGGTATAACGCGGATAGCGCCAAGGCAGACATTGGCGAGGATGCCGGAGCATCGCAAGGCTTGCGGAGAAATGGCGAGTTGATGAATTACCTCGACACCCTGATGTCGTCCTCATTTCCCGGGGGAGCCAGTTTCAAGGGCAAGTACGGCGACAAAGATTCCAGGCAAATCCTTGTCGAAATCTTTGATTACATTCGCACCACAAACATGTATGACAGTTTCCTTGCTCCGAAATTTATCAAGGATGAAGGGGAAAAGGCAAACACTCTCAATGAATCAGCGAGCGGTGGGATGGACTATTTTTGGAGAGATGACGTGGGGAGTTGGGGATTTGAGGACAACAAGTCAGGTAACACGGATCCAGGAAAATCAGATGCCTTTCACAAGGCCGAAATGAAGGCAATCTACCGCCGATACCGCCCGGAGGTGAATGACAGACCACAAAGCCGGGACTATTACACCTACACGGAACCGCGTTATAAGGTCACCAAGTTCAGTTGGACGGGCACACCTACCAATGTGAACCTCGAAAACGAGATCGTGCCTTCCGGGGTCTTCCCTGGACATGGGCAAGTCACTCCGACGATCTGGAAAAAAGATGGAATCGAATATAAGGGCTTTGGGCGCTTCCCAACCATTTCTGAAATCGGCCTTCAGTTCATTTGCACCGCAGACGGACTTAATGACGAGGGTAGTTACCGAATCAGGGTGCCATCTGGTGATAAATATGTGATTCCATCATTTGAATCCGCAAACTCCAATGGCACGGTTAGCGGAGGACGCACTGCGGAGATGATCGAGAATGAGTTGCAGCCTGGGAACTCTAGGAAGGCGGAAACATTCAACGATCCGTACACGGGTCAAAGTGAGCGTCGCTATTGGTATTCCAATTTCCCGCCATTTCCTACAGCAAAAACTTGGACAACATGGGGCGCCGTGGCAAGCACGAGTCGCACCGATCCAAAGAGGGTCATAACCCATCCCGGAGCCGACCCAGAGAATTGGAACGCAACGCTGGATCGTGACACCCCCCTGAAAACTGACGAAAAGCGCATTCAGCTGGCTGTGTTGCTCGAATTCTTCATCCCGTCACTTGGTTGGACCAAGTATTGCCCAGAGTTTACTGTCGTGATGGCGGGCGAAAGTCTGAGTGGAATTCAGGCTAAAAACTCCGAGGGAAAGTGGAACTCTGTTTTCAGCACCACTGAGGACCAAGTGTTGAAATCAAACCTCGAGTTTGGTGGTGGAATCACCGGAATGGATCCGAATCACGGCATCTACCCGCTAGGAGGTCACTACTCTCCGCGTGCCATCACCCAGGGACGGCGCGTCAAGGGCACAGGAAATGGCATGCCTACTGATCCAGGCTACGACGATGACGCCAGTTCGAGCGATGAGTCCGGCCTATATAATTACCCGTTTGTGAGCAGCTTCTTCACTGTTAAGAGAGACGAGGAGATCAAATACAAGGTGAATAATCCGATGAAGTTTGATCTTTATTCGAACCACAAGTGGCAAAACACGCAACCCGTGCAGTCTTTTGAAGTTCAATTTCCGACCGGGGAGCAGGCCGCGCCCCCACCTGAACTGGTGCGCTACTCGACCCAAGAGAAGGAGACTAGTGATGAAAATGCAGGAACCCGTACAAGAATCGAGGAGAGCAACGCGTGCAGATGGTGGTGCTTCAATTTCGGTGGCGCGATGAAACGCTACAAGGGGGCTGTGCGGAACAACGCGGGATCGCCCGATTTCGGAGCGGTCAGAGACACTGAGGGAGAGGGCCCAACGAGAGGACGGTTTGCCTCATGGGATAGCGGACGCTCCAGTGTCAACATTTCCAAAGCGGAGGATCCTAACGGCATTGGTGGAAACATCATGATGAACGGTCTGATTTATGGATACGCTCCGACCAACAGCACGGCGGGAGTCAAGTCTCGATCCGAGGATCTCATTAACAGGGATTTATATCAACCCAGCGACAAAGGAGCGCGGGAGATGGGGAGTTACGGTTACTTTGGCTCCGACACCGTGCGCAGCATGGTGCCGAAGTATGGGGACTACCGGATACTTGCCGGGAGGACAAAAGTCGCGGCAGGTCTCTGGACCAAGCACGCGCTCTGGGACTCGGATAACTTCTTTGCGCATAATTTCAGCAGCTTTTTCTCGGATGTTGACGTCGGCTTCCATCGAGGCGGCCAGACAGATCAGACGGTGGACAACAAATACAGACTGGTGAAGTTTAGCAGCACGTCCAGAGCCGGTGATGGCCAGTATTGGGAGGATTATCAATACAATGTGATCCCCGACCTGCCCATGACGCGTGACGCCTCCGAGGCTTCCCAACGGTATGGTGATTTTGACAATGGGCCGGGTGACTCAAAAGATGGCGCTTATATCAACAAGCCCGATGAAGGAAACGCCAGCGCCATCATCCTGTATATGAACGGCAAGCAGCGCTTCATGCGCAACG